>CAYXEC010000045.1:0-16304 GCA_964463855.1 uncultured Verrucomicrobiales bacterium | reverse complement strand
GTGCCTCACCATGCGTGCCGGCGTCCTCAAGTCGCTCAGCACCGACCGGTGAGAACCCCGCCGCTGCTTGACGCGCGAGATCGATGGTGGTGTTGCGGGAATCCCCACTACGCCCGAATCCGCCGTCTGCGACAGGAGACTCAAAGAGTTCGTTGAATTTGGATCCAAGGTCAGTGACATTGATGCGGTCCTGAGGTCGTTTCGGGCCGGAGACCGACGATTTGACAGTGGCCATGTCCAGCTCAAGCGAGACGCTGTAGTCGACCTCGCCTTTTTCCGGGATGCCGAACATCCCCTGAGCCTTGAAGTAGTTCTCGACGGTCTGACAGGTTTCCTCAGAGCGACCAGTGCCCCTGAGGTAGGCAATGGTCTCCCCGTCGACCGGGAAGAAGCCCATGGTGGCGCCGTATTCAGGAGCCATGTTGGCAACAGTTGCACGGTCCGGCAGGCTTAGTGCCTTGGCTCCGGGGCCATAGAACTCAACAAATTTGCCAACCACACCGTGCTTGCGCAGCATTTCAGTGACACGCAGGGTGAGGTCTGTAGCGGTAACACCCTCGGCGAGCTCTCCGGAGAGATAGACGCCGACCACCTCGGGAACGAGGAAAGTCACGGGTTGGCCAAGCATGCCGGCCTCGGCCTCAATTCCACCAACGCCCCAGCCAACCACACCCAGGCCGTTGATCATGGTGGTATGAGAGTCCGTGCCAACCAGGGTGTCAGGGTAATACACACCGTTTTTTTCCAGCACCCCTTTGGCGAGGTATTCGAGGTTCACCTGGTGGACAATGCCAATACCAGGAGGGACGACGCCGAAGGTTTCAAAGGCCTGCTGGCCCCATTTGAGAAATTGATAACGCTCTTTGTTGCGGATGAATTCAATCTGGAGGTTGCGGTCCAGGGCCTGCTGGGAGCCGGCAAAATCCACTTGAACAGAGTGATCGATGACCAGATCGACGGGAACGAGAGGCTCAACCACTGAAGCGTCTGCACCTGCCTCGGCGGCAGCGTTGCGCATGGCCGCCAGATCTACAACCAGGGGAACTCCGGTGAAGTCCTGAAGCACGACGCGGGCAACCGTGAAAGGGACCTCGTAAGTTCCGGGGTTGGCAGCATTCCAGTTAGCCAGGTTTTGAACATCCTGCTCGGTTACCTTGCGGCCATCACAGTTCCGCAGAAGGGACTCAAGCACAATGCGGATGGAGATCGGCAGGCGTGAAATGTTACCAAGTCCTGCCTCCTGCAGTGCTGGGAGTGAATGCAATTTGCCCTCGGAGCCGGAACCTGTCTGAAATGAGCGGATGGTATTCATAAAATGTGGATGTGATGGGTAAGATCAGTGAGTGAGATCACAGAATAATGAAGCCTACCGGGAGGTAGGCGGGGGGAGGATAGTGAGGGTGCAGACTTTGTCAAGAAGTCCCGTCATTTCAGCAGAAATCAACGCTTACTGGGGCCTGGGCGCTGAAAACCTCCATCAGGACCCAAGCCTGGCGGATCACAACTGGGGGGCAATGAGTGTCACTGCTGCGCGTGATGGAATGGTCACGGGATTCCATGGAAAGGGGGCCTTGGTGACGCGTTTTGAGTGTTTTTTGTCATTTTCGATGATGCGCAATTGCTCATCGGCAAAGGCCTTGCTGAGGATGTTCACATTGGCCTCGTCATTGATGTAGAGTGAACGGGGATCCATGTTCGAGGATCCAATGATAGTGAGCAAGCCGTCCACCACCATCACCTTGCAATGAATCATCGTGGGTCTGTATTCGTAAATATGAACCCCTGCCCTGAGTAGGCGGTGGTATTGATAAACCGACAAGTGCCTCACAGGCCATGCATCCGTGTGTTCCCAAGCCAGAACCAGCTCAACGTGCACTCCTCGCTTGCGAGCTTCGCGAATGGCTTTCAACATAGGTCTGTCCAAGTAGAAATAGGAGTTTTTGATCACGATGCTTTTGCGTGCCGATGCCATGGCTTGCCTCAGCATATGGGGAATGGTGTAGAGGTTGGCCTGTGGAGACGCGTTGTAGGCCTGGGCTTTCATATTGCCGACCTTGCCGAGTTGAGGAAAATAAGCAGGGCCTGTGAGTAATTTTCCACCGCATTTGACCCAGTTGTCATTGAAGCCACGCTGCAGCTGGGAGACCACAGGACCAGTGAGCCGGTAATGGTTCTCACGCCAGTGCTCTGGCGTGTGCGCATTGCCCATCCAGGCATCGTCAATACCACAGCCGCCAGAGTATCCTATTTTGCCATCAACCACCATGATTTTGCGGTGATCTCGGACATTGTATTTGGGAAGGTTAAGCAGCTGAAGCGGGTTATAGAGCCTCAGGTCCACGCCCGCTGAGAGCATTCTCTGACGGCTGGCATCGCTCATTTTCATCGCCCCCATCGAATCCAGCACCAGGTGCACCTTGACTCCTGATCTGGCACGCTCGCACAATGCCCTTGTGAATTTCCGGGCGATTTCACCGTCGCTGAAAATATAGGTTTCAAAGGTGATGGACTTTCTGGCGCCACGAATATCCTCCAGCATGGCCGGAAATATCTCCTTGCCGTTGAGCAATGTCTGGACGTGATTGCCACCTGTCCAAGGCATTTTGACAATTTCCGAGCAGGCAGATTCAAAGCCACTGGAGCCAACCGCTATGGAGGCATCCACGGGCTGATTGCGAGCGATGAGGATGCCCTGCGAACAGGACGCTCCCAGGCATGCAAGTGCGATGGTTGCAAGCAGCTGAAAATAATGAGTTATAGACACTTCGGCAATCTGTTGATCGTTCAAAGAGGCGCCAACATTCTGAGCCTAGCATCGAGGGGTCCCGGATGGCAAGTAATGAGAATCAACAGTGGATTTCTCGGGTGCTGTGAGCTAAACAAATTTCCGTGGATGTAATCTCAATCAAAGGGGCCCGGCAGCACAATCTCGCCAATGTCGACGTAGACATCCCCCGAGGCAAGCTTGTCGTCATCACCGGTCCCAGCGGCAGTGGCAAGTCTTCACTTGCATTCCACACCCTCTACGCTGAAGGGCAGAGGAGATATGTGGAGAGCCTGAGTGCTTATGCGAGGCAGTTTTTGCATCAACTTGAGAAGCCTGATGTTGATTCCATTGAAGGTCTACGCCCCGCCATTGCCATTGAACAGAGAAACGGGACCATGAACCCGCGCTCAACGATTGCGACTGCAACCGAGGTTTATGATTATTTGCGCATTCTTTACGCTGGCGCAGGCATTCCGCACGACCCCTCAACGGGGCAGAGGCTGGTCAAAATGACTTCAGCGGATATTGTCACAACACTTTCAGTAGAGATGGAGGGCACAAAACTCGTCATCCTTGCCCCCATACCTGCTGAGGAGGCCGCCGACTTGCCCGCGCTGGCCAGCAATCTGCAGCGGCAGGGCTTTGTACGTTTGCGCGTTAACGAGGAGATCATCGAACTGGATGAAGTGGAATCCGCATGGCCTGATGAGGCCCAAAACATTGAGGTCGTCGTGGATCGCCTGATCGTCAGGGACGGCGCCAGGAGCCGACTTGCCGACTCTGTTGAGGCGGCTCTGCGCATATGCGGCAGTGAGTTGCGTTGCTTGATCCAGAAGCCTGATGACGCTGATTTTACCGAGTTCTCCTTTTCCACAAGCTATCGCAACCCGGATACAGGCTATGTATTGCCGGCATTAACACCAAAACACTTTTCTTTTAACTCGAGGCAGGGCGCGTGCCTGCAATGTCATGGCCTCGGAACCGAGCTTTCATGCAGCTCCGAGCTTTTGGTCCCCGATAAGCATAAATCCATCGAGGAAGGGGCTATCGTCATGTGGCGGAGCAATAAACGCAAAAAGAGCCTGCAAGACAGGCTTATCAAGGAGCTGGCAATGGAGATGAGTGTCGATATGGAAACTCCTTTCAATGATCTTCCGGATTCCTTCAAGCAAGTTTTGTTTCATGGTGACAAGGCGCAGGGTTTTGAGGGTCTTTGTTCAAAGGTCGAGAGGTTTTCCCGTGAGAGTAAAAGTAACGCCGTTCGTCGAAGTATGGGCCGCTTTCTGCTGGCCAACCCATGCAAGCAATGCGATGGGCGGCGGCTCATGCCGGAAATTCTGGCTGTAAAGCTCGAGGGCGGAGACGACTCATTGCTGAGTATTGACCAATTCTGCGCGCTATCTGTGGAAGGAGCCTTGTCCTGGATGGCCGGGATCAGTCTGCCGGATGACCGTAAGCATGCGCTGTCTGGAGTGAAGGATGAGATTCTGCGACGTCTTCGCTTTCTAGATGATGTGGGTCTGGCTTACCTGACTCTGGACCGGGCAAGCAACAGTCTCTCTGGTGGTGAGGCGCAGCGCATTCGTCTGGCGACTCAAATTGGAGCGGGACTCTCCGGGGTCATCTATGTTCTTGATGAGCCAAGTATCGGACTTCACAGTGCGGATAATGCCAGGTTAATCACTGCTCTCGAGCGTTTGCGTGATATCGGCAATACTGTGGTCGTTGTGGAGCATGACGAGGAAATGATCCGTGCGGCAGATTGGCTCATCGATATGGGTCCCGGTGCCGGCATTCACGGGGGGCGTTTGCTCGCCGCAGGATCTCCAGAGGCTGTGATTGGAGACGAGAATTCGGTCACTGGCAAATGGTTGTCAGGCCATGCCTCAGCGGAGGTAACGACCACCGGGTTGGAGAGATCAGGTGAGATCACTATTAAAAAGGCCCGCGAAAACAATCTCCAGGGTATTGATGTGACCATACCACTTGGCCTGCTCGTCGCAATCACAGGCCCAAGTGGCAGCGGCAAATCGACATTGGTGGATCGTATTCTGCGCCGTGCCCTGGCCAGCCATTTCAACCATGCGTCAGCCATCCCCGGAGCGCATGATGGAATTGATGGTGTGGAGCAACTCAACAAGGCCATCGTAGTGGATCAGAAGCCCCTTGGTCGAAGCCCAAGATCGAACCCGGCAACCTACACCGGGGCACTGGATTTAATCCGCGCCCTTTTTGCCAAATTACCGCTCTCGCGGCAGCGCGGATATGACGCCGGGCGATTTAGTTTTAACGTCCAAGGGGGGCGCTGTGAAAAATGCCAGGGGGATGGAGCCATCCGCCTTGATATGCATTTCCTCAGTGATGCCTATATTACCTGTGATGCATGTTCAGGGCGCAGATACAACCGGGAAACCCTGGAAGTCTCCTACAAGGGCTGCAACATTGCTGAGGTTCTTGAAATGACCGCTGAGCAAGCGGCGCAGTTTTTTCAAAATGTGCCTAAACTATCTCAGGTTTTGAGCTGCCTCTGCGATGTGGGCCTTGGATACATCCATCTCGGTCAGCCGGCAAACACGCTTTCGGGTGGCGAGGCACAACGTGTCAAATTAGCGCATGAGTTGTCCAAACCCAATGCGGGGCATTGTCTCTACTTGTTGGACGAGCCAACCACAGGGCTGCACTATGAGGACGTGCAAGTATTGCTCAAGGTTCTCTGCAAACTTCGGGATGCCGGCAATACACTGGTCGTTATTGAACACAATCTCGACGTCATGGCTGCTGCGGACTGGATCATTGACCTTGGTCCCGGCGGAGGCAGGCATGGTGGCAAGGTGGTAGCCGAAGGTTCACCCGCTCAAATAGCTTCGTCCGGGTCACTCACCGGTAATTACCTCCTGAGAAAGCTTAAAGAAAATGCGTTACACCAGTCGCAATAAGACTCATATTTAATCTGAATTTGTTAAACAATATTTGTTTGCCGCGTCGTTATGGGAGTTGAGAAAGAAAATTCTGTGAATGTGACCCATGCAAATCTGAGTCAGCACCTACTATCCGGTGCTGGCGCTGAAAAGTTGCCCCGCGAGGGCAAAGTGCAAGGTGAGCCCGCGACAGATTCATCAGCAGAGAATGTCCGGTCCTTCACGAATTGGGGGCAGTGGCTCAATGAAAACGGCCCAAGAATGCTGCTCTTTGCCCGCCAGCAAACGCGCACTGCCGAAGACGCGGAGGACATACTTCAGGAAGCCTTGGTTAAGCTGGCGCGCAAAGTTCAGGAAGGTTCCTTTGAGGGAGGGCATGAATCTTGGAGGCCTTTTCTCTATACCACGATCCGTCGCCTTGCTATCGATTTGGGGCGTAAGAATGATCGACGGCTGAAACGTGAAAAAAAGTCCGAGGCAGATCGCCAAACCGAGACCGGAGGGCTGGCAGATCCATGGTTTCACAGTGATGGCTCCAACGAAGAAACAAAATCCCTTCTCGAATTGGAACTAAAAAAACTACCTGCAAAATTTTCAGAAGTGATTATCTTGAAAGTATGGGGAAATCATACTTTTGCCGAGATCGGTGAAATGCTTGGTGTATCCCTCAACACGGTGGCCTCACGCTACCGATACGGACTTGAACGATTACGAAGAGCACTCGAAAGCAATCGCTCACGAAATGACATCTGATTAAATATACTCGGTTCCAGCAATATCCCTTTTTTATATCACATACCATGTCCATCCATTCAGACCATAGACTTCCCGATGAGCTCCAAGAGCTTGAGGATCAGTTGTGTGATCTTATGCCGGCATCCATGTGTTGCGAGCTTCACGCAAGGCTTGAAAAGACCATGGTAGCTTGCGTGGATGATGAATATGGAGGCAGTGAATGCATTGAGGAGTTTGAGAGTCTGGAGCTTCATTTAAGGCAGATAGCTCCTGCCAGCATGCCGCCCAATATGATTGATCGCATGGTCAGGGCCATGGATCAGTGGCATGATGACAAATCCGGCCATGAAAACGTCATAGGCATCGAAGCTCAAATTACCTGCAACCATGCAAAACCAAAAATCTTTGGTTATGGTTTTTATGGCGCGGCCGCTGCTGTCGCACTTCTTGCTGCAATCACTGCGATGTTTGTATCTGGCTTTTCTCTCTCCACAGAGTCATCCCTGGCATCACAATCCTCTGAGCTTAATGCCATTCAACTACCCAGAGCAAGCACCGTGCCTTCGTCCCCGGGTGGTTTTGCCGGTGAGGGTTATATTGCCCCGGCATCGAACCTTGTAACGAGCAAAGTCATCAACAGCAAGGAGGGGATTGTTTACGGCCCAGCCGATACCCCGTATCGCTGTGTCGAAGTTGAGTATGTGGATCAGGTCAGAGTGAAAAGCCCTGAGGGCAGAAGTGTTATTCTCAGTCGACCCAGAAAGGATCGCTATTTCATCCCGATCAAAATGCACTGATTTTTTTAGACAAGAATGCCCCTTCAGAACGCCATAACCAGCGATGAATCGAGCTACTCGTGCTTCTGTTCAGCTTCGTGCCATGCAGATTCATTGTTCCAACCATCAAATACAGCCTTATAATGAATTGTCTTTTTAACATGTGGAGATTGCGTGCGCTTACCTCAGTGGCAAGCCTGACCCTGACCATGCCAATAATGGCCATTGAAAAACCTGCCGAGGGCGGACAGGCCAATGACGCCAACAAGAAGCCTGCTCAAGAGCCTTTGCAACAAGAGCAAGAAGGTCAAACCATCGCCGTAGCATGGATCGGGCTTGGGGGTTGCCCCGTATCTGAAACACTCGCCAAGCACTTGGGTCTCGAACAAGGGGTTGGGCTGACAATTCATCATGTCTTGGAGGGAGACCCCGCCGACAAGGCAGGCATTGAAAGGCATGATGTCCTCGTAGATTTTGATGGTCAAAAAGTAGGGGATTTTAATGCTTTCCGTGATGCTGTAAGAGCAAAGGCGCCAGGCGACGAGGTGGAGGTTGCCTTTATTAAGCAAGGTAAGCTGATGAAAACAAAAGTGGTCTTGTCCGAGCGAAAAATATCCATTGGCCAGACACGCCAATCTCCACTGGATATGGAAGCCAACCCTCTCTGGCGCGGCATGGGGGATCTGCCGAAAGCCGATCATGATCGCATGAGGGAATTGATGAAGCGCAACCTTGACGAGCTCAGCAAGCAGCTCCATAAAAATGGCGAGATTGAGTTTGATATGAAAAAAATCATCGGCCCGGATGATATCGAAAAGCTAAAGGGCTTGGATCATCTGGTGCCTGTTCCGGACAAGGAAGGAAATGCATTTCAATTCAACGCCCAGGCCTCGATGACCGTCATGGATGATGAAGGCTCAGTTACCATGAAGGTGATCGATGGCGCTCATGAACTGGTCGTCAAAGACAAACAAGGCAGCATTCTCTTTGAGGGTCCATATGACACACCGCAGGACAAGGCAGCAGTGCCGGAAAATATTCGTGAGAGGCTCGAGAAAATCGATTTTTTCAAGGATATGAAAAAGGGATTCAAATTTGACATAGTGCCGCAGCGTCATGACGAAAATGCTGGGGGTTGATTGTTTTGTATCGTCAAGGGTTGGAAAAAGCTCTCGCAGGCCTTGTCTTGCGGGAGCTTTTTTGCATTGGAGATTATCGCTCATGTAGGTATGATCAGGCATGGCCAACTTGGGGGATCTGCCACGGAATTCAGGTAACGCATCTGATGATTTGCCATACCTTATCCGTTTACTTGACGACAAAGACCCGGCGGTTCGCCCGATTGTCAAGGAGCGCATTGCCGAACTGAGAGGGGACATCAGTCATGATTTGGCCGCTCTGGGCATTAAAATGAACGCAGCGGGCAAAAAGCGCCTGTCCCGTCTGCTGCGTCCCGGTAGACGGGAAACCCTTCGGGACGAATGGCTCGTCCCCAGCAATGGCATTGACGCCATGGAGGACGACTGGGAAGGCTTTGAAAACCTGCTCAGGCAAATATGCGATTTTTTGCATGATGGAGTGACCTTGCGGCCGTCCCTTTCCGACAGTCTGGATTTGCTTGCTGATGAGATTTCCGAAGAACTCATTGCTCCAAGCGCCAATGACCTGAGACGCTGGCTATTTAAATCAGGGAGATTCTCAGGAGATTCAAAACAGGCAGACGCTTTGGAAAACTATGACTTGTGCTATGTCATGGAAACGCGCCAAGGAAACCCCACCAGCCTGGCGTGCCTCTACATGCTCTTGGGACGTCGCCTGGGTTGTCACGTTCAAGGGTGCAATTACCCGGGGCACTTTCTCGCCCGCATTCAAATCGATGGTGTAGCCCACCTGATTGATTGCTTTCATGGCGGCAGAAAGTTCGACGCCGACGCCCTCCTTAGGCTACACCCTGAAATTTCGGAGCGGGCCAGATCTGCCGTTAGTGATGATGGTCACCTGGGGCTGATACTTCTACGCTACGTGACAGAGATACGTCACAGCCTTGAGGCTATGAACCGTGATCAGGATGCATCGCTCTTCAAGGAGTTGGCAAACACATTGAGAGAATGAGAGAGGAGTCTCTACGCACCAACATCGCGGGGCACTCATTGCATCGCCTCATCATTCATCCGGCAGACGACATAGACGTCTCTGCTGAAGCTATTTTCTATCATGGCCAGGGAGACTACGCAGAGCGTTATCTGGATATCCTGCACCCCTTTGCAGATCGTGGTATCCGCTGCACGATCACAGAGCTGCCGGGCCATGGGCACAGCCCTGGAACCAGAGGCCACTGTGGCGATGTGGAGCTACTTGACGCTGTAACACAAAGCACCCTCGATGAGATCAAGAGCAGGGGCGGCTTGCCATACGGAGTAATGGGCCATTCCATGGGCGGGCTATTGGCTTCCAGGCATCTTGTTCTTGCTGGGCAGGGGGTTTTCCCAACTCCCAGTTTCGCCTGGTTGTCATCGCCTCTGATTGATCCAGGAATGGGAAGGCATCCTTTTTTCCTGCTGGCTGCTCGTGTTCTTGCCCCCATATTGCCCGGGTTCACTTTCTCAACCCAGGTCAAACCCGAGAATTTCAAGTCGGCCATGGCTGATGAGAGCCATGCTCTGGAGGCTTTTCACGAGCCGCCCTCTTGTATAACGAGAAGCGAGCTATGGCACAACAGGGTCTCACTTGGCTGGGGCACATCCCTTCTGGACTTTGCCAAATTACTGCACACACGTGTCCATGATATCTGTGCAGACATACCCTTGTTGTGTACACAAGGAACCCAGGACATGGTGTGTCCTGCACCAGTAACCAGGGGGCTTTTTGAAAGGTTGCCCAACCATAACAAACGCTATGAGGAGATCGAACATCTCAGGCACGAGCCGTTCAGCGGAGAAGGCAGTGAGCGCCTTTTTCAAACACTCGAGGAGTGGCTTGAATCACCGGGCATGCCTATCACCAGGCAAGAAAAAGCCCCTGCCTGATTCCAGGCAAGGGCTTGATTGTGATGAAATGATTCTTATTCAGCCTGGGCTGATGCGTCACCAGCAGCTTGAACGTCAATCTGAAGAATTGCCGTCACCTCCGGGTGGAGCTTGATTTCGAGCTCTTGCTTGCCTGAGGTTTTGATGGGGGTGTCGAGCTGGATGGTGTGGCGGTCAATGTCGAA
Organism: uncultured Verrucomicrobiales bacterium; assembly: GCA_964463855.1. Classification (GTDB taxonomy): domain Bacteria; phylum Verrucomicrobiota; class Verrucomicrobiia; order Verrucomicrobiales; family Akkermansiaceae; genus Oceaniferula. Next base: position 5,897 of record CAYXEC010000045.1, on the reverse strand, counting down.
GCCCTTTTCGTTGAGCTCTTTCTGGATGTCAATGGTGGTCACTGAGCCAAAAGCCTTGCCCCCCTGACCAGTTTCCAAGGAAAAGCTGAGCTTAAGCTTGTTGATTTTAGATGCGTAATCCCTTGCTTGCTCAAGCTCCTCAGCCTCGCGCTGAATGCGCTTGGCGTTGAGGGACTCAAGGTGTTTGAGGTTCGCTTTGTTGGCCTCGAAAGCCTTGCCCTCGGGAATGAGGTAATTACGAGCATAGCCGGCCTTGACGGTGACAACGTCAGCTTCGGATCCAAGATTAATGATTTTTTCGCGTAAAATAACTTCTGTAGTGGCCATGGGCAAAAAGTGGTTGGTTGCGCACGCAGGTGTGCTGCGGGGTGGAGGACATAGGATGGTAACCAGCCTGAGTCAAGCAGGATTTCTTCTCGATTGCGTTTAGCTTGAGCTGATCGATTTGCGGGTTGCCACAGCAAACGGCCCTCACTAGCTTAATAAGGTCATGAATTTACTCTCATCGATAATGATTTTGGTATTCCCAGCCGCGATTTACGCGTCAGCTACCGAGAATATTTCCGTCAAACCCGCAGGTTTGATGATTGTCTGGGAGCCGATGAAGGAGGAGTTTGACGGGTTTCAGACCTTTAATTACGAGAAAGGCACCCACGTTTGTCTTGGGTTGCGATCAACCGATAAGGACTTTGTTGTGTTTGATGAGAAGAAATCCAAAATGACAGTCTCAGATGGCAGTAATGAGCTGGGTGTTGAATTTGGTTTTTGGAATCGCATCAGTAAGGACGCAAAGGCTATGCGCATTGATATGCGGGCTGAGCAATTACCAGCTTCTGGATCCTCCAGCCTGATTGTCAATGGAGAGCTTGCCGTCCACGTCGCCAGTAACAAAACAACAAAATCGACGGAATCACGCAAATTCCAAAAAGGCGATATGGTCGAACTTGCGGAGGGCTTTGTGTTTGAAATCAACAAGGTAGGCTTATCGAATTGGAATAAAGATGACACAGAGGTCTCCATGACATGGAGGCGCAAGGTGCCCGAACTGGCAGAGGTGCGTTTTTATGATCCACAGGGAAATCTTATTGAGTCTTCAAGTGGGGGCTCATCCAGCATGGGGTTTGCGGGAAAATACACCGTAACAAAATCTTATGTGCTGGAAAAATATTCAGGTGCATTCAGAATCGAGAGGAGTTTGTGGACAGATATGCAGTCAGTCACCGTGCCTGTGGACTTCAAAATCGACATTGGTGGTAAGCGGTAAGACTCCTTGAGATTCCTCCATGGTCGTATTACGAAAGTATTCCCTTCTTTTGCCTGCTCAGCTTGCCAAGCTTGAGCTTGCAAGCCATGGCATTGAGTCGGTAATCCTCGATGAGGCGCTCGCCTCCCTGGCGCCATGTTTTACCATGGGGGAGATCAGGTTAGCCGTGGCTGAGGAAGATGAGCATGAAGCCGGGGCCATACTAGACGCCGTGAACAAGAGGGATGAGTATGAGTGATACGTAAAAGCCGTTTTTTGCTCACTGGATCCTAATCTTGATACCCTATGGAGAGAATTCCACCACACATCCTACTGGGGGCATACACCGAAGGCGTGTTTCCCATGGCCGATAAGGGTGAGATCCATTGGTTTTCTCCGCTTATGCGGGGCCTTATCCCATTAGACAATAGATTCCATATTTCACATGGACTTGAAAAAGCCATCAAGAAGGAGATCTACGAGGTTAGACAGGACAGTGCTTTTCGTGAGGTGATGACTGGCTGCCGTCAGCGAGATGAGACTTGGATTGATGATATCATTCTGGAGAGTTATTGTCACCTTTTCGATCTTGGCTACGCACACTCGTTTGAGAGTTGGGATGATGAGGGACTGCAAGGAGGGCTCTATGGGGTCGCCATTGGCAGGGCGTTTTTTGGAGAAAGCATGTTTTCCTTGAAGCCTGACGCCAGCAAGGTTGCACTGGTTGGGCTGGTCAGCTGGCTGAGGGCAAATAACTACATAATGCTTGATACCCAGTGGATGACGGATCACCTGCGTCAATTTGGCGGTTATGAATTGCCACGTCCAGAATATCTCAAGTTGCTTGCAGAGGCGCTTGCAGAAGATGGCGATGAGGTTTAAGAAGACTGCATCATGACTCGTTTCCGCCCCTGTATTGACCTGCACGAAGGCAAGGTAAAGCAAATCGTGGGCGGCAGTCTTCGCGATGAGGGATCGGGGCCAGAGGAAAATTTCGTCTCCGAGCGACCATCGTCCTGGTATGCAGAGCTTTATAGTGGCGACAAGCTTGCAGGCGGCCACATCATCCAGTTGGGGGCAGGCAACGAGGATGCGGCTCGCGAGGCACTCCGTGCATGGCCCGGCGGTATGCAGCTGGGCGGTGGTATTGATATCAGAAACGCGGTTCAATGGCTTGAAGCCGGTGCTTCACATATCATTGTTACCTCGTGGTTGTTCGATCGTGACGGCTTCTTTCTGGAGGACCGGCTTACAGAGTTGGCCAGGGAGGTTGGCCGTGAGCGCATCGTCGTGGATCTGAGTTGCAGGAAAAGCGACTCTGGTTGGACGGTTGCCATGAATCGCTGGCAGACTCTCGCCAATATAGATGTGACCATTCCGACACTGGAAACAATGGCTGAATGGTGCTGCGAATACCTCGTCCATGCTGCGGATGTAGAGGGCCTGTGCAGGGGCATTGACGCTGATCTTGTTGAGCTCCTGGGCGGGTGGGGAGGCATCCCCGTCACCTATGCAGGTGGAGTTGCTGGCATGAGTGATCTTGAGCTCGTTGAAGAACGAAGTGGGGGCAATGTCGATGTAACCGTGGGAAGTGCCCTTGACATATTCGGGGGCAATGGTGTCCGCTATGAGAATCTGGTGGCGTGGAACCAGCGCCAGCAGTAAGGGATTTTTCCTATTTCCAACAGCACTGGATTGCTCAACGATTTAGCGAGCTCCGCTTGGCACTCAGATCATGCCGAGCTTCATTTTGCCTTCCTCGGAAATCATGTCCTGATTCCAAGGTGGATCCCAAACCAGATCGACATGGGCATCATCAATACCCTCGATGGTCATAATGCGTGCCTGGGCGTCAGCGGCAATCACGGGACCCATGCCACAGCCGGGAGCTGTGAGCGTCATTTTGACCTGTGCTGTCGTCTTGCCCTCTTCCTCCTTGAGAGCGCAATCATAGACCAGGCCGAGGTTGACAATGTCGACGGGGATTTCGGGGTCAAAAACCTGCTTGAGTTGGTTCCAGATATGATCCTCCAAGCTGGCATCCTCCGGGAGTTCATCACCGGATGAAGTGCCGCCAGAAACCTCGTCAGGGTCAATCCCAAGAGCATCCGCGTCTTCCGAAGAGATGCGCGCAAGACCTGACTGGGTTGCCACGGTATAGGAGCCACCCAAGGTCTGTGTAATGATGACCGCTGTGCCTGCAGGTAACAGGAAGGGATCCCCGCTGGGGATTTGCACAGCGTTCACTTCGCGACTTGTGATAATCTCAGTCTGCATAGCGAAGAGATCACATGAGTGTCGTCTTTTGTCAATACATGCCGTGATATGAGTGGTTGAAATAAAGCCAATTTTTCAATTCTCAGATTGCATTCGATTATCAGCCCCCTATAAAGTGCTTTTATCCGTCCATTTATGAGTCAACTACCTTCTGCAACACACTGCCGCCGTTACTGGAAAAAAAACATTATATTGGTTTTCGCCCTCCTCAGTATCTGGTTTCTTGTCAGCCTGGGCGCGGGCATCTTGTTTCGGGACTGGCTTGATGAAACATGCCCCAAGATAGGCAATGCCCCTCTGGGATTCTGGATGGCGCAACAAGGATCGATTATCTGTTTCATCATTCTGCTCTTCATATACAAGTTCATGATGAACAGGCTCGAGGGAGAGGAAGGCTTCACATCTGAAAAGTAATCTCATCATGGACCAGGACTATTGGAATTTTCTATTTATCGGGATCTCTTTTGCTCTCTACATAGGCATTGCTGTCAGATCGAGAGCCGGATCAACCAAGGAATACTATACCGCCGGAGGTGGCGTATCACCCTTAGCCAATGGTATGGCAACCGCTGCGGACTGGATGAGTGCGGCTACCTTTATCTCGATGGCAGGAACGATCGCCATCAGTGGTTATGACGCCTCCCGGTTTCTCATGGGATGGACCGGTGGATTTGTGTTGCTGACGATTCTCATGGTGCCATTCCTGCGTAAATTCGGCAAAGCCACTGTGCCTGACTTCATAGGTGATCGGTATTACTCCAAGTTGGCCCGTGCCGTCGCTGTTCTGTGCGCCATCTTTATCTGCATGACCTATATCATGGGGCAAATGCGCGGTGTTGGCGTGGTCTTTTCGCAACTTTTTGGCATCAGCATTCCGGCTGGTGTGATCATTGGTGCCGCCATCGTCTTTGTATACGCAGGCATGGGAGGCATGAAGGGTATTACTTATACGCAGGTCGCACAGTATTGCGTAATGGCCTTTGCGTATACTATTCCGGCTATCTTTATCGCCATTGCGCTGACCAATAATTTCATCCCGCAGCTGGGGCTCATCAGTGATTACACGGCAGGATCCAGCGCATCGATTCCCTTCCTCGATAAAATCAACAATATCAACACGGAGCTGGGCTTTAGCGAATACACATCGGGCAAAATGTCGACGATTAATATGTTTTGCATTACAGCGGCACTGATGTGTGGCACTGCCGGATTGCCTCACGTGATCGTCCGGTTTTTTACCGTGAAAAACGTACGCGCTGTAAGGACATCGGCATGCTGGACGCTGATGTTTATTGCCGTGATTTATCTCACTGCACCCACTATTGGTGCCTTTTCACGGGTCAACCTCATCGAGAAGCTGCATAATACCGGTTACAAGGATGCTCCTGCATGGTTCAAGGATTTTGAAAACACCGGCCAGATGGCATGGGTCGATAAAAACGGCGATGGTAAGATTCAGTATTATGGGCCAGCCAAATCAGAGTCCGGCAAGAACGGCGATGTCTACTTGGGCTCTGCGAATACAAAGCCTGCATACCCGCCATACGATGCCCCTGAAGACCAGCGTATCGGCAAGCATGGAGAGAGGCTTGTCTCGATCAAAGCTGATATGACCAGCCCCAACGAACTGTGGTTTGGTAACGATATCATGGTCATGGCCAATCCGCATATGGCAGGGTTGCCAAAGTGGGTCATTGGCCTGCTCATGGCAGGGTGTATTGCCGCCGCCCTGTCCACCGCGGCAGGTCTCTTGCTTGTTCTTTCTACTTCGATCTCTCACGATTTGATGAAAAAGATCATCAAGCCTGAACTCTCCGACAAGGAAGAGGTGAACTACGCGCGCATGGCTTCCTTCATTGCTCTGGGTGTTGCGGCCTACTTCGGCATTAATCCTCCCTCCGCCTTTATTGCTAAAACCGTGGCTTTCGCCTTTGGCCTGGCGGCGTCCTCATTTTTCCCAACTTTGCTCATGGGTATTTTCTCCAAGAAAATCAACAAGGAAGGCGCTATTGCCGGCATGGTCTCAGGAATCACCTTCACGCTGAGCTACATCATCTATTTCCAATTCCTCGACGGCAAGCCGGAGCAGTATATTCTTGGCATTACTCCGGAAGGCATCGGATGTATTGGAATGCTAATCAATTTTGCGGTGGCCTTCATTATCAGTTCATTCACCCCCGCACCTCCCAAAGAGGTTCAGGAAATGGTTGAGTCCATCCGTCTGCCTGACAACCCTAACGATGAGAGCAGCTCTGCTCCACCTGTCATCCATTAATTGCCCATCATTCTGCGCCCTTCGCGGTGCCTCAGCGGTATGCTCACAGGCGTTTGCGTGAGTGAGAGTAAAAATGGGTAAAAAAGATGTGGAAAGGTATTG
>CAYXEC010000044.1:0-16680 GCA_964463855.1 uncultured Verrucomicrobiales bacterium | reverse complement strand
CGGGATGCACGCTTTCCGCCGCGATCACTGCCGGGCTTGATCATGATAAGGCAATGCCGGATGCCCTATCCGCCGCTATTGATTATGTGCAAGGACTCATCAAGTCAGCCCATGCATGGGAACACGGTGACGAGAGCATTCGCTGCCTGGGATGGTAGCGTGCTGACGCTGATATCCCATGCGTCCTCTGTGACCGTGCCGGCGATAATCATTACCCGCCTTGGAGGAGCGGACCAGCTCAGCTTGAGGAGGTTGCTTTTTCTGTCATCGGATCACAGCCACAGGAATAACATTGACCTGCCCGCATGGTATATTAAACACCCGCGCGTCTATTCTTATTCACCATGAGCCAAGAAACCATCATCTACACGCAAACCGACGAGGCACCGGCACTTGCCACCTACTCCCTGCTGCCCATCGTGCAGGCATTTACAAGATCCTCGGGCGTTCGGGTTGAAACCCGCGATATTTCCCTGGCAGGCAGGATCCTTGCTCAATTCCCCGACAGGCTCAACGACGACCAGAAAACGGCGGATGCCCTGGCTGAGCTCGGCGAACTGGCCAAGACCCCGGAGGCAAACATCATCAAACTGCCCAATATTTCGGCTTCTGTCCCACAAATGGAGGCCGCGATCGCAGAGCTACAGGCCAAGGGATTCGATATCCCCAACTACGCAGACGCCGAGGAAATCTACGCCAAGGTCAAGGGATCTGCCGTGAACCCTGTCCTCAGGGAAGGCAACTCCGACCGCCGCGCACCGAAGGCCGTCAAGGAATACGCCAAGGCCAACCCCCACCGCATGGGTGCGTGGAGTGCTGATTCAAAATCCCACGTCGCCACCATGACCGGAGGAGACTTCCGATCCAATGAGAAATCCGTGACAGTAGCTAATGCGACGGATGTTCGCATCGAGCATACGGCAAGTGATGGCACTGTCACCGTCCTCAAGCAGAGCACTCCGCTGCTTGGAGGTGAAATCATCGACGCCACCCGCATGAGCAAGAAGGCCCTCTTGGCATTTCTTGATGAGCAAATTGCGGAGGCCAAGGAGCAGGGTGTTCTCTTTTCCCTGCACATGAAAGCAACCATGATGAAGGTATCAGACCCCATCATCTTTGGTCACTGTGTTGCAGCCTTCTTCAAAAATGTCTTCGAAAAACACGGTGAGGCCCTCTGCCAGGCCGGGGTGGATCTCAAAAACGGTTTTGGCGATGTACTTACCAAGATCCATTCACTGCCCGATCACCAGCAGGCGGCCATTGTTGCCGACATCCAGCAGGCCTATTCCGATGGCCCGTCTCTTGCGATGGTGAACTCAGACAAGGGGATCACCAATCTTCATGTACCCAGTGATGTCATCGTGGATGCCTCCATGCCAGCGATGATCCGCACGTCGGGCCAAATGTGGAATGCCGCAGGCGAGACTCAGGACACCAAGGCGGTGATTCCTGACTCTTCCTATGCAGGCGTCTATCAGGCCACCATCGACTTCTGTAAAAAGAACGGAGCCTTTGATCCCACCACCATGGGCACTGTTCCCAACGTCGGTTTGATGGCGCAGAAAGCCGAAGAGTATGGCTCCCACGACAAGACTTTTGAAATCCCGACTGATGGCACTGTGCGCATTATTGATGCCAAGGGCAACATCCTCACCGAACACGAAGTCCAGCAAGGCGATATCTGGCGCGCCTGCCAGACCAAGGACGCGCCCATTAAAGACTGGGTAAAACTCGCAGTCAACCGGGCCCGTGCCACCGGCACCCCAGCGGTCTTCTGGCTGGATGAATCTCGCGCTCACGATGCACAGATCATTGCCAAAGTCGGCCAATATCTCGGTGACCACGACATTGACGGTCTTGAAATTCACATTATGTCGCCCGTGGAGGCGACTGAATTCACCCTGGCCCGATGCAAGGCAGGACAGGACACGATCTCCGTCACCGGCAATGTGCTGCGCGATTACCTCACCGACCTCTTCCCCATCCTGGAACTCGGAACCTCTGCCAAGATGCTTTCCATCGTGCCCTTGATGAACGGCGGCGGATTGTTTGAAACAGGTGCGGGTGGATCCGCCCCCAAGCACGTGGAACAGTTCACGACGGAAAACTACCTTCGCTGGGACTCGCTGGGTGAGTTTCTTGCCCTAGCTGTTTCACTTGAGCATCTGTCCACCAAGTTTGGCAATGCAAAGGCACAGGTTCTTGCTGATAGCCTCGACGCTGCCACTGGCCAGTTCCTGCTCAATGACAAGTCCCCCACCCGCAAGCTCGGAGGCATAGACAACCGTGGTTCTCATTTCTACCTGGCTCTCTACTGGGCGGAGGCACTGGCTTCCCAGGATGCCGACAGCGAGCTCGCCTCCACCTTTGCCCCCATCGCCAAGGCATTGAGAGAAAACGAAAGCCAGATCGTCGAGGAGCTCATTGCCGTGCAAGGGTCCCCCGTTGATACGGGAGGCTACTACAAAATGGATGACACCCTCACAGGTGCTGCCATGCGCCCCAGCCAGACCTTCAACGAAATCCTGGCCAGCCTCTGAGAATCAATCGCCGCAGCCAGGGATAACCGGTCTCATTACTGAGGATCAACTTACGCTCATTGACCATGGCTACGCAGAAAAAAGGATGCGGTTTTCTCATCACCTCACTCATCCTTTTGCTGGTGGGCGGATTGCTTGCCACCGTGCTCGGCTTTGGCGCTTTTTCAACAGGCAAGGAAGTCGTCGATGAAATCAGCAAAACCGGCACCAACTTTGTCACCCCGGATTCGGTGATTTATGAGCCCAAGGAGGACAGTGCGGTCACCGTCTGGCTAAGCAGTGACGCAGGGGATGCGGAGCTGGACAAAGTGATTATCCATGTCACGGATACGGCGAGCAAGACTGGCAGTGTTGCCAGCAAACCGTCCGGCAGCAGCCAAATGGGCAACAAGCATCTCGTCGGCACCTTTGAGGTCAAGGCGGGCAAACCCTGTGAAGTCAGGGCATCAGGTATCGAAGACGGCCGTCATCTCACCATTGCAAGTGTGTCCATGACCACCGCTGTCTCTCTCTTTGGCATGGGTTTTGGAATCATTGCCAGCCTGGTTGTTTTCGGCTTTCTGGCCCTTGTGTTTGGCATCATCGGCTTTGTTCTGTATCTCGGTTCCAGAGACACACCCGGACAAGCTGCTCCCCCCGCCTAGTGGCGCGCAGCATCGATAGTTGCTGACACCTGTCATGGGCACGGCCAGCCTCACTGGCGGCTTTTTCATGTCTGCAACCCGCCCAGTCATTGACAAGCAGGCTCGTTTCTGCCCACCTTGCCACGACTTTAGCAATATCAAGAACACCTCACTCAATCCCAATTCCAAACACCATGTATGATCTCATTGTCATCGGCGGCGGACCCGCCGGATACGTCGGAGCCATTCGCGCAGCTCAACTCGGAAAAAAAGTAGCGGTTGTCGAGATGGATCGAGCCGGAGGGACCTGTCTGAACTGGGGCTGCATTCCCACCAAGGCGCTGCTCAAAAACGCCGAACTTTACCAGACCCTGACCAAAAAAGCCGAAACCTTCGGCATTTCCTTTGAGAATCTCTCCTATGACTGGTCCAAGGTCGTGGGCCGGTCACGTCAGGTCTCAGACCGACTTGCAGGAGGCATTGAGTTTCTCTTCAAGAAAAACAAGGTAGATTACATCAGCGGGTTCGGTGCTGTTGTCGACAGCAATCACGTTGAGGTTACTGCGGCAGACGACTCCAAGCAGCTGCTCGAGGCTGCCAATATTCTCATTACAACCGGGTGCAAAAGCCGTGAGCTTCCCCCCCTGCCCTTCAATGGCAAATCCGTCATCAGCTCCAAAGAGGCCATGGTTCTTGAAAACCAGCCCGAGAGCATGGTCATTATCGGTGCCGGAGCGATTGGTGTAGAGTTTGCCTATGTTTACAATGCCTACGGCACCAAGGTCACCATCATCGAGATGCAACCCAACCTGCTACCTGTGGAGGACGAGGAAGTCGGCCAGGAACTGCAGAAATCCTTTACCAAGCAGGGAGTCCGTTGTCTGACTGACACCAAGTGTGTGAACTTCCAGGACAATGGCAACTCTGTATCCATCGATGTTGAGGGGCCCAAAGGAAATGAGACGATCACCGCCGATGTTTGCCTCGTTGCAATCGGTGTTGCCCCTGTTCTTCCGGGCGGCATACAACCTGAACTGGATGAGCGTGGCTTTATTCAAGTGGACGAGCGCTACCAGACATCCATTGGTAATGTCTATGCTTGCGGTGACATCTCCGGCCCTCCGTGGCTGGCTCACACGGCGAGCTTTGAGGCTGTCCAGTGTGTCGAGGGTCTCTTTGTGGACGGTCACACACCGCGTCAGGTCGGCAATTTCCCCGGCTGCACCTACTGTCACCCACAGGTGGCCTCGGTCGGCAAAACGGAGCGTGCCCTCAAGGAAGAAGGCATTGACTACAAGGTCGGAAAATTCCCCTACGCCGCCATTGGCAAGGCACAGGCAGCCGCTGACGCGGAGGGATTTGTGAAACTGCTCTTCGGCAAGGAACACGGTGAACTGCTCGGGGCTCACATTATTGGCGACAACGCCACTGAACTGATCGCTGAGATGGGACTGGCTCTGGAAATGGAACTCACCACGGATGAGATTCACTCCACCATCCACGCACACCCCACGCTTGCTGAAGCCATTCACGAAGCGACCCTGGATGCCGACGGCCACGCCATTCACTTCTAGGCTTGCCATGTCAGAGCAACGCAAACCCTACCCCTTCGCCGACTTCGAGCCGAAGTGGCAGAAGCACTGGGACGACCACAAGACCTTCCGCACACCCAACCCGGGTGATGGCGATTTTGATGCGTCCAAGCCAAAATATTTCATCCTCGACATGTTTCCCTACCCATCGGGCGCGGGACTTCACGTTGGCCACCCCGAGGGCTACACCGCCACGGATATCTTGGGCCGATACAAGAAGATGAACGGCCACAACGTGCTTCACCCCATGGGTTGGGACGCATTTGGTCTTCCCGCCGAACAATACGCCATCAAAACCGGCCAACACCCGCGCATCACCACCGAGCAAAACGTGGACAACTTCCGCCGCCAGCTGAAGGCCCTCGGCTTTGGCTATGACTGGGATCGCGAGGTCAACACCACCGATCCCGGTTACGTCCGCTGGACCCAGTGGATTTTTCTCCAGCTCTATAACTCCTACTTTAACGAGGAAACCCAGAAGGCGGCCCCCGTTTCCGAACTCGAGGCCAAAGGCTGGACACGCGAGCAAATCGATGCTGTCCGCCTCGCCTTCATCCACGAGGCACCGGTGAACTGGTCCCCGTCCATGGGCACCGTACTTGCCAATGAGGAAGTCGAGGAATGGAAGTCCAAAGGCGAGACAGTCGAACGCCGCCCCTTGCGCCAGTGGATGCTGCGTATCACCAAGTATGCGGAGCGACTGATCAATGAACTCGACCCCCTTGACTGGCCCGAGTCCATCAAGCTGCTGCAAAAAAACTGGATCGGCAAATCCACCGGGGCGGAGGTTCAGTTCGACATCGCAGATCATGAGGTCACTGTTTTCACAACCCGGCCCGACACCCTGTTCGGAGCCACCTATATGGTCCTTGCCCCCGAGCATCCGCTCGTTGCCCAAATCACCACCGCTGATCAACAGGAAGCCGTGGATGCCTACATCGCAGCATGTGCTTCCAAGTCGGACCTTGAACGCGGCGACCTCAACAAGGACAAGTCGGGAGTGCCCACCGGTGCCACCGCCACCAACCCGGTCAACGGTGAGCAAATACCGGTCTGGATCGCTGACTACGTCATGATGGGCTATGGCACTGGTGCGATCATGGCCGTGCCCGCCCACGACGAGCGTGACTTTGAATTTGCGACCAAGTTTGAGCTACCCGTCATCCAGGTCGTGCAACCTGCGGATGACTCCGACTGGCAGGGATTCACCGGCAACGGCACCTCGGTCAACTCCGGTTTTCTCGACGGCCTCAAGACCGGTGACGCAAAAAAGAAAATCATAGGCTGGCTGGAGGAAAACGGCAAGGGCGAGGCGAAAATCAACTACAAGCTGCGTGACTGGCTGTTTTCACGCCAGCGCTACTGGGGCGAACCCTTCCCCATTCTCTGGGATCAGGAAAGCGGCAATCACTTCGCCGTGCCTGATTCCGAACTTCCCGTTTTGCAGCCTGAAATGGATGACTTCAAGCCAACCGGATCTCCCGAGGGACCGCTGGCAAAGGCCACGGACTGGATCAACTACTCGGAAAGCGCCAGACGCGAGACCAATACCATGCCCCAGTGGGCAGGCTCCTGCTGGTACTACCTGCGTTACTGCGACCCCAACAACAACGAACGCTTCATCTCCAGGGAGGCCGAAGAATACTGGATGGGCTCCAACAACAGCTCCGGCGGAGTGGACCTCTATGTGGGCGGCACCGAACATGCCGTGCTGCACCTGCTCTACGCCCGCTTCTGGCACAAGGTGCTGCATGATCTTGGGCATGTCTCCACCAGCGAGCCCTTTCAAAAGCTCGTCAACCAGGGTCTGATCCTCGGCGAAGACGGGCAGAAAATGTCCAAGTCCCTGGGCAATGTCGTCAATCCCGATGACGTCGTCCAGGAATACGGTGCCGACGCCCTGCGTCTCTACGAGATGTTCATGGGGCCCCTGGAACAGGTCAAGCCATGGTCCATGAAAGGTGTTGAGGGAGTGTCGCGCTTTCTGGCCAAGGTATGGCGCCTCGCCTTTGAGCAAAACCAGGAGGGTGAATGGGTCATCTCCGGCAAGCTCTCCAACAGGCAGGCTTCCACAGACACGGACAAGGAGCTGCTCAAGGTCCTGCACGAGACGATCAAAAAAGTCGGCGAGGACATCGAGAAACTCTCCTTTAACACGGCGATTTCCCAGATGATGATCTGCACGAATGCCTTTGGCAAAGCTGCCGACTTGCCTGCCGTTTTGCTCGCTGACTTGCTCAAGTGCCTCAACCCCTTCGCGCCGCACATCACCGAGGAAATCAACTCCAAACTTGCCATTGATCAATCCCAGACCATGGTGTGCGATCAGTCATGGCCCCAATACGATGAGGCCTGCCTGGTTGAAGACGAGGTCGAAATCGTCGTCCAGGTCAATGGCAAGCTGCGCGGCCGCATCAAGGTCGCGGCAGATGCTTCCAAGGAAGACATCGAGGCCCTCGCCCAGCAGGATGAGAATGTCATCCAGCACACCGGGGGCAAAACAATCCGCAAGATCATTGTTGTGCCAGGCCGCCTGGTCAATATTGTGGCTAACTAGCATTCATGAAGGTCGAAAAAGTCAAATACGCGCTCTGGGCCGCCGACTGGGAGCGATGCCTTCACTTTTACCGGGATTTGTTTGATGGCGAAGTAAGTTTTGCCTCGGAGCCCTGGAGCGAGGTGGTTATCGCCGGAGCCACCATTGGCATCCACGGCGGCGGCGAGGGCAAGCGCACCTGGACAGGCCTGAGCTTCCGGGTGGATGATCTTCATCAGGGCATTGCCCGGCTCAAGGAGCTTGGGGGTGCTCTCACCAGGGAGCCCACAGATACACCTGAAGACCCACTCCATCTCGCCATGTGCGTTGACCCGGATGGCAACGAGTTCATGATGACCTGCAGCCGCCCTGATGCCTGATTACCTGACCCGGATCCCGGGGAACAGACCATTTCCATGCCCTTGTCCAACAAAACAGCGCTGGTCACCGGAGCATCCTCCGGTATCGGCCGGGCCATCTCTCTCAAGCTTCTCGAAGCCGGAGCCACGGTCCTTGGCCTCTGCCGCGACACATCCAAACTTCCCGACGGCGTCTCACCTATTGCCTGTGACCTCTCAGACCCGGAGCAAATTGACCAAGCCTTCTCCTCACTGGACCATCTCGACATTCTGGTCAACAATGCCGGTCTTGCCCTGCTCTCGCGCATTTCAGATGGTGCCCCTGCGGATTGGGAAAGCATGTGGAGGCTCAACGTGCAAGCACTCACCATCTGCTGCCAGAAGGCTCTCACTCTCTTTCCTGAAAACGGCGGCCAGATCGTCAACACCTCCAGTATGAGCGGCCACCGAGTGCCGCCAACCGGCGGATTTTACTCCCCCACCAAATTCGCTGTGCGCGGCATTAGTGACGCCCTGCGCTACGAGCTCAGGGCCGATGGTAATCCTACACGAGTCGCCACCGTCTCCCCGGGCTTCGTAGACACCCCCTTGCTGGATCACTACTTCAAAGGACGGGAAGACCAGCTTGCCCAGACCCGTTCAAGTATGCGAATGCTCAAGCCCGGGGACATCGCCGCCTCAGTGCTTCACATTCTCAGCACTCCCCTGCATGTCGAAATCACCGATATCCAGATGCGCAGTGTCGACCAAAAATCCTAGCGCAGTCAAAAGGCACTGCAAAGCTCGACTCCTGTTGGCTCAGTGAAAGCCAGAGGATCACCCTTTGCCTGCATTGATTTTATCCTTGGCAGGCCATAAGTCATTGATCACCATGAATGTGCGTATCCCCCTCCTCTGTATTTCCCGCGGATCTTTTTGACCCCGCCAGCCTCCATCACAAGACCCATTGCCCACCGGTTCCAAACGATGCATTCAGCGATCCCTCCCCACTGCCACGACACCACGGCCTTGCCGCGCTCCACGAGCCAGATGAGAGTGCTTGCCCTGCTTATATCCCTTGCAAGTGCATGGATCATGGCAGCTCCGGCTTCTGCGAACCTCATCGACGACAATTTTACCAGTAGCACGATTAGCTACGACGCCGTTCGCCTCAAGGAGAGCGACATCGACGGTGGCTGGCAGGCAAACTCAAACGCCCAGGCCGGTCAGGGTTACCCCCAATCTGCATGGACGATTGCCGGTGGCACGCTTAGCAATGCAAGTGCGGACAACAACAGCAGCGGAGAAGGCGGAGTCGCTCAGGTCATCTCGGTGACTGGAGATGGAACCGACCTCATCCTGTCCTTCGACTATACCAACACGGGCAACGACACCCTCTATGTGCACTTGTGGGGCTTTAGGGGTGTGCTGTCCGGCGACAATGATAACATTGGCAATTTCCAAGCCAGCAATGGCCACTACTACAACGATGCCGAAGACGTGGACGGGGCTGGCAACGTCGACACCTACAACCTCAAAGACGGCTCCAACCCAGCCGGAGGATCCCCTGCCAACGCACTCGCTACATTGTCCGGCAGTGGCAGCTTCTCAATCACCATTCCGCTTGCCGATCTTGGCATTGCCGGTGTCACCAAGCTGAGTGACTTTGGCTACCTGAGTCTTGCTTTCACCCGCAACGTCGGGACCAGCCCGGGCACTACTGGTATTGACAATCTGGAACTGCGCTACGAGCCCGTGGCACCGCCTCCGCCACCTCCCTCACCCGAGCCCTCTCAAGTGAGGAATTACGGCTACCTCTATTTCGAAAACGGCTATCCAACAACCTTCAACACCCGCCGCCCGCAAAGCGAAGCCAACTCCGCCGCCCGGGCCAACCCGGACCTGGTCTTTCAGACGGGCTACTTCAGTTTGCTGTTTGATTGTAATGACATCCGCTTGAAAGGATACGATGGCTTGGCCGGTTCGAACTACCGTGCAGCACTCGAGGAGGACGTAACCACATTCACTCCCGCCCAGAACCTGTTGTTGCGTGTCTATCAAAATGGCATTGCCTATGACTGTGTGAGTGCCGTGGTGGCAGGCAATGGTTTTAACAACGTGCGGCTCATCGAGAACGGCCAATACGTGCAACGCATCGATCACCTCGGCCTCGTATTCAAGGCAGCTAACGGCGACACACTGATAAGCGATCCGAACTGCCGTCTTGAGATCACCGCGTGGCCGGACCGGGTTACCTTGCTGCTGGATTTTTCTGAAGAAACCACCAATCCGATCACGCGCACAACCATCAGGGTCATCTCACCCAGCGGCACGAGCCATCTTGCCGACACTATGGCCAATCAGGTGCGCCTGAGCCTCAAACCACAGGAGGACCTTAAACTGGGCTCACTCAACCCTTCCCAGTACATCACAACAGCCACCAATCTCCAAAACAGCTCACCGCTTGCGGTCAGTTTTGATGCAGACACCCACGCCTTTCATATCGATGTTCCTGCTGACCCTGTCTCCTATCCCGCCGATATCGAGCGCATTGATGAATACCTGGTTGAGGTCACCAACCCGACAGCATCCAAGGCAAACATCCCCCTTGTTTTTGATCAGCCGACTCCCCGAAAGATCACCGGAACCGTGATGCTCCTTGCTGACGAGACTGACGGCAGGCCACTGGGTGTTCCGGTCCAGATCTCGAAGAACTGGCACCGCGATGCGAACAATCCAAGCCCCCACCAGGGTTCATGGCTGCGTGGTTCCACCATGCTGACTCTGGAGCCGGGCGAAAGCCGCCGCTTCAAGCTGCGTGTGGTTTATGGTTACTGGGGAAGTGCCGGAGCCGTGTCTCACGCCCAACTCTCACTCATCGGTTGGGGTGGCAACTGGAAATGGGAGGAAAGCGCGCTTGGCGCCTGGGGCGAGTCCATCACCTTTGATCCTGCGCATCACATTGCCGGCTCATTCATGGGCGATATCCGCCCGAGTTTCACCGACTCCTACTCCGCCAACGGGCCAACCTACGGCTGGACGGAAAACTGCGGCGGGGCTGATTTTCTGATCTACCGGGACAGTGCTAACACCTACCGCTGGGGCAAACGCCTCAAGACTTGTTTCCACCGCACCGGGCCCAACCTCACCGAAGTCATCTATGGCGGTGTCACCGACGACGAACGCATCCGCTTTACCTACACAGCGAAATCAGTATCCACACATGATTACCACCGGCGCTTCAGTCAGTATCGCTACGAGTTTCTTGGCGACGTGGTATCACCACAGCGCCTGGTCTTTCACCAAATGGCTGCGGACTATTACATGGTTCCCAGCTATGGCAATTATTACCTCGGTGATGAGACAGGCTTGACCGAAAGTCGTGCTATCGATGCTGGGGGTAACACTTACAAGGGCGCACCCATCCCCTTTGGCGGTAAATGGCTGAGCATTGACGACACCTCAGGCGGCGGCAAAGACGCCAAAGCCTTGCGCGGCCTCATGTCCCTTTCCTCAACACTCAATGGCTCACCCTTGCCCAGCTATCTGCACACCTACGGCAGGACTTGGGGCTCGAGTACCATGTTGTTTGATCTGGCCGGCCCTACGGTCAGGGATTCCTACAATGCCGGTGATGTTGTCACTGGCGAGCTGGCATTTGTCATGCCGCCACAGCACCGGGACAACTACTGGGGTGGCGACAACGAGCTCATCAACCGCCTGACGGCTTACGGTGATGCCACCTGGGAACCTGTGCGCGATGAATGGCTGCACAACGTGCAGCTCGATGTTTTCATGGGGTCGGGCACCCTGCTTCGCAGTTACCCCCTTGAAATCCAACCGCAAAGCAACGATAGCGTTCTCACTGATTTCACCATCAACGGCGGTGGTATTGGCCACCTGCCTGTGATCATTCAGGATGCAGCAGCGGGTCAGGAGCTCAAGGTGCAGCGGTGGGATGATGGCAACTGGACAGATCTTGAAGGCGTCGACCTCGCCGGCAACGCCTATTACCAGGGTGTGCTCAACCCGGACGGATCCATGGATTACATCTTCAGCATTCCGCGCCCGTCTCTGGATCTGAATGCGCCATGGCGTGTGCGCATTGTTGATGCCGACATCGTCATCCCCAACGACCCGCCTGCATTTGCGGCTGATCCGATCACTGAAATCGATGGCAGTGCAAGCAGTCCCTACCAAAGCTCGCTGGCCGACGACGCATCTGATCCGGAGTCTGATACGCTCACCTTTTCCAAGCTGAGCGGACCGGCTTGGCTGGATGTGGCAGCCGACGGCACACTGACCGGCACCCCGGGCCCCGCTGATGAGGGTCTCAATACCTTCACCATTCAAGTCAGCGATGGCGGCAACAGTGATACCGCCACCCTTCAAATCACGGTTGTTGCCGATCCACTGGCAAGTGTCGCAGCACTGGGCAAGCTCACGAATCCACCTCTGATGTATGTCGATGACAGCTCATCAAACGCGGCTACTGTCAGTCCCGGTGAGTTGAAAGCCATTTACTTCGAGGGCGAGGATTACCAGGGCTCCCCCACCCGCGTGTATGCTTACATTGGCCTGCCAGCAGGCGCGAGTGCCGCTAATCAGGCTCCCGGCGTTGTGCTCGTACATGGCGGTGGCGGCACCGCTTACAGTCAATGGGTTCAACTCTGGACAGATCGTGGCTACGCGGCCATTAGCATTGCCGTTGAGGGCCAGACAGACATCGCCGCCACCCAGGCACAAAAAGATGCCGGGCTGGCAGTGGGCAACTGGCTTAAGCATGCCATGCCGGGACCTGCAAGGGTAGGCGTTTACGGAGATTCCAATGTCACCCCGATCAGCGACCAGTGGATGTATCACGCCGTAGCTGACACCGTGCTGGCCAACTCGTTGCTGCGTTCCCTTCCGGAGGTCGCCGGTGAAGAGGTCGGCTTGATGGGGATTTCCTGGGGAGGTGTCATTACATGCACGGCAATTGGCATTGACTCCCGCTTTGCCTTTGGAGTTCCGGTTTACGGCTGTGGCAGCATGGCAGATGCCGGGAACTGGTGGGGTGATACCCTGGGCAACAACGACCTTTACAAGAACGTCTGGGATCCGATGGTCCGCATCGGGAATGTGACTCAGCCAGTGCTCTGGCTTTCCTGGCCCGAGGACGCTCATTTCCCGCTCGACAGTCAGGCGGACTGTTACCGGGCAGCTCCAGGACCACGCATGGTTTCGCTAATTCCCGGCATGGGCCACGGCCACGGTGCGGCGTGGAACCGTCCTGAGAGCTATGCCTTTGCAGACAGTATTATCCATGACGGGACACCCTGGTGTCTGCAGCAGAGTGCCAGTCTCAACGGCGGGCTGGCAACCGTTGATTTCTCAGCGACCAAGGCCCTTGACCAGGCCTCCGTTATCGTGACTCTCGACAGCGGCTTCACCGGTAGCAGGACATGGACTGAGACCCCTGCCAACCTTGTATCCAACGGCGCTGGCAGCTACACTGTCACAGCACCCATAGCTGACTATGCCACCGCATGGTTCATCAATGTCCACAGTGGTTCATTAGTGGCGAGCTCCGATTATCAGGAAGCACCTGAGACATTCACCCTGAGCTACTCCGCAGGACCCAATGGATCCATCAGTGGCAGCAACCCGCAAGCGGTCCGTTACGGGGAGGATGGTTCCGCAGTGACAGCTGTCCCGGACACCGGCTATCATTTTGTCAATTGGTCCGACGGCAGCACGGCCAATCCGCGTATTGACACCAACGCTACATCAGACATTAACATCACAGCCTATTTCGAAATCAACCCTCCGCTTGGTGATGTGGCGAGTTCAGAGACCACTCTGCTTGGAACGGTCTCCGCTGGAACGTTCAACGACACCCACGAAAGTGATGATGTCTATCAGGTGCTCACAGAGGCGGAAAGCGGCGGACGTCGTAACCGGCGCCGGTCTCAGCTCGAACACAAGTGGATTTTTAATGTTACAGGCGGGGAATTGGTCACGTTCTTCGTCGAGGCACACCACACGGCGAACAGTGAGGGCGATGACTTCCTCTTCTCGTATTCCGTTGATGACCTCAACTACACCAACATGCTCACTGTCACCAAGACCGCGGATGACGACACCGCGGACTTTTACATTTTACCAGGCGACCTCAGTGGCATGGTATACGTGCGCGTCGTGGATACGGATCGCACCCAGGGCAATGGCGTGCTGGATCAGCTCTATATCGACAACCTGCTTATTGTCTCCGAGAGCGCTAGCGACCCCCCCGCGGCAGCGACTGAGCCTAGTCCAGCCGATGGCGCCATTGGCGTGCCTATGAGCAATACAGTGCTGAGCTGGACACCTGCCCTGCTGGCAGCCTCACACAATGTATATTTCGGAATCAATCCTACACCTGGAGCAGCAGAGCTTCAGGGCAATCAGACGACCAGCATCTATACACCCGGTAAACTGACGGCCAATACTACCTATTACTGGGCCATCGACGAGGTTAATAGTGCGGGCACTACCCAGGGTCCGGTCTGGTCATTCACCACCAGTGGTCTCACCCCTGAAATGCATGTGTCTGCAATTGAGCTTGGTGTGCAACGCAAGGGCAAAAGCTACAGTGGCGTGGTAGTTGTAAAAGTCGTTGACAGCGTGACTGGCCAGCCCATCTCAGGAGCGAGCGTCCAGGGTGATTTCAGTGGCATTTTCAGCGAATCAGTCAGTGCGCTCACTGATGCAAGTGGTGATGCCACACTGGGCACCTCCGCCAAGGAAAGGCTTCCGTTGAGTTACACATTCACTGTAAGGGGCGTGAGTGCGGCAGGTTATCTCTATCAACCTGCAAATAATACTGAGACCGCGGACAGCGGCAGCTTTTAGACTGCTCCAACCACGGAGCAGCTCAAAGGGCTCGCTCATTCTCGCATCTGTGATTGTCATTACCCATTTGCACTCACACCGGCTCAGGACAATGAGCCCTCATAGAGGGCAATATAGTTTTGGATAATGGTCTGCCATTCCAGCGTGGATTGCAGTCGCTCGATCGTATTTAAATCAGGCTCAAAAAAGGACTCCGGCTTATTGAGCATACTTGTCAACAAGCCCTCCAGAGCTGCCTTGCTGTTTTCGTCGTACGTGTAAAAAACATCACCTTTTTCCAATCCCTCGTAGCCGCATGCATGACTCAC
Source organism: uncultured Verrucomicrobiales bacterium (assembly GCA_964463855.1). Lineage (GTDB taxonomy): Bacteria > Verrucomicrobiota > Verrucomicrobiia > Verrucomicrobiales > Akkermansiaceae > Oceaniferula. The sequence goes on along the minus strand of CAYXEC010000044.1, from coordinate 1,870 downwards.
CAGCAGCTTACATCCCATGGTGGCAGCCTCCAGCGGCCCCAAAGCCATGCCCTCTGCCACGGAAGGCAGACAAAACAACTTGGCGTTGAGCATGGCCTCGTATTTTTCCCGGCCATGAACGGGTGGACGCAGACGAATGCGGGCATCATTTTTTATGAGGTTTTTAATGATGCTCAAATGATTTTCGTAGCGTGCTGGTGTAGGCCCATAAATATCGAGCCGCCAATTTTCCGGCGCCTTTTGCTGAAACGTTGAAACAAGCTCGAGAACACCTTTCCTGGGAGAAACCTCACCAATAAAAAGCAGGGTGTTCTCTTTTTTGGGAAAGCATTTCAAAGATTTGGAGTAAGTTTGTTTGCTTAACTCCAACAGATCCTGGTCCAAGCCGTTTTGAACAATTTCAAATTGCCCCTCGGCTCCTTTCTCCTTGAGATTCCTAATCTCCTGAGGTGTGAGCACGAAATAGCGGGAACATAGTTCAAACAAAATGTGCTCATAGAGAATAGGGCTCAACCAACGCTTGTAGAGTGGTCTCTCTTTCTGAACATAGGGATGCCAATAACCATGGGGACTGTGTATGAGGCGGGCAGATGCATGGTGAGTTTTGAGATAACGCAGAACCTTCCCATGAAAACCACTCATGCCATGAAAATGAATCACGTCAGGATTGATCGACTCAAGTTGCTCAGGCGCATGCAAAACAGAGGGCTTTCCGGCACTTGCAGAAGTTTGATTGGTAAGAACGTATTGCCTGATATCAGAGGCTGAATGTTTAAGCAGGTTGTCCACCACGTTGTAGATACCACCACGCTTGTCGTCATAGTTCCGCATCACATGGACTATGGTCAGTGGGCTTTTGGAGAGAGTCATTACAACGCAAGGAGAACGTTGCGAAAATACATGGAATCTATCATTTATCCAATGAATATGTTGCGTGTCGGCCTCGACAACTTGAAAAAAATAATGCGTTCCACGATGGATATTGGGAACAGTCGAAGCAGCTTGGGTTGGCCCCAGATATGGAGGCCTTCGTATTGGCAGCTTTCGGAACAATGACGCGAAGGGGTACGATCTGCCGGCATGAATTTCAAGCGACATGCAATTAGCAGCCAATGCCAAACACCCTCAAACAATGATAAGGAGAAGGTTATCTTATTCGTCTCTTTATTGCGTAGAGAATATTCAACAACCAGGCAAACAAACGACCGTCTCCCATCATGACGATTCTCGAAATACCCAGCAATGCACGGGGTTCTTCCCCTGCCCAGTAGCGGGCAACATCGATACGGCTTGCAGCAACGGCCCTCAGTATCAATCTTCCTGCAAGCGAGACGCTGCGCTCGCAGGCCACTTTCCGCACATATGGGTCAGCATCATTTTTCAACATCCCTATGGCCCGTAATGCTCCGTCATAACTCCTGGTTAGATCCCTCACCTCCGAGCCTTGTCGGATAGCGTAATATGTCAGCGGCCCTGCAATAATCGCAAAGGTCTTGTCAGCCACTGCCGCTCTTACCCAGAGCTCATAATCCTCTGTTCCCCGGAAATGACTCGCAGCGGAGAAACCGCCCAATTCATCAAAGCAGGACCTGGTCATCATCACACTACTCAAAGTGAAACGACAACTTGAAATCAGATCCGGCAACAGCTGCCTTCCACCCACTGGGTCAAAAGCAGAAGCTCCGGAAAAATTTTCCCGACACCCCCCCAGTCGGACACCCTCAACCTCGGTAAATGAAATGTCAACCTGATGCTCGCCCATGTAAGCGGATTGTTTTTCCAGTTTGCGGCGCTCAAACCAGTCATCACTGTCTAGAAAACACAGGTAATCCCCTTTTGCCTCTTTCGCACCCAGATTTCTGGCGCTGCC
>CAYXEC010000043.1:0-16701 GCA_964463855.1 uncultured Verrucomicrobiales bacterium | reverse complement strand
AGACAAAGTTCAGCTGTTCCATCTTGCCGAGGACCCGATGGAGCGCAACAACATCGCCAAGGACCACCCGGAGAAAGTCGCCGAGCTAAGCCGCAAGCTCAACGCGTGGTGGAATCCGTAAGCGGATTTTAGTTTGCATGAAAGCGCGCAGGGCTTGGCCCGCGTATGATACTTGATCTGGTCAAGCACCGGCCACCGGTGTTTACTGATCACACTTATCTTCGACACTTGCTATCCCATGAACAAACGCACCTTCCTCAAGCAATCAGGCTCCACGGTCTTTGCAAGCACGGCCCTCGGCACAGCCCTCACGGGCATCAGCAAATCCATCGCCGGAGAAAACCCCGCGACCCCACCGACTGGCAGTAATCGCGGTGTTATCTACAAAGCGGTGAAAACCAATGACCAGCTCACGGCACAGCAACTCACAAGACTCAAGCAGCTTGGTTTTGACGGTGTCGAGGGAGTCAGCCCGGGCATTGCAGACAAAGCTGCCTACATGGACATGATCCGCACCTCCGGCATGCCCGTGCACGGGGTGGTGGACATGGTGCACTGGCAGCAACGGCTCTCCTCCCCGGATGCAGCCGTGCGTGCCGCGGGCCAAAGGGCGCTTGCCCAGGCAATCATAGATGCCAGGGAGTTTGGTGGGTCCTCCGTGCTACTCGTTCCCGGCAAGGTCACAGGCCCGGATGAAACCCACGACCACGTCTGGCAACGTTCCATTGCGGAAATTCGCAAGACCATTCCCCTGGCCAGTAAGCTTGGTATACAGATCCTCATCGAAAACGTCTGGAACGGATTCTGCGAGACCCCGGAGTTACTCTGCCGCTACATTGACGAGATCAACAGCCCTTGGGTCGGGGTCTACTTTGACATCGGCAATGTGCAAAAATTCTCCCCGGCCCATGAGTGGATCCGCCAACTCGGCAAGCGCATCGTCAAGCTTGATGTCAAGGACTGGGGGGTGAAGGCCGGTTTCTGTAAACTGGGGGAAGGTGACGTCGACTGGCCTGAAGTGCGCAAGGCACTCAAGGAAATCGGCTTCTCCGGCTGGGCCACCCGCGAGGGCAATGACGGCGGGCACGAGCACACCGCGCGTCTGATGAACGAGCTGCTGGACCTCTAGGGCAGCTCCATTGGTCGTATCCCAAAACAAGGCGACCTGCCACCAGACAAGCCGCGTTGCAAAAGGTTCGAATGAGAGCAAGGCCCTACTTCTTCAGGGCATCCCGGATCTCTTCGAGCAGCACTTCCTGCTTGGGTGGGGCTGGTGGCTCCTCCGCTTCCTTCTTCTCAAAGGCCGCGATGAATTTCTTCACCACGATGAAGACCACAAAGGCAAGCAGGACAAAGGAGATGAAATCATTAAGAAACTCGCCATAGAGAATGGCCACTTCTTCCACCGCGGGGGTCACGACCGTATCCCCTTCCTTCACTTCTGCAGCACCTTCCTTGAGAACAATCTTCAGGTTGCTGAAGTCCACATTGCCGAGCAGTAGCCCGAGAGGAGGCATGATGACTTTGGCCACCAGTGTTTTGACCACACTGGCGAATGCTCCACCGAGGATAAATCCCACGGCCATATCGACGAGGTTGCCCTTGAAGGCGAATTTCTTGAATTCTTGTAACATAGTATTTGGGTTGGGTTGGGTTGCACCGTGTAAAAAAGTGCAGTCTATTTATAGGTATTCCTCATCCTGAATACAACGCATTTTCTCAGTGAATCCCCATGTCACATGCACGCCCCTATCCCACACTTGCCAGAAGCGTTAAATACATTACATTGTCCGCCTCTCTCACATTCACCATTTGCCCATACCTGATTTAGACATGTCCTTCTTGATGCCCCTTTTCGTCATCTTTGTTGTTATTGTTATCTTTAACATCATCATCTTTGTTCACGAGCTTGGCCACTTCCTTGCCGCCCGCTGGCGCGGTCTTGAGGTGGAACGCTTTCAAATCTGGTTCGGCAAGCCCATCTGGAAAAAGACCTACAATGGTGTGCAATACGGGCTGGGCTGGATTCCCTTCGGCGGTTTTGTCGCTCTTCCCCAGATGGCGAGCATGGAGAGAATCGAGGGCGAGAACACCACCGACAAACCACTGCCCCCGGCCAAACCTCTCGACAAGATCATCGTGGCCTTTGCCGGACCCTTGTTCTCTTTCCTGCTTGCGGTGGTGACCGCCTTTGCGGTCTGGGGTATAGGCAAGCCAAGCTACAAGATGAATAGTGTCACGGTAGGCTACGTTCTGCCTGACAAACCTGCGGCAAATGCCCAGCCCGCTTTTCAGGAGGGCGACAAGATTCTCGCGGTCAACGGCATCGAGGTGGACAGGTGGAGGGGTGACACCGACACGGGCATTAGCGAGAACATCATGCTCAGTGAGGGGCAAACGATTGAATTCACCGTGCGGCGCGAGGGCCTATCAGAACCCATCATCGTAAAATCAGGCTACCACATTCCCGAAACCGCCTGGTATGACCGCAGGGCCATGCGCCAGGTAGGCATCATGATGGGCTACCGCACCCTGGTAGGCGAGGTGATTGAGAACAGCCCCGCACATGAAGCCGGGCTTCAGGAGGGAGACGAGATCCTGACAGTGAACGGCAAGAAAGCCTATTCCTACCAACACATTGTCGATGCCGAGCTCTCTGCCGCTCCAGCAGAGGTGCTCGTCTTGCGTGCTGGCAAGGAGCTCAAGTTCACGCTCAGCGCACGCAAGCCTGTCAGCCCAAGCAGCAGCGAACCCAGCTTTGGCATTATCCCCGGGCCCGACCCCGAGCTCATTGTATCCACCATTACCAAGCCGACACCCTGGGAACAAATCAAGCACAGCGTCGGGATCATGTACACCACCATTACCAAGGTGATCTCCAGCCAGTCTGACGTCGGTGTGCAGCACTTGGCAGGACCGATTGGCATTGGCAAGGGTTACTACCAAATGCTGACTTCGCCGGACGGCTGGAAAATGGCACTGAGTTTCACCGTGCTCTTTAACATCAACCTCGCCATTCTCAACATGCTCCCCTTCCCTGTGCTGGATGGAGGACATATCACCCTGTCCATTCTGGAAATCATTGCACGCCGTCCGATACAGCCACGCGTACTGGAGTTCGTGCAGACTGCCTTTGTGCTGATGATCATGGGCCTGTTTCTCTTCATCACCAGCAAGGACGTTGGCTCATTCTTCACAGATAACGAGAAATCCCAGAAGCCCGTATTTGAGAAAGTCGGTGGAGCCGGTGACTAGCCGGTTCTCACTGTATCCCAATCTGTCTGACTGCCTCGTAGAGGACAATGCCGACAGAGGTTGCCAGATTCAGGCTGCGGGTCGAACCCTCGCGCATAGGAATGGTGAGGCAGTGATCCGCATGCTCTTCTAACAGACTCTCGGGAAGCCCCCTGGTTTCCGGACCAAATACGAGATAGTCGCCATCCTCGAAGCTGATATCCCAATATGGCCTGTCGGTTTTGGTCGTCAGCATGTAGAGCTTTGCGCCGGTAGCCACCGAGTTGGCAAAGGCTTCCCAGCTCTCCCAAAGCTGGAGGTCCACGTCCTTCCAGTAGTCCAGCCCCGCCCGCTTCACTTGCCTTTCCTCCAGGGAAAAGCCCAGCGGGCCAATCAAATGCAGCCTGGCTCCGGTTGCCAGACACAGCCGCCCCGCCGCTCCCGTGTTGTGCGGGATTTCGGGATTTGCCAGAACCACATGAAGCATGCCGTGTGATAACCCGGGCAGGCGGCTCCTCGCAACCGTAATCACGCCCGGCGTTCTTCTCCCAATGGCGTGGCACATGGCCTTCTGATAAAGATGATCATTTCGGAACTGACAGGCGCGCAAAAAATGCTAAACTATTCCAAACTTTATTTTCCAGTATCCATGACGAAGAAAATATTGATGGCGACCTGCCTGGGCGGCGCAGTTGCATTCCTATGGAGTTTTATCTCCTGGGAACTCTTACCGTGGCACCGCATGCACAGCTTCTACAATAATGATGAAATTGCAGAAAGCCTTGTTCAGAACAGCCCTACACATGGGGTCTACATGCTGCCGAAACGAGGCGAAAAAGGACTCGATGCAGAGGCCCTCACCAGAGGCCCCCTGGTTTATGCGGTAATTCGGCCAGGACCACTTGAGCAGCCTTGGTCACTCACGAAGCACTTGATAAGATCTTATCTTATCCAATGCCTGTGCGCCCTGATCCTTGCTCTCACCGTCTACAGAATAAGAGCGTTCCGCTTTCTTTCACGTGCCGCTGTGGGCATGGTGATGGGCCTCTTCGCCGCTGTGAGTTCAACCCTGCCGTTTTGGAACTGGTTTGAGCTGCCCGGCTCACGTGTTATAGTCGCTCTTCTGGATCCCTTTATCTGCTGGACCCTTGCCGGGCTGGTCATCGCCGCCATGATTAAACCCGCCGGACCACGTAGGATTTTTACCTAGAAATAAGTCCCCCATACGTTTCAGCTTCCCCGCTTTATCTTATCGGGGCATGGCTCTGGACTTGCACCTTGAGGAAAGTGGTAGCAAGATACGCCCACCCTGAAACGATCATCATGGAGCACGCAAACGACATACCGCGCCACATTGCCATCATCATGGATGGCAACGGGCGTTGGGCCAACGCACGGGGCTTACCCCGGGCGGAGGGTCACCGCGCCGGGGCTGCTTCCGTAAAATCGGCAGTGGAGACGTGTCGTCAACTGGGTGTTGAGTATCTCACCCTCTATGCCTTTTCATCAGAGAACTGGAACCGCCCAAAAAAAGAGGTTGAGGCTCTGATGAATTTGCTCGAAAAGTTCCTCCGGGACAAACTTCCTGAAATGCTGAAGCAAAATGTTCGCTTTCACAGCATTGGCAAGCACTCCATGCTCCCGGAAAAATGCCGCAGGCAGATCGACAAGGCTATCGCCGACACGCGAGACAATACCGGTTTGAATCTCATCCTTGCCCTTTCCTACGGTTCACGAGAGGAAATCACCGATGCCGCACGCAACATTGCCATCCAGGTCAAAGCAGGTGAAATCGACCCCGCTGATATCGACAATGAACTTTTTGCCCGTCACCTTTACACAGCCCGGTTTCCTGACCCCGACTTGCTCATCAGAACATCGGGCGAGCTGCGCATCTCCAATTTCCTTCTCTGGCAAATTTCCTACTCGGAAATGGTCATCAGCCAGAAGAATTGGCCCGACTTCCGCGAAGCTGACCTGAGGGAGGCCATTGAAGAATACGCCCGCCGTCACCGCAGGTTTGGTACCGTCTAATATCCACACCCCTTATTTGTGTCAGAGACTTCTACAGAGCATACCATTCTATTAGTTGATTCCGATATCGATTATCTGGAATGGGCAACCAAGCATCTTAGCGCTGATGGGCTGCGGATCCTACGCTGTGACCACGCGGAAAAAGCCGCCAAAGTCTGCGTCACCACAGATGTGGACCTGATCATTGCCGACATTGGCATTCAGCCCTTTGACGGACTCGTTTTGCTCCGCCGTATTCGTGCAGCCCACCCGGGTATTCTCGTCATTCTCACGGATGGCTTTCCGACCACGGCACAGGTGATTGAGGCAACCCAGCAAGGGGCTCAGGACATTCTCAAAAAAGAATCGCTGACCTTCGAGCTGCGCCCCGTGGTTGAAAGTGCGCTGCGTGCACTTGAGCAACGGCGCAGTGCCGTCGAGCCACAGGCCCTGAGCGCAAACCAGACAGGCAAAGTCAAAATCATTGGCAACTCCCGGGCACTTCAGGACGTGTTCAAAATTGTTGGCCGCGTTGCCCGCACCGATGCTCCCGTACTGGTATCCGGTGAGAGCGGGACTGGCAAGGAACTGGTTGCCAATGCCATACACGAGTACTCGCCACGGGCTAAAAACGAGTTCATTGCCATTAACTGTGGCGCGATTCCCGAGAACCTTCTTGAGAGCGAGCTCTTTGGTCATGAAAAGGGGGCTTTCACCGGTGCGATCAATCGGCGCGCTGGCCTCTTTGAACAATGTGATGGGGGCACGCTGTTTCTTGATGAAATTGGCGACATGCCGGCGCCCGTGCAAGTCAAGCTGCTGAGGGTCCTACAGGACGGCACATTCACGCGAGTGGGGAGCAATGAGATGCAAAAGTCCGACGTCCGCATCGTTGCCGCGACCAACAAGAATCTCGCCGAAGAGGTATCCAAGGGTCATTTCCGCGAGGATCTTTTCTATCGTCTCAACGTGGTGGAAATTCACCTACCTCCCCTCAGGGCCAGGGCCGATGATATCCCCCTCTTGGCGGAGCACTTCCTGCAACTCACTCTCAAGCGCAACAAGATGTCTCCTCTCAAGCTCAGTGCCGAGGCCATGGATCACCTAAAGGGACATCGCTGGCCCGGCAATGTCAGGGAGCTTGAAAACACCATCGCCCGCGCCTGCGCGCTGGCTAACAACGAGGTGCTCCTGCCCTCCGATATCGAGTTCACCAAGACCTATAAAGATGACTCCAGTGAGGACGCAGCCACCAGCAATGCCCTCAGGCATCTGGCCGGCCTTGTTCCCAAGGGCAAAAGCACCGCCAAGTGGATCACTGACCAGCTTGCCAAGCTCGACGCTGTCGATGTGCCCGCCAGTGCGAAAAAATAAGGGCCTACTTTTTGCCTTTTTTGCCCTCTTTGCCTCTCTGGGGAATGGGCAGCGCTGGCTCCTGGTGCACTTTGCCCCCACAGATGAAATCTGCGGGTGTGAAGCCTTTGCGGAATTTGTTCACGCCATAAAAGCTGGGGTTGTAGCCATCCGGCAAGCTTGCATCAGCCTTTTCCGGCACGGGCAGTCCAAGGCGCTGATGTGCAGCATTGACCAGCAGCAGGCGCAGGTTCTCATCCGCAAGGTCAATTCCTGCCCCCATGGTTGAGGTCAGGACCTTATTGGTCTTGCCATTGGGCCATGTGAACTCACGGGTCCAGATGACCGGCTGGGCCGGGTTGTTTTTGCCTGCAATTTCCTTTGATTGTGGGTCGAGCGTCTCGGTCACATAGCCACGCACAAGGATGGTCGAGGGGGCCTTGGGATTGGCGCCATAGACATCAGAGGTGACAAAGATCTCACCAACACCTTTGAGAACCGGGTGATCCTCCATACCGGACTCAGCACGTGCCCGGCACCCCTCGAAGGCGTGATGGCCGTGGTGGTTCACCCACGTTTCACCCAGTACTTGCCGGCCAAAGCCTCCCTTCCAGCTCTCCTGCTTGGCATTGAAGCTAAAGTGCGCGTATTTACGCGTGCCAGGAATATTAAAAGCATGCGTGGTTGTGCGCAGAGCCATCACAGCGACACCGCGCTCCAGTGCCGCCTGGAATTGATCCATGACCTGATCCGGCCAGTCACGGAAGCGGATGTTGAGAAACACCATATCCGCACTGCCGAGTGCCTCCGGATGGCTCAGGGACTGGCGGGCATTGGGGTCCACGGTTTTGCCATCACCCGACATGGAGAAGAGAACCGTGCACTTGAACCCATGCCGAGCGAGTATTTCCGCCATCATCGGCATCGCCTCCTCCGAGCGGTATTCCTCGTCCCCGGCAATAAGAACGATGTGTTTGTCATGGACCTCTCCCTGAGGATGAAAAACAAGATGGTCAGGGTGTGTGGTGACCTGCTTGCTGGATTCGCCTCCGTGAGTCATCGTGCTCAAAAGAGTAAAGGTGCATGCCAGTGCGCCAATGCAGAAATAGTTCATCATGATTTGATTGTAAATTTGGTTGTATGGATGGTGGGCCGCATGCTGCAGTCTACACATTCTAATAATACGGACACGCTTTTGCAATCTTACTCTTTGGCAATCATTTTACCCTTGTTCCATCTTCCCGCCAGCCGCATGCTTATCCTATCTTGAATCACCATATTCAACACCCGGTTATTGATGATCGTCTCGCAAGACTTCGCTCGCGGGATTGCCCTACAGCAGACTTCCGGCGCCTCGTCAGGGAGATCTCGCAATTCATGGTGCCCACAGTGACAGCCTGTCTCACAACCCGACCGGTTGAAGTGGAGACACCTTTGGAAATCACCACGGGCAGAATACTCGAACGGGAAATCGTCTTGGTGCCCATCCTGCGGGCAGGGCTGGGCATGCTGGATGGCTTCATGAGCTCACTGCCGGATGCCAGTGTCGCCCACATTGGTCTGGTCCGGGATGAGCATTCCCTGCAGCCGGACTGTTATTACTTCAAAGCACCGACGCATTTACCGGATGCCGATGTGCTCGTTCTTGACCCCATGCTCGCGACCGGGGGATCAGCCTGCGCGGCCATCACCGAGCTCAAAAAGCAGGGAGCCAGGCACCTCTCCCTGACCTGTCTTGTTGCCGCTCCCGAGGGCCTTCAGGCGATGAACTCGGAGCACCCGGATGTGCCGGTCTATTTTCCCGCACTGGATAACCGCCTCAATGAAAAGGGTTATATCCTTCCAGGCCTTGGTGACGCTGGGGACCGTATCTTTGGGACCTGTTAGAATCCTCACTGCAAACAAGGTGCCGAGAGGAATCTAGTCGTCCGACTCTCCCGCTCTGGGATGAGCAGCATCATAGGCCTCACGCATGCGCTCCTTGGTGACATGGGTATAAATTTGAGTCGTCGAGAGCGATGCATGCCCCAGTAATGTCTGCACACTGCGTAAGTCCGCGCCGTGGTCAAGCATATGCGTGGCAAAGGTGTGGCGCAATTTATGCGGGGTCACCGCAAAACCGATATCCGAGGCGGCTAGGTATTTCTTGAGCAGCATCTGCACAGACCTTGCAGACAGCCGGCGTTTGGCGGCGTCCTTGTTCTTGTTGATGAACAAGGGGCCGTCATGGACCTTGGCCTCGCTGCGGTATTTCTGGATGGCCTGCATGGCCTGGGAGCCGATGGGCACCAGCCTCTCCTTGTTGCCCTTGCCCATCACACGCAGGGTTTCGGTGAGAAAATCCGCATCCCTGACATCGAGTGCCACCAGCTCCGACACACGCAGCCCGCTCGAGTAAAAGAGCTCCATGATGGCGATATCCCTCGATGCCTGCCAGGGCATCGCGCGGGAATCGAGATCGATCTTTGTGGGCATCTCGAGCAGTTGCTCCATTTGTGCAAGGGTGAGAACAATGGGCAATTTCTTCTCGGTCTTTGGCAGTTGCACGTCATTGAGGGGGCTTGCCCCCATGCCGCGTCGATGCACGAGAAACTTGTAAAACGACCTGAGTGCGGCAAAGCGGAGGCGGATGGTGGAACGAGCCATCTCCTGCTTCATCAGCTCAAAGAGATACATGCGGAAATCATCTGCCGAACAGTCACGCCATGAGCTGAATGCGTCACCACGCCATATTCGGTAAGCTTCAAGCGCGTGGCTGTAATTGCGCAGCGTCCGCCCTGAGGCACTGCGCTCCACTCTCATGAATTCCAGGAATGCTGCCACATCATCATCCATTGCTTAATGATTCTAAAGCAACGGGCGGCCACAACAACGACAAAATCCTTCCCGCTATCCAGCCTATAGGGTGATCATTTTGCCCGTGCGGAATGACTCGTCAGCCGCGGCAACAATCTTCATCGAGTTAATAGCATCGTTCATGTGGTCACTCAGGTCCACATCGTTGAGGATAGCATCCAGAAAGAAAAGCTGCTCACGTTTGCATAGCTCATCGTGATCCGGCTCATCTCCGGTCTCTGTCCAGTCATCCTCTTTGGCGAATTTGCCCTCTGCATTCAGATCGGAGTAGTGCCGACGCAAGGTATTGGTCTTGGTATGGGCGTCGACATCGGCCGAAGCTCCTTCCCCTGCTGCCTCCCTGGCCTCAATGGTGACACAACCCCTGGGGCCAACGACATCTTTCACAAAGAACGCGGTCTCGCTCATCATCGGCCCCCAGCCTGCCTCATACCAGCCCACGGAACCGTCTTCAAAAGTAACCTGCAAGTGCCCGTAGTTGATCTTGCCTTCCGGCAGCTCATCAGAAAGTCGAGCTCCCAAACCCGAGACACGCACAGGTTTTGAGCGAGTCATCTGGCACATGACGTCCACGTAGTGCACCCCACAATCCACAATCGGCGAGATGGACGCCATGAGGTTTTTATGCGTCTCCCACGCGCTCCCGGAGGATTGCTGGTTGAGGTTCATCCGCATGACCAGCGGCTTGCCGAGCTCATGGGACATCTCAATGAACTTCTGCCAGCTCGGGTGGTGGCGCAGGATGTAGCCGATGACGAGCTTGCGGTTATGCGCCTTGGCGGCTGTTACAATCTTCTCCGCCTCCAGCACGGTTTCGGCAAGGGGCTTCTCAATGAACACATCACAGCCCGCCTCGAGGGCGGCCACCGCGTAAGGTGCGTGGGTATCCGGATAAGTGGAGATGGAAACAGCATCGGGCCTGGTCTCCTCGAGAGCCTTGAAATAATCATCATAGAGGGCGTAGCCGCCTCCCAGCTCCTCGTTGAGCTTTTCACGTGAACTAGCTGAACGCGTGCAAATACCCACAATCTCAAAGCCGGGAATGTGGTGGTAAGCGAGAGCGTGGGAACGGCCCATGTGCCCAGCGCCTGCGCAAAGAATTTTGATGGATGGTTCGCTCATGATTCAAATATTGTCATGTTAGACTGCGCTCTCCTCGTCCGGAGAAGTGGCCTTTGCAAGCTCTTCACTGTCCACACTACGCTCCACCCTGTCCCAGAAGAATAGGGCAAAGACAATGAAGATCACCGCTGCCATCCCCGCAGGGAAAAGCCAGTAATTTTTCCAGTCCGTCATGGCCTTGGCAATCAGGTCTGAGTTGACGCCCTCCGGGTATCCCTTACCAAACATGCCCAACAGGCTTTCGAAAAACCCTGGCTCAGCTGTTGACGAGGCCGTCTTGATGTTCTCCATCAAGGCGCCGTGATCTGCCGGCCCTGCCCCATACTCACCATAAGTGTTGGGCAATGCCGTCGATGTGAAGGGAAAGTTGCCGCCGAATGCCATCCTGAAGCCAAAGAACATGCCCAGGCCCTGGGTCAGGAATACAAGTAGCGATTGTGCCTGGCCACGGACCTCCCTGGGTGCTTTTTTATCAGTGTAGATGAAGCCCGTGACAAAAAAGAAATCGTAACAGATCCCGTGCAGGGCCACGCCGGCGAGCAGCATCCATGCAATCTGATCCGGCGCTCCCATGGCAAAGAGAACGTAGCGGGCCACCCAGCAGCCCATCCCTACGAGCAACATGATTTTCACTCCGAGCTTGCGGAAGAAAAACGGGATCATCACCATGAACACAATCTCTGACATCTGGCCCAGGGTCATGGTGGAAGCCGCCTGCTCAAAACCGGCAGCACCGAGGAACGCGGAAGTCTGGCCGTAGTAGTAGGCGAGCGGAACACAAATCAGCATTGAGCAGATGGCAAAAACCAAAAACGAAGGGTTTCTGAGCAGCTTGAGCGCGTCGACCATCAGCAGGGATCCAAGATCCAGAGGCTTGCCCTTGGCAGGTGGTGGCGTGTGCGGCAGGGTAAAGCTGTATAGCCCGAGGCAGATGCTGGAAATGGCACCCAGCCAGAAAATGTTCAGTGAGGCGGACCAACCACAGGCGCCGAGCATCAGCCCGGCCACGATCCAACCGATGGTTCCCCAGACGCGAACCTTGGGAAACTGCTCCTGCTTGAGATGCGTGAAGGTGATGGTGTTTCCCAGCCCGAGGGTTGGCATGTAGCAGAGCATATAGGCGATCATCAGCCAGACAATCAGGCCTCCCTTTTCCGCCCCCAGGGGAGCGATGTTGGCAATCACACACATGATGCCGCCACCCACAAGCATGAGTATGCCCATGACTTTTTCCGAGGGGAACAAGCGGTCGGCGATGAGTCCCAGAAACAAAGGGGCAATGATCGCGGCAATGGGGGCACTTTCATAAGCCCCGCCGATGAAGTCTCCCAAACCATTGCTGCCCATGGCAAGTGCCAGGGTGGCAAACCACGCCCCCCATGCAAAAAACTGGAGAAACATCATAACGGAGAGACGGCTTACAACATTCTGCTTTTTCATTAATGTTAATTTTGTGGTGTAATACAGGCCCGAAGTGACTGATCCGGATATTAAACAGGGCAGCGGTGATGATACCAATTAAAAAAAGCGCGGTATAAAAAAACCCGGATGCTAACTGGGAGCACGCCGGGTTTTGAAATTTTGTCAGGCTAGCGGCCTGCCCGCTTAACGCTCATTCATGGGCGGCACCGGCCGGATCTCCTGGGGCCCAACATATTTGGTAAGCGGGCGGTAGAGACGGTTGTCACGCAGCTGCTCGAGAATCTGCGCAGCCCAGCCGGAAGCACGGGCAATGGCAAAAATCGGCGTGAAAAGATCCGTGGGTATACCCAGTGAGTAATAGACCGTGGCCGAGTAGAAATCGACATTGGCATTCAAGCCCTTGCGCTCGAGCATGATCTCGGCGATGCGGTTAGACATGTTGATCCATTTGGGCTCACCGAGCTCCTCTGTTAGCTGCAGTGCCATCTTCTTGAGATGGGGCGCGCGCGGGTCAAGGACCTTGTAGACACGGTGGCCAATACCCATGATCTTCTTTTTGCGCTGCAGACAATCTTCCACATAGGCATCCACCTTGTCCTCGCTGCCGATTTTCTCGAGCATATGAATCACTCCCTCATTGGCTCCACCGTGGAGGGGTCCCTTGAGCGTGCCAATGGCGGAGGTCATGCCTGAATAGATATCACTCAGGGTGGCCACAGTCACCCGGGCGGAGAAGGTAGAGGCATTCATGCCGTGGTCAGCATGCAGAATGTAGGCAATGTCCAGGGTCTTGGCAGCGGCTTCACTCGGCTCCTCACCATTGATCAGATACAGGAAGTGGGCAGCCTCACTAAGATCCGTGCGCACGGGAAGCAGCTCAAGACCCATGCGGGAGCGGTGGAAATAGGCAATGATGACTGGGATGCGTGCAATGAGGGAAATGGCAGACTCATAAAGTGCATCATGGTCCGGCTCCCCAATCTTGGCGCGCTTGTCAAAGAGGCCCAACATGGAAACTCCGGTGCGCAGCACGTCCATCGGGCTGGCATCCTTGGGTGCGGACTGGATGAATTCCACGACCTGGGGGGGAAGGCCCCTGTGCTGGTGCAGCTTTCTTTCAAAATTCTCCAGCTCCTTGTTGTTGGGCAGGCGCCCCTGGAGAAGCAGATAAGTCACCTCACCAAAGCAGCAGTTTGCCACGAGGTCATCGATGTCATAACCCAGATAGGACAATTCCCCCTTCAGTCCCTCCACATTGCTAAGGGCGGATTCATTGGCAATGACCCCTTCGAGCCCCTTGGCGTAATCACTCATGATTGTTTATACTTTTTGGTTAATTTTTTGTGATTTGTTGGCTGGTTGACCCCCAGTGGTGTCAGCCTCTGCTGTTATTGCCATGGCGTGATAGCGCGCAAAAATTGAGACAACCCTTATTAAAGCTGATGCAAGAGCCGCCAGCGGGTTGGAGGTAACAGGCAAATGGCCAGGGATGCAAGAATGAATAGCTAAGGATTTTTTAGATATTTTGCAGCATTCCATGATTGGTATTTTATTTCTCCTGACTAGGTTGCCCCACGTGAAAACGGTCCTTGCCATCGAAACCAGCTCCCCGGAGGCCAGCATTGCCCTCTGGTCTGATGGAGCCTGGTTGTTTGAGGCGGAATTCCTCAGTGATCGCAGCCACAACTGCATGGTCTTTGAGCCGCTGGCCTCTGCTCTGGCAGCTCTCGAGGGGCGGGATCTTTCCTGTGTGGTCGTAGGCACCGGCCCGGGGAGTTACAGTGGCACTCGCATCGGCATTGCTGCCGCTCAGGGAGTGGCCATCGCAAAATCCTGCCCAGTCGCCGGGCTCGGCTCGCTGGCCGCCACCCCGGCCGCCTACAGCAAGACAACAGAAAAACCGGTCATGGCAATAGGCGATGCCCGCAGAGGGCTCTATTACCTGTCCACCATCATCGCCTCGGGCGAGGCTTCCGAGCCCGAGCTCATGGATGCGGAAACACTCAAGCGACGTCTCGCCGAGGCCGCTGACCATGATGTATTTACTCTGGATGAGCCCGCCAAGCTTGGGCTCGATGAAGATGTGCAGATGGGCATCAGGCCCTCACGTCCGGATGCGCGCCTGTTGCTGGAACTCTGGCTGGAACTCGATTCCGGCAGGCAGCAAGAACTTCTCGCCAGACCCCTGGCGCCGACCTACTTGCGGGCTCCGTTCACCTCAAAGGCCAAGCCAGGCCATCCCTTGTTGCGCAAAGGATAATATCTCCGTTTCAACTTGACGCCATCAACGCGAGCAAGTGAGATCGCACCATCCTAATTCGTATCCGCATCCGTATGATCAAATACCTACTCCAGCGCGCCCCGCAACAGCTTCTGATGCTTGCGGGTTTTGTTTTGATGGCTTCGAGCGTGGCCACCAGCCACGCACAAAGTTTTGAAGGCGAGAAAATCAATTCCGTCACGGTTCGCTACATCGGCCCCAGCACTGTTGATGAGGCCCGCATTCGTGGATACATGTCAACCCGGGCCGGCCAGACCTATAATGCCGCCCGCCTGGACGATGATGTGCGCTCCCTCTATGAGAGCGGACTGGTCGATGATATCCGCTTTCTTGCCGAGGCTGCCGGCGCAGGAGTCAATGTCATTGCCGAGGTGAAAACACGCGCCTCCGTTGTCTCCATCGGCTTTGTCGGCAACACGAAGTTCAGTGATCGCAAACTTGCTGACGTGGTAGAACTCAAGGCCGGCGGCTTCATGAGTGATGAGGACATTCTGGGGGCGCGGCGCAAGGTTGTGGACTACTATCTGGGCTACGGTTACGCCGATGTCAGGGTGTCTCATAGCATCCAGGCCACAGACACCCCGGGGTCAGCCGAACTCATCATCGCCATTGACGAGGGCACACGTGCTGAGATTGACAAAATCCGCTTCCAGGGCAACACCGCCATCAAATCGCACGTGCTGCGCAACGAGATGAAAACCAAGCAAAAGGGCTGGTTGTCTTTCATCACCAAATCAGGGCGTATCGATGCCACCAAACTTGATGAAGATCTGGACCGGGTGCTCGACTACTACCGCAACCGGGGCTATCTCCGCGCCACCGCCAGCGTTGCACGGGAAGTGGTGGAAGACGATCGCGTTGACCTGGTCATCACCATCAACGAAGGGGCCCGGTTCACCGTTGCCGGCGTGGGATTTGGCAAAATGACGGTATTCACCCCGGAGGAGTTGATGCCGGCACTTTCCCTGCTGGCCGGCGACCCCTATTCCATCACCAAGATGCGTGATGACATTCAGATGATCCGCAAATACTACGGATCCAAGGGTTATGCCGACGCTACTGTGAGCCCTGACATAAGGGACGTCACCGCCACCAGTGTCACTATCACCTACCGAGTCGTCGAGGGTGATCGCTACCGTGTGGGCAAGATCACCATTGAAGGCAATGACAAGACGCAGGACCGCGTGATTCGCCGTGAGTTACCCATGCAGCCTGGCGAATATCTCAACTCCGTGGAAATGGAGCTGTCCCGAACAAAACTCAGGAACATGCGCTACTTCAATGATGTCCAGGTATCCGCATCCCCAAGTGAGATGGAAGGCTACCGTGACATCAACATCCTTGTTGAGGAGAGAAAGACCGGCTCCGTGGGATTCGGCCTTGGTTTCAGCTCCGTGGATAACGTGGTGGGTTACGTCAACCTCGAGCAAACCAACTTCGATATCACCAACTGGGGAAGATTCACGGGTGCCGGACAACGCTTCAACACCAGGCTTCAACTTGGTAGCGAGCGCACCGATTTCCGCATGTCATTGGTCGAACCCTGGTTTTTGGGAAGACGCCTGGCCCTCGGCACGGAAGTGTTCTATCGCAATTCGCTCTACTTCAGCCCGGAGTATGAGCAGAGCCAGTTTGGTGCCGCCGTATCCCTGCGCAAGCCCCTCGGCAAACGCGCCTACCTGCGCAGCGAGTACCGGCTGGAAAAAATCACTATTGATGCCGATTCAGACACCTCAGACGCGTTCAAGGCGGAGGATGGTGACTACGTGCGCAGCGCACTGACCTTCAACTACGTCTACGACAGCCGGGATGACAACCAGCTGCCACGCAAGGGTGAAAAGCTTGATTTTGGCGTCACCTACGCGGGTGGTGGCATTGGTGGCGATGTCGATGTCTACATCGTCAGCGCGAGTGGTTCCAAGCACTGGAACCTGTGGGCGGACAGCATTCTCGATCTGAAAGGCGGCCTGGTTGTTGCCGACACACACGGCAGCTCATCCACGGTCCCCATCTTTGATCGTGAATTCCTCGGAGGCCCCTATAACTTGCGCGGCTTTGAGAACCGCGATGCCGGTCCTCGCGACCCTGAGACCAAGGAAGTGCTGGGTGGTAACACCTCAGCCTACCTGACCGCCGAGTACACCTTCCCGCTCGTCGAGAACATACGGGGCGCGGTTTTCTATGACATCGGAACCGTCAACACGGACTCATGGGAGTTTGGCAACGGGTTTTACCATGATGCCGGCTTCGGTCTTCGCTTGAACCTCCCCTTTGGCCCCATTGCCCTCGATTACGCATTCCCGCTGGGCACACCTGATGATGACGAAGAGGCTGACCAGGGTGGACAGTTTCAATTCTATCTGGACTACAAGTTTTAAGGCCCTCTGGGGCTCATCACCATTCATCTCCCAAAGCCTCGG
>CAYXEC010000042.1:0-18547 GCA_964463855.1 uncultured Verrucomicrobiales bacterium | reverse complement strand
GTCATCCTTCACCTTGGCCTTGGCCTTGGCCTTGTCCAAAATAACCTCGTAGGGATCGTGATGTTCACCGGCATGGGCCTCCACGCCCATGACCACACTTCCATACATCTGTAGAAAGCGGCGGTAAGAATCCCATGCAAACTTGGCATTGCCCGTCTTCTTGGCAAGGGCCTCAACAACCCGGTCGTTGATTCCCAGGTTCAGGATGGTGTCCATCATGCCGGGCATCGACTCACGCGCTCCGGAGCGGACGGAGAGTAGCAAAGGATTGCTCAGGTCGCCAAACTTCTTGCCCATGGCTTGTTCAACCTTGGCAATGTTCGCTTCGATCTCTGCGTCGAGTGTCTTGGGGTATTTTTTACCGTGATCGTAATAGTAGGTGCAGACCTCGGTGGTGATGGTGAAACCGGCGGGCACCGGGATTCCAATGAGACCCATCTCAGCAAGGTTGGCTCCTTTACCCCCCAGCAGGTTCTTCTGGGAGCCGTCTCCGTCGGCTTTTCCGCCTCCGAAAAAGTAAACGTGTTTCTTGGATTTGGGAGCGACCTTCTTTGGGGTCTTGCGGGCAGCTGACTTAGGGGCAGCTTTCTTTGCGGTCTTGCGTTTAGCAGTAGCCATCTTGGTGGTAATATGGATTGTTTTAGAATGAAAGGATTCGCACAAAATGTGAGCTTTCAGAAAATGAGAGTGCGCAACATAGCAAGCGCCTCGATTCGGTCAAGCACCTGTGCAGGTTTTTCCATTATTGACCATGGAGTCAGAATGGCCCTGCAGCCCTACAGGCGAAACACAGACAAGGCCCGCACGAAGCAGGCCCAAAAATCATCATTAGTTCCAATGATAAAAAGCCCCCGGGCAGGAGGGCTTTTTGTTAAACGCAAAAAACGCGACAAGTTACTAGTTACCCCAGACTGTCTTCTGGGGCACACTGATCGTGTCGCCCGGATAAACCGGAGTATTCATATCTTGCACACTGTTTTTGATATCATACTCGGATACCTTGCCCTTACGGATTAGTTTCACCCTTTTATCAGAACCAAAGGTATCCACACCACCAGCAGCAGCAACAGCATTGAAAAGAGTCATTCCTCTTACATAAGGCACGGGCCCCGGCCTATTGACTCGCCCTCCCACAGTGATCACTTGTTTGTCAATTTTTTGAGCTTCCTCATCTTTGTGGGAAGTGATGCTAATGCGGGGATTGTTGTAAATTTCTGCAGTTTTGTAGGCCTTTTCAATCTTGCGAGCCAAGGCGGCACTTGAAAGACCACTGGCCTGAATCCCCTCGTCGAGGAAGGGCAAAAAAAGCAATCCGCCAGGATCCACATTACGCAACCCATTAAATGATGCTTGCTCCTGATGAGGCACTCCGAAAATCCTGATATCAAGGGCGGTGCCGGGACTGATGTTGGGGTTGGCAAATGCAGTGGCCGCCAGAGACACAAACAAGGCATAAACCATAGCCGCCTTTTTAATGGATGAAAAAATCATGTTCTATGTGTGGTTGTCATTGTGGTTAATCGCCTTTTGGGCCGGATATCCGGAGGTGCGGAGAACAGCTCATTATCAATAAAGATCTTCTTCGTCATGAGTCACAGCAGCCAGCTGAGCTGATGGCTTTCTCTGGCTCTCACTTGGAATTTCCTCACCAGTGGTAGGAGCATAGTAAGTATAGTAGCTTGTATAATATTGATACTGGCTGTCGCTGCGCACATCGACGTTGTTCAAAACGACACCCACCACATGCCCTCCGACGTTCTCAACGGCTTGTTTGACTCTCACGAGCATGTTGCGCGGTAATTTTCTGTGCTGAACAACGATCATAGTGAGGTCAACCTCACTGGCCAATACTGAAGCGTCGCTCACACCAAGAATGGGTGGAGAGTCAATCAACACCAAATCAAAGCGCTGTTTAACATCTTGAATGAGCTCTGACATGCGACGTGAGTTAAGTATTCCCGCGGCATCCGCAGGAAGAATACCTGATGGCATGAAATACAGATTGTCCACCGGTGTCTGAATAATCACATCCTCGAGCATAAGATCCGTCGTGAGGTAATTGGTCAGTCCGACCGAGTTACTGATATCAAAGAAGGTGTGCAGGCGCGGACGGCGCAGATCCGCATCAATCATCAGTGTGGTATAACCACCCTGTGCACAAACATAAGCAAGATTGACCAGGGTGGTGGACTTGCCCTCGCCGGCTCCACCCGATACAACAGTGATGGCATTGTCTTCTGGGTTCTTGCGATTGAACTCGATATTGGTGCGCAAAATACGATAGGCTTCGGCGTCTGGGCTCAAACCGCTTTGTTTGTGCAACACTCCAACATCCCTTGGAATCACGGCAAGCACGGATACTTGCAAGAAGCGCTCAACATCCTCCAGGCTCTTCACAGAAGTGTCCATGTATTCCAGGAAAAAGGCGATGCCGGCGCCAAAAATGAGGCCTACGACCGCACCCAATGCCAGGTTCATCGGAACATTCGGGCTGACCGGGTTATCATTGATTTCCGGCACTTCGTGGACAATGATATTGGTGGTATTTAATTTGGTTTTGGTTTTTTCAGCATGAAAGGTTCGCTCAATACCCTCTTTAAGTTCGAGGGCCTTGTCGTATTCATGCCGAGCCATGTTGTATTCTGAATAACCCCTGGATTTCTCAGTGCCTTCGCTCTGGTATCTCTCTGTCACAGCCTCCAGCTGCTCTACGCGCTTATCGATAATGTCGAGCTTGTGGTTGAGCGCTGTTTTTGCGTGATTGGCCTTTTGGGTCAAATTTTCCTCAAACCCGGCAATAAGTCTCTGACGCATCATGATATCGGGATGCTTTTTGCCGAGGCCAGAGGCCAGCATTTTCTCAAGATCTCTTTTAGCCTCCTCAAACAAGTTATAATCTTCCTTGAAGCCGACGTCCGGAAGCTCTGCTGCTACAGCAATCAGGTGAGCCTGTTCGACTGTCAACAGCTTCTTGATCTGAACGGAAATTTCATCCCGTTCCCGCCTGGCTTCATAAAGGTCCCTGTCAGCTTTCTCCTTGAGTGGCAGCATGCTTCCAATGGTTTTCCCCCCTTGCTCATCCTCGACAAAAATCAATCCATTTTTCTCTGCCAGATCGTCAACCCGCTTGCGCAGGAGGGTTATGCGGTCATTTTGATTGGTCAGCTCAATTTTAAGTGCTTTGAGGTGATCACTGCGCATGCTCATTTCGAGATCGTCCCGACGGTCCTGGTATGCCAGGTACACCGCTTCAGCAATAGCTCGCGCCTCAGCCTTCTTGGCATGCCTTACGGATATCTCGATCAGATCCGTGCCTCGCCTTTGGCTGGTTCGAACGATATTGCGAAGCTGAGCCATTACTGATTTTCGATCCTCACCCCATCTGGACTCAAGTTGGATTTTATCAATCGCCAGAGCCAGTGTTTGAGGAGCAACGATGATCTCGAACTGGGTGTTCATGAATTGGCGGGACATTTGGGCCCCGATGCCACCCTTGACCCCTCCATGGGTAGGGTCTATGTCAACAATGGGCTTTACCTCCACCAGAGCAATGCTCTCGTATTTTTTGGGCATTACATAGGTAATGACGGCTGCAGTGAGAAAAACGAGAAGGAAAGTGAGGAGAATAACCCCGTAGCGATTCTTGAGAATCTGCCAATAGTCAATTGCTTGTTGAGCTGCTTCAGCCTGGTTCGTGTTATGCATTAGAATGGATATGAAAAATTATGACTTGGAGACAAGAAGCCGGCCGGCAGCAAGTCATCCAGCTGGCCAGGCACATCATCTCCAAAAATTTAATTAATTTTAATTAAAATTATAAGATTGTAAATAAAAAACCGCTCAAATGTCAAACATCGAGCGGTTTAAGCTGAAAGCTTGTTCAGAGTAGTTCTTCTAGAACTCGGTTCTCAAACCGATGGAAACGCGATTGCGCTCATAGGTGCGGCCCGGCAAATCAGATGCACTTCCAGTCCAATTGTAGGAACCGGTCAGGTAAAGGCCATCATTGATTTTATAGGCGCAGCCAAGATAAAGATTGAGTAACTCGGTATCTGCATCCGAGGGCGCTACTCCACCAGGCGGGACGTTTCTTCCGTCCTGCATGTCCATTAAAATGATATTGGCACCACCCTGCAGAGTAATTTGTGGGGAGAGCACATAGTCAGCCGAAATACCGTAGCGGAATGTCTCATTGGTATCATAGGTAAATGAGTCAAAACTAGTACCATAATCCTCAACACTATAACGGGCAAATGCACGCACACTGAGCTCATTGCTCACGCGTGTCCTCACTGCTGCTTCCGCAAATGGTGAATCCTCGTCACTGCCGTTTTCAACGTCGCGCATCTGCATACCACCTTTAACAGCGAAAACTGAGTTCGGGCTGAAGCGGTGCTCTGCTCCAAGCAAGACATAATGGTTGGTAGAGTCGTCTGCGGTACCACTGGCCTCGGTTTCACTGTAACGGTAATCAAGTGTCCAGACGGTTTGCTCTGAGGCACGATAGCGGAATTGGTTATAAACGCTATAAATCATACGGTCATTGGCCGATTCAGCTTCATCGTAATCAACCCCCCTTACCTTGAAGCCGGTGTAAGTGGCCACCCTGTCGTTCCAGCGATATCCCACCGCATTGTCGGTTTGGTAGTGCAGGTATTCGCCAAGCTGGCGATCGGTTGAGAAGCCGTAACTGTAATCCGGCTCCAATTCATAGGCCAGGTAGTTCCTGCTGCTGAGGCGCAATCTTTCGTTGATACGGTGGGCCCAGTTGAGACCCAGACGTGCTTGCCCGTATATGTCATCTGAAGCGGCCGCCTCAGGCGTCTCTGTGTAAACAGTACCTCCAAGACGGGTGAATACATCCCAGGTAGTCTGCGGCGTGATGCTCACAAGGGATGCTCCCACGTAAGCACTGAAAGAGGAAGCTTCATCCTCATATCCAAGCGTATTCTTGCGAGCCGTGGGTGTTACATTATCATCAAAGTTATACGAAATACCAGCTGTCCATGTGATGGGCGAGCTTTCTCTGGCATCGTCGTTGGGAGCAATGTCATAAAGACCTTGACCGTGGGCCAAGCCAGCGTGAGCAGTTACAGCAAAGGCTGCTAAAATCGTTCTTTTCATGTTCTGTATTGTATCGGGTGGCAGGTGTCGGGTTTAGATTAAAATATAATGGTTGGTAGTTGTGAGGCTACAAACGAATTTAAGCACAAACCCGACGCTCACACGATCTCAACAGCTTAGTTTACCGGGGTTGCTCGTTCAGTTAGTATCCGGAGTGGTGACCGGATTGGAGACAATCGTGGGTGGCTGGAGACCCGGAGGGAAGAGAGGAAAGCCGCCAGGACCTCCGGGAGTCGGACCCACTGCACCCTGTCCGGGGAATTCCAGCGGGTTGGCCGGGTTGGACAAGGCGATGGGATTGAGGGGGATTTCAGGAAGAGCGGCCTTGCCGCCACCAAATCCACCTTTACTGCCTCCGAGGTCACCAGCAGCTGTGGCAGCCAGCTTGACGAAAACTGCCTGAACCTCTGCCAGAGCGTCGGGAGCAACAGCCATAGCACATTGGCCAATGATGGTGATTTTGTCGGGAGCTGCCTCCGTTGCTGCTGCAACGATGTCGGCCACGAGATCCTTGTCTGCCTTGGATGCGACGATGGCAGCCTTGACAATTTCACAGGCGCTGGAAGGATTCTGGAGAACCTGTTCAAATACGATGTCAGTCACCTTTTCAGGTGTTGAGTTTATGCTCTTGGTAACGACTTCGCAGATCTGGTCAGCGTTGGCATTGTCTGCTTGAACGGAAGCAGAGAGAGCAATGAGAACTGCCGTGCAGGCAAGTTTGATGGTCTTTTTCACTTTTGATCCTTTCTTTTGTGGGGTTGTGGAACAGCGAGTTGATTGAAACTCGTCTGGATAAGCGGGTAGCGGGAATCGAACCCGCATAATCAGCTTGGAAGGCTGGAGCTTTACCATTAAGCTATACCCGCTTAGATATGCTTATTGAACGAAATCCGAAGACTTCTAGCAAGTATTAAAATAGTGTTTTTGTTTTTTCTTTTAAAAAACAACCTTGTCTGAGCTAGCATTTAATAGATAAAGATATTTAATTTATACTAATTATGTGTGCAATTGTAATGAATGGGCTCCTTGCATTCTGGTTGCATCAATCGCAAAGCTCGCGCTGCGCATCAGCGCAAGACCCCTGTCATCATAGACCCGTGGGGTGATCCACAAAGCACGCATCCAGGCCAAACCTCTGTTGCAAGTGATCGGCAAGTGCCCTGACTCCGAAGGTTTCCGTTGCATAGTGCCCTGCGTAAATCACATTGATGCCGCATTCTTCCGCGAGGGGGAAGCTCCAGTGTGGCCCCTCCCCGGTAATAAAAGTATCAATGCCGCAGGCTGCAACGGCTGCAACTTCCGAGCCTGCTCCACCGGTGATAACACCGACTTTTCCAGCCTCGTCGGCACCTCCGGCACAAAGGTGGACAGATGACCCCACTGCATTCTGCACCGCGGACATCAGATCCTTGATGCTGGTGTCCATTTTTTGACACACGCCAAGCTCAATTCCCTTCCAGTCAAAAAATGTCTCCGTCCCATTCATCCCAAGGGCTTTTGCCAACAAGTGATTGTTTCCCCACACGGGGTGAACATCGAGTGGAATGTGTGCACTGTAGAGAGCCATGCCGGCGTCAAAAGCCATCTTCAGCTTCTTGTAACAGGATCCTGTCACCGTCTGGGCTCCCTGCCAGAACATCCCGTGGTGCACGATGAGTAAATCAACACCCTCAGCTACCGCCTTTTCAAAAACAGGCAATGATGCATCCACCGCCGCTCCGATTTTACGTACCCGTCCGCTGTTCTCGATCTGCAAACCGTTCATTGCCCCGGGGTAGTCCGGCAGCTCCTTGAGATTAAGCTCTTGGTCAAGGTAGTTCGTCAGTGTCAGTAACTCAGCCATGAACCAAGCCTAGCAAATGGCTGTAACAATCCCATTCAAAAATGCACCACCCGCACCTGTATGAGCATTCCATGGCAGAAGCATATCCACCCTCAAAACGATGGGTTCGCGATGTAAAATCACTCGACGCGCCCCAAGCCCAGTGGCTCCAGGAGCAGCATCTCAAGCGTCTTTAAATCCTTGGTTTTGCCATGTAGGATCAGATTACCCTTGATCAACAACTTGGGCATCACCGGTGTTTCATGAACAAACGAGGCATAATCAGCGATATTCTGATCCAACAAGGCTTTGACCCGCGTTTGATCGACAGCATCAAGCCTTGCCGGCTCCACGAGGCTGTATGCCAGTGCCTCTGCCACTTCATAGGGCTGATCATGGCAGTCGAACAAGCCGCGGTGGAATTCAGCAAATCGATCAGGGTCCGCCTGCCAAACCTGCAGTGAGAGTGAAGCCAGCCTGCATGCATTGGGGTGATCTTTGATACCCAGCGGAAGATGCGGATTACATTCCCTCTCCAAGGGCACGGGCAATACAATGACAGCAAGTTTGCCGGGGTATTTGAGCATGAGCTTGTCGAGATACTCGTGCATGCTCATGCAAGCCTCGCAGGTGTAGTCAAAGTATTTCACCAGTACATGATCCGCATCAACTCCACCGATGCGCGGCAGATATTCAACCCGGAACGATTTCGTCTTGTCCAGAAACCAGATCTCCCGGCCATCCCCCATGGCATGAGCATCTGCTTTGCCACGGTCTGGCCGCTCCGGTTTTTTCTCGCTGGAGTCAGCCAGACGATGTGTCTCCGGAGATGGCCCGAAATGCTGTATCAGTGCAAGGGCTGATACCAGCAGAATGGCAGGTAGCAAGGTAGTGATCCAACCCGCTCGAGCCTCTTCCTTTTCGGCCCTGCTCCACAGGACCATGAAGCCAATGGTAATTCCCAAACCATGTATCACCATGCAATACGGGCACAGGGTGCGGACAACAAAAAATTGAAGCGCAATGAACCACAAGGCTGCCACCAGCAACACCCATGCAAGCAAGGACCTCAACCATGCGACCCAATGCCCCCGTCTGCATAAGGTTACGATGAGGGCCAGATAAAGCAGACAGGAAAATACACTGACGGGAATGACCGCCCAAACCATCGACCACTTGCTGCCAAGCACATTCGCGCAACCACTGCCCGCACCACATCCTGCAAGGCTCTCAATCTTCCCTGTCCACTTTTGAATGGTCAGCCAAAGGCTCAGCACAAATGCGGCCACCAGAAAAACCATTACGGTCCATTTGACGACAGGCTTCATCACATTCATGGGGAGCTGGAGGGAAAACCCTTCGGTGCCAGAATATCCACCAGCTGAAAGACGATGACCAGACTAAAGGTCAAATGCCAAAAAATGCGGCGGCTACTTTTTGCGGATCGGCTGCCCGTCCTCATCCAACTCCACCCAGTCTTCCCCATCCTTGCTGCGTCGCCACGCGTTGATGGCAAAAAGGAGCGTCAAGGCGAGAAAGAAAAGCGCAGACTCCATCAAGAAAGGGCTGGTGATCCAGGAGAGGCACATCCTTCCCAGCTCACCGGCAAAACCCGGTAGATACGCTGATGCAGCTACGCCAACCAGCACCACAAAGAAAAACACGATCAAGCCGGAGCCTATCAGTATATGCTTCCTGTTTTCTTCCATTTGATTGATTGGGGATCCTGGGGTTGATGGATGCTCGTATTGAAGATCACCCGGGCGAACTGTTGACTCAATGGGACACTGGCCGACCCACGGGAGGCTGTGGCTTTATTACTCAAAAAGTACCGGGAACAGGGGTCGAACCTGCACGCCCAAAGGGCACTAGATCCTAAATCTAGCGTGTCTACCAATTCCACCATCCCGGCTTGAGGCGGGCAAAACCTATGGGAACTGGCGAGTGATGGCAACCGGATTCTTTGTGAAATTCGGCTGCTAAATACCCACCAGAGCCCGGTCCATCGCCTCGAGCGTGGCATCAATCTCAGCATTGCCATGAGCCACGCTGATAAAGCCTGTCTCATAAGGACTTGGAGCCATGTAAATGCCCTGCTCGAGCATCGAGGTGAAGAATTTCCTGAAAGCCGCCGAATCCGCCGTCATCACACTTTGCAAATTCACGATCGGCTCACCCGTGAAAAACAGACAAAACATCGAGCCAACCCGGTTAAACTGGTAATCCAATCCCTTGCTTGCAAGCAGTGCACGCACACCTTGCTCAAGCCGGGCGCCGAGTTTCTCAAGTCTACTGTAGCCGTCCACCCGCTCCATCTCACGCAACTGAGCCAAACCCGCAGCCATGGCAAGAGGGTTTCCACTCAGAGTGCCTGCCTGGTAGACTGGTCCGTCTGGAGCCAGATAATCCATTATGTCGGCTCTTCCTCCGAAGGCACCAACCGGAAGGCCGCCACCGATCACCTTGCCCATCGCCGTCAAATCCGGGATGATTCCCTCGAGCTCTTGAACACCACCTTTGGCTACCCGGAAACCTGTCATCACCTCGTCAAAGATGAAAACCGAGCCGTACTCGGAAGTGATGTCCCGTAATCCCTGCAAGTATCCTTCCATGGGGAAAATCAGACCTGCATTCGCAGGGTAGCTCTCAACGATAAGCGCGGCAATTTGGTCCCCCATGGACGCAAACACTTCCCTGACCCGCTCGATATCGTTGTATGGAAGGGTGATCGTCTCGGCAGCAAAGGCGGAGGGAACTCCAGCGGAGTCCGGCTCACCATGGGTGAGTGCTCCCGACCCTGCCGCCACTAAAAGGCTGTCCACATGCCCATGGTAACAACCCTCAAACTTGATCACCTTGTCTCTGCCGGTAAAACCACGGGCAAGACGCACGGCACTCATGGTGGCCTCAGTTCCGGAATTAACCATCCTGACCTTTTCCACAGATGGCACCCAGTCAACAATCAGGCGCGCCATGTCCACTTCGTAAGGGTTGGGAATACCAAATGAGACCCCCTCTTTGGCCGCCATGTTCAGCGCCTCAAGCACGCATTCGGGAGCATGGCCCAGAATGGCCGGTCCCCATGTTCCGACATAGTCGATCATGGAGTTACCGTCGACATCCTCAATCCGACACCCCTTGGCACGACGCACAAAAAAAGGCTCGCCGTCAACATTGCGAAAAGCGCGCACGGGAGAGTTGACTCCACCCGGAATGAGTTCCTTGGCAGCCTGAAAAAGTTTGTGGGAATTCTCTTGTTTCATCGTATGGGTTGGCAATTGAATGGCCAAGCACAAGCTGCTGTGCCGACGCTTAATTTGCAAGACTCCAAACCAGAAAGCGGTCCAAGCCCGCGAGAAATGCATTTGCGGTTGATGCTCCCTTGTGGCTCATGCCTCCATGATATACTCAAGCAGCATACTCTGCAGCAGAAGATAAAAGCGGTTCCTGTAAAAAGCACTCTTCAAGTCAGGCTCAAGATCCTCCAGTTCATCTGGATCGTTCAGCTCATCCAGCTCATCGAGTTGGTATCCCGCCTGAAGCGAAAGCCTTGCCTGATTGATGGCACCATACCATTTTTCAGCCTCCTTGGGAGTGATGAAAACAGCAGGCTGCTCGCTGCTGCGTGCCTTTTGGATCCTCTCGGCCACCATTTGGGTCTGCTCTTGAAAACCCCTCTGCAGATCAGGAGTGACATAGTCACACCACTCGCACTCCTCATCCATCAAGTCGGCGAGTGATTCTGCAATAAGTCCTGGCCGCTCCTCATCCGAGCAAATCAATTGCAGCTCCTGCCAGTCCGTTTCAGATTCCGGCAGTATGCACAGCCCCCCCTCCAGAGTTGGCAAAATTCTCATGCCGTTTTTTCCATCGTGGTTTGAAGTTGCCATCCATGAAGTTGCGCCACATAGAGCTCAGCCTTTTCACGCGCACCACTCCAGACCACAGAACGCCCCCGGGTATGCACTTCCATCATCAATGTCTCCGCCTGGGCTTGATCGTAGCCAAAGACCCTTTTGAAAACCATGGTGACATAGCCCTGCAGGTTGACGGGGTCATTAAGCACGATCACATTCCAGGGCGCCTCAACTTGTTGCTTGGAGCGCTGCTTTTTATCGGTGGCAGGTGTCGTGTTGAGCATGAAGGTGGTGCAAGATCTTACATTCCGAGCCTAGGCAATAGATCCACACCATGTCCAAGAAAAAACCCATCTTCATCGATGATATTTATCCCCCTGACTTCAGGCATCAACAGCCCAAATCAACGAATGCCTGTCCCATCCACTCACATACGTCCCCGGCAACCAGTGAATGCAAGCTTGCATTGCCGTGACTGATGGCCAGTTCCGCAGCCCTGCCTGCCAGCCAGGCTCCCATCCGGGCCGCGTCCTGAGGCTCCAGCCCCTGGGCCAGCAGTGAGGTGACAATGCCCGTCAGCACATCCCCTTGCCCGCCACTCGCCATGCCTGCGTGACCTGTCGCGTTGAAATAGACCGGGAAGCCTGAACGAGCCACCAGAGTGTGTGCCCCCTTGAGCAACAAGGTGGAGCGATCATACCGTTCACAAAAGGCCCTTGCGACATCTCCCCTGTCCATGCCGGCCCATTCGGGAAAAAGCCTTGCCAGCTCGCCAGGATGAGGAGTCAGTAGAAAATTCGGCCCCAGGCATTGCCCGATCCCGATATCGGCGATGCGGTTCAAGCCATCAGCATCGATCACCACAGGTATGCTCATGCGCTCCAGAAGTGCCAGAAAAGCCGCGTTTGATTCCTTGTCACCCCGGCCCATTCCAGGACCAAGGGCAAAAGCATCAAACTCTGCGGGATTAATTTCAGACCATGTGGAAACCGGGCGCAGCATGACCTCGGCAGGCAACATGGGTGCCAGCAAGGGGTATACCGACTCCTCAGCGAACAAGGTCACCAGGCCCGCACCGGCTCGAAGGGCACCGCTTGCACACAAGACAGCCGCTCCAAGCATGCCGCGCGATCCCGCCAGAATACCAACCCTGCCTGCATCCCCCTTGTGAAAATCGTGGTGTCGCCGAGCCAAGATGCCCTTGAGGCCATGAACATCACTGAGACAAAAATCACCACCGCTCGGCACGGGAAGTTCTTCCAGCGGGACAAGTTCGATGGCCCCTGTGTGGTTGACTGCAGAGGTGGCAAAAAGCCCGGTCTTGGGCACACCCACAGTCAGTGTTAAATCTGCAATGACAGCACCATCATATACCTCACCGCTGTCACCATCGATACCCGAGGGAATGTCCATGGCAATCATCGTGGCAGGGCGGGATATACGCGTCTCGTTCATCCATGCCGCCAGCTCTGCCAATGGCGAGCGCAAGGCGCCCTTGGCACCAATACCCAACAGCCCATCGAGTATAATGACAGGTTGAGCAGCCATGCCTTCCAGTATCAGGGCATTGACATCACAATCGCCCAACTCACGAAGCTTCTTTCGGGGCAGAGCTCCCAGATCCGAGCTCTGGTGCAGGCATCGCACACCGACTTTCCAACCTGCAGCGCGAAGGTGACGCGCAGCCACCAATGCGTCCCCCCCGTTGTTGCCCGAACCAATGCACGCTATCACCATCCCCGGGCACGGAAAACGACGGAGAATGGCATGGGCAATGCCAAGCCCGGCTTTTTCCATCAAAGCCTCGGCGCTGACACCCTGTTTAAAGGCGTGCTCTTCGAGCTGCCTCATTTCCGCGCATGTCAAACTCCCCATAAACGC
The DNA here is from genome assembly GCA_964463855.1 of uncultured Verrucomicrobiales bacterium. Classification (GTDB taxonomy): domain Bacteria; phylum Verrucomicrobiota; class Verrucomicrobiia; order Verrucomicrobiales; family Akkermansiaceae; genus Oceaniferula. The sequence continues at coordinate 5,863 of CAYXEC010000042.1, read as the reverse complement.
TAGCAGTAGAACACAAAAAAGCTCTGATTACGATCAGGAATTTAGCAACTGCATGGGAAGCCGCCAACGAGCTCTGAAAAACAACATGCCGGCAAATCAAATCATTTGCCGGCACGTCATATCACTGATGGATTAAACCTTGATGTCTACTTTTTGCTCACCAGTTTTTCCAGGCTCTTGACCACATTGATGTCCTCCAGAGTGGTCATGTTTCCAGTGGCTTTTCCGGTGGCTACCAGCTCCTTGAGCAAGCGACGCATGATCTTGCCGGAACGGGTCTTGGGCAGTGCCGGTGTGAAGTAGATATCATCCGGCTTGGCAATGGCGCCAATCACCTTGCCTACGTGATTGCGCAGCTCTTTGAGCAAGGCATCGCTACCGTTCACGCCTGACTTAAGGGTGACAAAAACCACCACCGCCTGCCCCTTGATGTCATGGGGACGCCCAACAGCGGCTGCCTCGGCCACAGCCTTGTGAGCCACCAGAGCACTCTCCACCTCGGCGGTTCCGAGGCGGTGACCGGAGACGTTGAGCACATCGTCGAGGCGACCCACAATCCAGAAATTACCCTTGCGGTCTCGGCGCGCGCCATCCCCGGCGGTATACATGCCCGGGTAGTCACTCCAGTAGGTGTCGCGGTAGCGTTTCTTGTCTCCATAAATCGTGCGCAACATACTCGGCCAGGGCTTGCGAATGACCAGGCGTCCCCCCTCATTGGCCTTACACTCCTGCCCTGTCTCGTCAAGAATGGCGGCATCAACACCAAAGAAAGGCACCGTAGCCGTGCCGGGCTTGATGGGCGTGCATCCCGGAAGCGGGGAAATCATGATCGAGCCGGTTTCTGTCTGCCACCATGTATCGACAATCGGGCAACGCCCGCCACCGATCTTGTTGTAATACCACATCCAGGCCTCGGGGTTGATCGGCTCACCCACCGTGCCAAGCAAACGCAGTGAGGAGAGGTCGTGTTTTTCAACCAGCTCGTCACCTGCCTTGATGAACGCGCGAATCGCCGTCGGAGCGGTGTAGAAAATAGTCACCCCATACTCCTCGATGATTTGCCAGAAGCGCGAGAAATCCGGGAAATTGGGAGCACCCTCATACATGACCTGGGTCACCCCGTTGAGCATCGGCCCATAGGTGATATAGGAGTGGCCGGTGATCCAGCCGACGTCGGCCGTGCACCAGTAGACATCCTCATCGCGCATATCGAATATGTATTTGCAGGTGGCATAGGTATTGACCATATAGCCTCCCGTGGTGTGGAGAATCCCCTTTGGTTTACCGGTGGAACCTGAAGTATAGAGAATAAAGAGGGGGTGCTCACTATCAAAGGACTTGGCCTTGTGCGTGCCCGGCACCTTGGCGGCCTCCTCATCCCACCACACATCGCGACCACGCTTCATCTTGACATCATTGCCTGTGCGTTTGAGAACAATGACTTTTTTGACTGTCTTGTCGCGCTGCAAGGCCTCGTCCACATTGCCCTTGAGATCCACAATACCACCACGGCGCCAACCTCCATCAGCCGTGACCACACAGCTTGCCTGGGAATCATCGAGACGGTCCTTGATGGACTCGGCAGAAAAACCGCCAAATACAATTGAATGGACAGCCCCAATACGCGCACAGGCGAGCATGGCAATACTGGCCTCAGGCACCATTGGCATGTAGATCAGCACGCGATCCTTGGCCTTCACCCCATTGGCCTCAAGAACGTTGGCGAAACGACAAACCTCACGTTGCAGCTGGCTATAGGTGAGTGTGCGTTTGTCTCCTGGCTCACCTTCCCAAAGGAAAGCGGCCTTGTTGCCACGGCCCTCGTCAACGTGTCGGTCCACACAGTTGACGCAAATATTGGTTTTACCTCCTACAAACCACTTTGCATACGGGGCTTTCCAATCCAGTACTTTGGACCATTTCTTTGCCCACCCCAGCTCATTGGCCTCACGCGCCCAGAAGATGTGTGGCTTCTCCACTGATTCCTTGTGCATGCGCTTATACTGCGCCACGCTGGAAACTCGGGCTTTCTTGGAGAACTCCTTGGAGGGTTTAAACTCCCTGTCTTCGCTCAGGTGGCTTTCGATATTCTTACTCATAATAGGTGCCTGGTATTGATAGGTTTCTTGAAAAACTAGACAGCTATTTACGAGAGGACAATCTACTTTTTGCGCCCACGGGGGACTTTTTTGGCTGCACGTTTCGGCTTGGGCCCTCCAGATTTGCGAGCCGTTGTTCTTGGTGCGGATCGCCCTGTGGTTTTACGCGCCGCTTTGCGCGGAAGGCGCTTTCTCAAGGCGCGGGTCACATCTGTCGGCACTTTGCCCGGTGGAGGATTTTGACCAAGGGCCTCAATTTCTGCGGCATCCAGGTGGCGCCAGCGCCCGGGCTCAAGATCCGTGTCTTCGAGTTTGCCTATGCGAATACGGACCAACTTGATAACCTTGAGATGCAGGGCGTCAAACATGTAGCGAATCTGCCGCTTCAATCCCGTTTCCAAAACCACCTTGACCCTTCTGGGTGAAATGCGGCGCACCGACTTTGCCATGGCACGTCCCTCGGGAGTGTGCACACCCTTGACAAGCTGGTCCATCACCTCGTTGGCAAAGGATTGATTGAGGGTCACCAGATACTCCTTTTCCACCTTCCTTCCCGGATGGGTCAGCTGCATGGCCAGATCACCATCATTGGTAAGGACAAGCAGGCCCTCGGAATCCCTGTCCAAACGGCCCACGTTCTTGAGGTGATGCAGCTTGGGCGGAAGAATATCATAGATGGTCTCCCTGCCCAATTCATCCTTCGAAGTGCAAACAAGCCCAGCGGGCTTGTGCAACAGGATCGTCTCCGTATTACGCGGGCTGACATGTTTGCGCCCAACCCGCACGGAATCATCCGGACCGACTCGTGCCGCCGGGTTTTCACAACGACTGTTGTTTACGAACACCTTCCCCTCTTGGATAAGGCAGTCACAGGCACGGCGAGATCCCACACCACACGAGGCAAGGTATTTATTGAGCCGGATTCCCTGGGATGATGAAGGCATGCTTTGTTAAAGAATGGTGGCTGGAAGTGTTTGAGATGCAGGGCACTTTCCTGCTCCTGCAAATGATACGGATATGAGGCAAAGAAAACCCGCCCAATGATGGTCATGGGGCGGGTTGAAAACAGTATCGTGCTAAGCTTGCGCTTATTCTTCCGGCTTGGTTTTGGGAAGGCCGATAGGGCTCTTACCCTTCTGCCATTGACCACGTTCCTTGAGCAACTTGATGCGCTCAAAGCGCTTGAGGACGGAGCGCTTGCCTCCAGCTCCTCCGGATATTTTGAGTGATGAATGTTTAGACATAGCTCTGATGTATTGCTGTGTTGAATAATGGGCGGATTAGCGCTTGGAGAACTGGTACTTCTTGCGTGCGCCTGGCTGGCCGTATTTCTTACGCTCTTTCTGGCGTGGGTCACGGCGAAGGAGACCTGCTTCCTTCAGTGCGGGGCGGAGCTCCTCATCCTGCTCACAAAGTGCGCGGGAGATGGCAAGGCGGATCGCACCAACCTGACCAGCAATACCTCCACCTTTGACGGAAACTTTGATATCAAACTTGTTGGCAAGCTTGGCTTTTTGGAATGGCTCAAGGACCGCGTTCTGCAGTGTGACTGTGGGCACATACTCCTCAAAGGAACGGTTGTTGACTTTGATCCTTCCGCTACCGGGGGTGACCCAGACGTGGGCAACTGAGGATTTGCGGCGACCTGTGGCGCTGTATGTAGTGGCTTCGCTCATGAGATAATCTTATAAATGGTTCAGTTTTGCTTCGTTGGCGACCCGCTATTTGATCTCGTAGACCTCGGGCTGTTGAGCTTCGTGAGAGTGGTCAGGGCCAACAACGACCTTGAGCTTCTTATATACGGCATCACCCAGCTTGTTGTGAGGGATCATACCCCTGATGGCGCGCTCAAGCAGCAGCTCGGGACGACGTCCGCGGACCTGCCTGGGGGTCTCAACCTTCTGGTTGCCGACATAACCTGTATAGCGGGTGTAGATCTTCTCACCCTCTTTGTTGCCGGTGAGAACAACTTTTTCAGCGTTGGTGATAATGACGTAGTCACCCGTGTCAACGTGAGGTGTGTAAATTGTTTTGTTTTTGCCGCGCAAGAGATTGGCGGCTTCAACAGCGACTTGACCGAGCACCTTGTTATCGGCGTCGATCACATACCATTTGCGCTCAACATCCTGAGCTTTGGCTGAAAAAGTTTTCATTGGTTTTATTGGTTGTTTGCTTGATGGCTGGATTGCCGCACGAGCGGACAATGACTGCCGGCTTCCCAGGGTGGAAATAACCACCCACCTCACATCGAGGGGCGCGCAAACTAGGAGCGAGCCAATGACATGTCAACCCAAATTTCGCTGAATCTGCCTGCAGTGCGCGAATTCGGCCCCCTCTCCGGCCCCGGGAGGGTGCAATTGACAAATTCACCCGATTTTGCATGATCCGGGCGTGCAGAGTACCGAGGAGAGCCCCGAGGAGGCGAACCGTCCCCGCAACCCCCCGCCTTTCAAACAAAGACTGTGGGAAATTATTTTCGAGGCTGAAACCCCCTCAGGGAAGTTTTTCGATGTGGCCCTGCTCTGGGTGATAGCCATCTCCGTTTTGGCCGTAATGCTCGAAAGCGTCGCAGCAATCGATGCCCGCTATCGCACCCAGCTGGCAACCGCCGAGTGGGTTTTCACCATCATATTCACTCTGGAGTACTTGCTTCGCGTCTGGCTGGTACGGCGCCCGCTGAAGTATATTTTCAGTTTTTACGGGATCGTTGACCTGTTGTCGTGCCTGCCAAGTTACATAGCCCTGGCATTCGGTGGAGGCACCCCCTATGCTGTGATTCGTCTGCTGAGACTGCTGAGAATGTTCCGTGTGCTGAAAATGGTTTCCCATGTGCGCGGAGCAAATACCATCATGCGCGGTCTGGCCGCCTCCAGGGCAAAAATAACGGTCTTTTTCTTTGCCGTGCTTATTCTCGCCATGATTGCCGGCACTCTCATGTTCATTGTTGAGGGCCGTGTGGAAGGCAGCTCTTTCACCAATATTCCCGTGAGCATCTACTACTCGATTGTCACCATCACCACCCTGGGATTCGGCGATATCACCCCTCAGACCGTCCTCGGCCAGATCTTCACATCAATCATGGTGCTCGCGGGCTACGCAATCATTGCTGTGCCAACAGGTATTGTTGCCAGTGACATGATACGCTTCGCAATGCGCCCTGATGAGACGACGGATGCATGCCCTGGCTGCGGGGTTCACGGCCATTTGCCCGACGCCGTATATTGCAGAAAGTGCGGTGAACACCTCGAACCCCTGCCGGAAGAGGGCAACACATAGACGCCCCCTTGGCTCGCTTTTTGGTTTCACCATTCCCCTTACTTGTGTTTAGCTCGAGCATGTGGGTTTGGTCAAAGCTGTCGGCAATCAAGTGGATGGACGCCTGGGAAGACCGTTTTTACGGCAACCCGAACAGCGTTATCACCCGGCTCAAAACCAACAAAACCGTCCGTGTGGAAGTATATACGGACACGGAACAGGAGGCGCTACGTATCAAAAAGCAGTTTGGCGGGAGTGTGCGCAAGCTGGCGACTAAAAACTGGGCCGCTCTCACAGAGCCATCCCGCCCACCTATCAGGATAAGAGGTTCCGTCATCATCACCGGCTCAAGGGATGAAGACGCCAGGCAAAAACTGGGCAGGGAATTCCCCGGCCGGCACATTGTGCAAATACCGGCCGATATGGCCTTTGGCACCGGGGACCACGCGACCACATCGACATGCCTTCGCTTTCTTGTGGATATTGCCAGGGAGCGCTCGAATACGGAC
>CAYXEC010000041.1:0-18742 GCA_964463855.1 uncultured Verrucomicrobiales bacterium | reverse complement strand
CGCGTTGCGGCAGTTCGAGTTGATAGTTCGAGTTTAAGTTGGCCGCTGCGCGGCGGATGATGATTACTTAATCCTTTCGACTTCTCTGCCGTCTTCCCATCTGGTGTGTTTAATCATGTTGCCCTGTTCATCCCACCAGATTTCGGAACCGTGCCTCTCGCCGTTTTTGTAATTGATTTCATTCTTTTTCTGTCCGTTTTCGTGCCATTTTGTCGAGAGGCCGTGCAGCTTGCCGTCCTGGTAGTTGTCCCTGAACTCCATATTGCGATCCTCCCGCCACTTGGTGAGCAGGCCGTGGAGTTCGCCATCCTTGTGGGTCTTTTCTGACCACTTCTGCCCGTTCTCATACCACCTGAGCATGGGGCCATGTTTTATGCCGTTCTTGTAGTTGGTTTCTTCATACTTCTGCCCGTTATCATGCCGCCAGATTTCGAGGCCGTGTAATTTGCCGTCTTTATAATGCTCAAGGCTTTCGAGTTGCCCCGAGTTGCTTATTGATTTGGCCCAGCCTGTGTAGGGTGTCAGGTCGCCGGGGTTACAGAGAAGGTCCTCGTTTTCATCCTCACCATATTCCAGATCATAGGAATCGATGGCTTCAGCTAGAATCTTTTTGAGCGTGGCGGGCTCATCGAGGTTGGGCTTGGCTTCCTCAGCAAGGCAGAGAGTGGTGGAAACTGCGAATATGAGGAGGGGGAGTGGTTTCATGATGAATGGGCCGGCTGTGCCGGCAGTTGGCCCGCTGTGCGGGCAGTTCGAGTTGATAGTTCGCGACGAATGGAGGGCTGATTATTCGCTTTCTTCTTCCTCGCCGTCTTCCTTTTCGTCAGCAGGCTTTTTCTTGCCCGTTTTCTTTTTGGCGGCTTTTTTCTTAGCAGACTTCTTTTTGGCGGTTTTCTTTTTGCCAGTCTTCTTCTTGGCGTTCTTTTTCTTGGCGTCTTTGTCCTCGCTGTCTTCTGAATCTTCCTCTTCCTCCTCATCCTCTTTTTTCTCATGATGGGCTGCGCTCAATGTGCGAGGCAGTGCCAATGCGGCAGTGAAAAAGGCGGCGATGCCGGTGAGGAAGCTGCGGCGAGTGGGGAGTTCTGTTTCGGTTTTTTTCATGGTTTTTATGGTTTGATGATTTGTCTGGATGCATGGGCTCTGCAACGCTCGTCTCTGCGAAGGCAGATTACCCATGATTACACTACAGCCTATAGGCATGCGGGGGGATTCCAGCAAGAGGAAAAGAGGGGAGAAGCTCCGCTTTGCTGCGTGCTTTGTTCTTTGTTGGCCGCTTTATGGTCTCGTGCTTATTAATAGATGAAATAGGTAAAACCATCGATTTAATCGATGTTTGTTTTGGGGTATAATGCCGGCATGAATATCCATCATCTCGAGCTGTTTTATTACGTGGCGAAGTATGAGGGCATCACCGCGGCGGTGCGCAAGATGCCCTTCGGTATCCAGCAGCCAGCGGTCAGTGGCCAGATCATCCAGCTGGAGGAGGATCTCGGGGTGAAGCTCTTCAACCGCCGTCCCTTTGCCCTGACGCCCGAGGGAGAGGAGCTCTATGATTTTGTCTATCCGTTTTTTTCCCGCCTGCCGGAGGTAGGGGCGCGCCTGCGTGGGGAGGAGGGCGTGCATCTGCGCATTGCGGCATCCGCATCTTACCTGCGCCATCATCTGCCCAATTTGCTTGAGCAAATGCGTATCGAGGATCCCGGGCTGCGCCTGACTCTGCGTGAGGTGACACCTCCGCTGGTCCATGGTTTGTTAACGAGTCAGCAGGTGGATCTTGCGATCACGGGCCTCTATGGCCGCTTTGGTGAGGGGCTCCAGATCGAAGAGCTTGTGAGGCTGCCGCTGGTGCTGATGGTTCCCGTGGCCTGGCCCATCAAGTGCTTTCCCGATCTCTTGCAGGATGATCCTGACTCGGCGGGCAAGGTGGCGAGGTATCCCCTGGTAGGCCTGCCCAAGGAGGAGACGATTAGCAGGATTTTCCAGGATGAGCTGACAAAGCGTAAGGTGATCTGGGAGCCGAGTGTGGAGACCGATGCGCTGGATGTGATCGAGGAATACGCCGCCCGTGGCTTTGGTGTGGGTCTGGGTGTGGATATCCCGGGGAAGAAGTTCCTCAAGGGCCTGCGGGTGATCAGGCTGACTGAATTCCCGCCGCTGGCGGTGGGTGCCTTGTTCCAGCGTGATCTCAAGCCTGTGGCGCAGACTTTCCTTGAGAGGACAAAGGCGCTGGCTGAGAAGCTCTCCAAAGCGAAGTAGGAATTTGGAATAGCTTTGCATCATTATAATCGATGATTCGTTTGTGAATATCGATTATGAGATGGTGCGTGTCTGTGGCATGCTGCGCACGACTCAAGAGCACCCGGCTATTTACAGGTGTCACGGGTCTATGAAAAACATCAACAGAACAATCATGAAAAAGACATTTATGTTAGTGCTCGCGCTGTTTATTGCCGCGTTTGGAGAATTTTGCCTCTTTGGGGCTATCGCCTCAATGGAGGCGAAGGTTGAGAATAATGGACACCTTCCGTTTTTGATCGGATACAGCACTCTCTGTCTCTTGTTTTTCGCCGGTTCAGCGTTTCTTGGCATCGGCGCTTTCGGGCTGAATCGATCCAATCTAACTCACGGAATCATTGGAATCATCTTTGGTAGTGTAGCGGTATTCGCCTGGGCTTTTGTGACCTTTATGATGGGGCCCAGGTGGGATTTGCTGGGAGCAAGTGCCGGCGTTGTTTACGGATTATTGGCAGCCCCCATTGGCGCAGTGATCTGCGGCCTCCTGGGAGTCTGGATTACTCAGAAGAAACGTCCCGCTGGCCTTGTGGCCCATTAACAGACGGGCTTCGGGCAAGTGCTGGTCTCGTTGGAGCGTGAGTAAAAAGAAGCCATCAAAAAGGAAACGATATGAAGACAAGAATCCTATTACTGGTGATGACCCCTATCCTGGCAGGTGCGTTAAGTGCATGCGGCTTTAACAAGGGCTGGCAGATGGATTATGGCAAGGCCAAGGCCCATTTCCACGCACATGATGTGGCGAGCAAGGGGCATCCATACATGGGCAAGAAGATCGCGGTCAAAGGCAAGTTGGTCCGTGTTGAAGACCGTGAGGATGGCAACCACCTTTACCTCGAGCATGGCATCCACTGTATTTTTCCCACCTGGCACTGGGGTGAGGATAATCTGAAGCCGGGTGAGGAGATTTATGTGAGTGGATTCCTTGAGAAATGCGAGCAGGGGGATGTGCTGCTGAAGCCAGCCCTGAAGCGGGATCCCACGGCTCCCTTCGAACCCGTTGAGTAAAGCCTGGCTCACCCGGGCTAGTCCTTAAAACGGTGCCGGGTGCGGTTGGCGAATGCAACGAGGGAGAGCATGACGGGGACCTCGACGAGAACGCCGACAACAGTAGCAAGCGCGGCACCGGAGTTGAGCCCAAAGAGGCCGATGGCGACAGCCACAGCGAGCTCGAAGAAGTTCGAGGTGCCAATGAGCGCGGCAGGGGCCGCGGTGGCGAAAGGTATGCGCCACAGGTAGGCCCAGCCGTAGGCAATGGCAAAAATACCATAGCTCTGGATGAGCAGGGGAATGGCGATGAGTACGATGACCAGGGGTTTTTCAATGATGGTCTGGGCCTGGAAGCCGAACAGGAGAACGACGGTGGCGAGCAGGCCCATCACAGAAAAGGGCTTGAGGCGCGCGGTGAAGCTGCTGATTTCCTCATGGCTGCCACCCCGGTCCAGTAGTCTGCGCGTGATATAGCCGGCAGCGAGGGGGATGACGACGTAGAGAACGACTGAGAGCAGCAGGGTATTCCAAGGCACGATGATGTCGGTGACTCCCAGCAGCAGGGCAGCCAGGGGAGCAAAAACAAAGACCATGATGATGTCATTGATCGAGACCTGGACCAGTGTGTAGTTGGCATCACCGCGCACGAGCTGGCTCCAGACGAATACCATGGCTGTGCAGGGTGCCACACCGAGCAGGATCATACCGGCAATGTATTCACGAGCGGTTTCAGGCTCGACCATGCCGGCGAAGAGGTGCTCAAAGAACAGGACCCCGAGCGCTGCCATGCTGAAGGGTTTGACCAGCCAGTTGACCACGAGGGTGACACAGAGGCCCTTGGGTTTTTTGCCCACGTCCTTGAGTGAGGCGAAGTCCACGTTGACCATCATCGGGTAGATCATGATCCAGATGAAGACGGCCACCACGAGGTTGACATGGGCATATTCAAGGCGCGCGATCCAGGCGAAGCTTCCCGGCACCAAGAAGCCAAGCAGCACTCCGGCTACAATGCAAAGCCCCACCCAGAGAGTTAGAAAACGTTCAAACAGGCCCATGATTTATTCTCACGGATTCAGGGGGCTGAATTCCTCGCCTCCATTTCGCTTATTGGCCATGTGCTGGCGCTTCTCTCTCCGGACTTCATGGCGCGGTCATAGAATTCTTCAACAATCTCCTTACGGTCTCCTTGCGAACGCAACAGTGAAGCATTTTTGCCTCCAATATAAGCAAACGCCCCAAAGATGATCGCTTTGAGTTCGGCGCTCTGTGTTTTGAAAATTCTCTCTGGCTTCGGCCACAGGCATGCCGTCATACGGTCACGGGTCCTGCCTGTCAGCCACCATGCGATGGCCAGAACAGCAGTGATGCCGATGATAAGACAGGTAACAGAAGACTTCACGTTTATAGCAAATCAAACTCTGGCGAGATGATATACACCATTTCCATGTTCTGCACGATTCGTTTCCTCTATTTTTTGAGTCTTGTAGGCCTGATCGCGCTCAATGAGCTTATAGATTTGCTCGGAGATCACCAGGCCATTTGTTTTGGCGAAGCGGTTGATCTTGGAGCATTGGTTCACAGTGGAGCCAAAGATGTCGTGGACGTCATTTTTGCTAGCCGACATGACCGAACCATAGACCGCACTGATGCGGTAGTTGATCCCGGAGAGTGCTTTGTCAGTGAGCTGCTGGTTGAGCTCTGCATTGGCATCGAGCATATCCAGGCAGCAGAGGATGGCCTGATGGCATTCCTTCTTTGATGGGGGGTATGAGGCCTTGAAGTAATACATCACTGCATCTCCCATGCTTTTGACGATGATTCCACCATGGGAGTTGATGATCTTGCTCATGGTGTTGTCAAAGACGCTGTAGAGTTCAGCGGTTGCTGACTCAGGTAAATTGTCAGTGATGCGGGTCGAGTTCTCGATATCAACAATGCAAACGACGACGTATTCGCTGTCTTCCTTGAATTTGAGCAAGGCCTCCTCCTGACGTCTGATAATTTCCAGGTCGCCCTTCTTCGCCAAAGCGCTCGCGGCCTTCTCTCTCCTGAGTCTGGCAGTGGTTTCAAGGCTTTTCGTGATGTAAGCAGCCAGCCCGGAGAACACAAATCCGGTAAGCAGCACTGCCAGGTTGATGTGTTTCATTTTTTCGCCGTAGAAGAGGGGGAGGAAGTTGGCGGCAGGCTGGCCCTCGAGTGTGAATACCCACTGCTGGTCATAGATGTCCGAGGTAATGGTATTGGAGAATCTGTCCTCGAAGGACTTGAGCTCGGTTCCCTTGTGCGAATCAAAGAGCAGGTTGTCTTCCGAAGATGTGTCCTGATCATAGATTTTGAGCTGCATTTTCTCAAATACCGAGGAATCAATGAGGTGCCTGGTGAAATCACCCATCCTTATGACTCCGTCAATAATGCCATCCATTTCCCTTGGCTCGTTCTGTTTGCCGATGCGCTCGTTGGTGAAGTAGGGCACCATCATCAGCAAGCCGGCCTGGACGTCCTTGTCGCCTTCCTGAACGAGAGTGATTTTGCGGGTGATGGATGTGATCTCGTTGTTTTTGGCGCTTTCAATGGCATTGCACCTTATTTCTTCCGAGTAAATGTCGTAACCGATGGCTTTGCGGTTTCTGTCATCGAGGGGATCAAGGAAAACAACGGGGTAATACTCGTCACGGACACCGGGGGGCTTGATAGTGAAGTTATCCATGCCGTAGGACGCCAGTCTTGTCCTGAGCTCCTGGTAGTCACTGTTCGACTTGACGCGCTGAACGTAGCCGATGCCTTGAAGACCGGGGAAGATTTTCTCCAGATCAAACTTATCAAAATAGATTTCCCATTCCTGGAGGCTGACATCCTTGGATGCCATGAAAAATGCCTTCACCCCAATGAGGACTTCCTCATACTTGGTGAGCCTCTCGGTGATAAGCCGGTGAATTCTCTCCGCCTCAAAATTGAACTCAGCCTTTGCGTTTTTCCGCTCGAGGAGGCTCAGAGCACCCCAGAGCAAACCGGTGCATAGAAAGCCTGTGACGAGAACAATGAAGGGCTTGCGGCTTTTCATATTCCTAGGGACTTTGGAAGGTGGGTCATGCCGTGAGATGATTGCTGGGTGTGGGCCACCTTACCAGGGTATGCGATACTGGAGGCCGATGGCGAGGTTGTTGATGTCACTGCGCCGGTATTCATTAACGCGGTATTCAGCCACGGCATAGAGTTCCTCATAGAGACGACATCCAAGCTGCATCTCAAGAACGACCGGAGCGCTGGGAGCGCCAGGGGGTACTTCTCCGTTGATGGTGTGGTCCACAAAACCGGATAGATAGAGACGGTCACTGATGTAGGGGAACTTCATGTTGATGACGTGCTCCATCTGCCAGACCGAGGGGGACTCATGGTCAAACTGGATGACATGGAAGTTGATGAAGTAGGACAGGTTTATGGAGTCAAAAAAGTCTTTCAGCCAGACCGTGTCATCGAGACGCCAGAGAAAGCCCAGACGCAGGCGGTCGTTTTCAGAGCCGGAGCGCAGGTTCCACTGAACGGTCATGGCCAGAGGCGAGTCATCATCGATCTTCCAGCGCAGGTTTTGCTCCGTGTAGTATTTGTTATTACTTGAGAAGGGATTGCGGGACTCGTTGCCGGCAATGTTGGTGAAACTGTAGTATTGGAAACGGTGAGGCAAGTTCACCAGGGCACTGGCCGTGAGAAAGGTGTCCTCATCCACATCGGTCAAAACGGGGTAGTAGTTGATGTCGACGAAGCCCGATGTTGTGCGTTTTTCCTCGGCCAAAGAGAGAAGCGAGCCGGTGAGGAGCAGGCAAAGGATTGAGCATAAACGCATAATAATATTTAATATATACGAAATACTTGCCTGCTAAGCAATACATTTGTGCGGCATCATGTCACACTCGCCACATGTGTTAGGGCAGCCTATTGACTTCTACCTTTGTTCAAAAGTCGTGACGATAGCGAAGGAGACGCCTCTTAAGAAGGCTTTGCTGCAGGTCAGGCCTCTGCAGGAACGCTACTCCGCGCTTTCTTTAGCAGCCTGATCCCCGTCACCGGCCTGATCTTCCGGGGTGGCTTGCCCGGCCTCCTGCTCTGCCTTTTCCCTGGCTTCCTGTTCTGCCTTGATTCTGGCCTCTTCCTCGGCCTTCTCATCAGCGATCTCTTGCGGAGTCTTCTCAGTACGGATGAACTCCACCGCGGTAAACTTATTCATGCCGATAATGGGGATATCAAGCATGCCGTTCTCAACAGTGTATGCCTTGGTTTCGGTATATTTGACATCGACATCACTGCCATCCACGGGGCTGATGTTCTTGGTGATGATGCGGGCCCGGTAGACGTCACCGTCCTTGAAGCCTTCACCACGGAAGTCTTTTTTTGAGAACTCATTGTTGTAGTGCCAGCCATCCTGAATGGTGGCGGGAATGGCGACTTTGACCCAGTGCTTGGCATTGGCTGCGCTGGCGTAGATGAGCACCATGAAGCTGTCACGGGTGCGGTTATAGGATGAGATCCGGTAGCGTTCCCATCCGGTGAAATCAGGGCCGAAGACGCCGATGTCATTGCCGATCTCACCGGCAACGGCGTGTCTGATGACTTCATCATTGCCGCCGGCGATCTGGGCATACCAGCGCCAAACGTAGTAATGGAGGTGGTTCGGGTCAGATGGGTCGATGTAGTCCTCAATGGAGAAGGGGAAGTGCTCCTCGACGTCCTGAACCTTGACCTCAAAGTCATCGTCCTCGCCACGCAGGGTGACTTTAGCGGTGACAATGTCCGCACCCCCATCCTTGGAGGCAATGACGATGTCAGGATTAAGCTCTTTGATGCGGCCGTTGTAGTCGTGCCGCTTGGTCAGGCCCATGGACCATGCGCTGGAGTTGTCAGACCAGGGGAAGTTCATGGTGTTGAGACCACGCTCCAGGCAGCGCCCCATAATGGTGATGGCCCTGTGATAGGCATCGAGCTCGTTGCGCTCACCATCTCCGTTGACGTCCGCGGAGTTGTGCGTGTCGTCCCAGGTGATCCATGACTCGGAGGCCATTACCGCCTTGCCGCGGTAGCCGTAGGCATCAAGCTTGCTTCTCGCCAGATCGTAATTGCCCCACACAGAGGCGACGTAGGCACCATCCACGACTCCGTAGCCGTCATTCTGGTCAGAGACGTTGAGATTGAGGCCATCAATTTGCTCCATCATGTCGCCGGAGGCAATGAGCTGGTCATAGAAGTTGCTGATAGCGAGGCCTCCTGTGGCGTTGAGCCCATCGACAGTGTCACAGCCAAAACAGGGGGAGCAGCCGGAGGTGGAAATGATCACGGGCTTGGCAGGAGCCTCACCATAGACCTTGCGGATGGCTTTGGCACCCTTGATGAATACTTCGGAAATCATGTAGTCCATGTCGCCATCCTGAAGGTGCATTTTTAGATTTGCCTCATGGGCCAGCTGGTAGGCATGCACCTTGCCTTTAAAGTGGCGGGCGATACGCTCTACGAAGGCAGAGTAGAGTCCATCCTTTGCCCTTACACCTCCTGCCTTGCCCCCCACGGCGGCCCAGGCGGGGCAGTGCCAGAAGACGAACTCGCACTTGAGACCCTCGGCAATGCAGGCGTCAACGGCCTGTTCGATGGTCTGGAGGTATTCCGACATGTGGTTGGCGTAGTCCGTGCTTTCCTCGGTGGGCTCAGATGCACTCCATGCCACCCAGAACTGGGCGTAGCTGCTGTATTTGGAGATGACGGGCCGTGCCGCATCATAGGCGTTATTGAGAGGTCTGCCGCCGAAGGGTTGCCAGCGCACACCGATGTGCACGTGATTGGTGGTCCACTCGTAGTCGCCAGGCAGCTTGCTGTCATAGATGAATTCACTGATGGGAGAGACATCATCAGAACCCGCGCTCTGATCTCCGTCATCCTGGGCCTGGAGGGTGAATGGAGTGAGTGCCATGATGGTGACAGCCCCGATGAAGAGCACGCGATGCCACGAGGAGAGATGGGTCAGGAAATGGGAATAGAGCATGGTATGAAGTATGATGACGAAAGGTTATCCGGAGCCATCATCGCGATGACAAGCAAATATTGAAAAGCTTGCACCCACACCCAACATGTTTGAGTAGGAGGGTTATCAGCGAACCATTGAGCTGACGGTAGGGAATTGTAAAAAAAGAAGAGGTGTGCGAGGAGCTCCCACACACAGAGCCCCCCGCACGGTTTTCTATCGGCAATGAAGCCGAAGAAAGTGTTGTGGCACAGCAGAAGCTGGAGAGGAGAATTTGTGTGTGCCTCTGTCAGGTCTGCGGTGCCGCCGCAATAGCGACGGTGCGACTCCTAACAGTTAGTTCAAAGGGTGTCAACATGACTGTGATGTTTTCTTTGTGGGTATTTTGTCATGCATGCATCACCAGGATGTCGCCGCCTTGTATCGGGGGGTGAGTCCGGAAGCATGTAGGATGATTTTATTTGCCATTTCGCAGGGCGTAGGCTTCTTTCTAAGTTTATGAGAAAGTCATTCCTCGTTTGCTGCTTGTGTATCCTGAGCTCATTCCTCGCTTCTGCAATTCCACGTGATTGGGTTGGCGAGGTCGAAGAGAGGGTGAAGGGCATTCAGGCAGATAAGGTCATCAAGCCTCGCAAGTTGCTGGTTTATTCCGTCACACGTGGCTATCGGCATAAGTCGATCCCGACAGGTCAGGCCGCACTGCGTATCCTTGGTCAAAAAACAGGTGCCTATGAGGCTGTGATCAGCGACGACATGGACAATTTTGAACCCGGCACAATTGATCAGTTCGATGCCATCTGTTTTTTGAATACCACACAGGATGTTTTCAAACCGGCCAAGCAGGAGTGGAATACGATGAGCCCTGAGCAAAGAAAGGCGGCTTTGGAGAAGGAGGAGCGCTTGAAGGAAAGTCTGATGCAGTTTTTAGAGGGTGGTAAGGGATTCATAGGCATTCATGCAGCCACAGACACTTATTATACATGGCAGGAATTTGGCGAGATGATCGGCGGTTATTTCGACGGGCATCCCTGGAATGCCGGCACACCTGTGAGCATCATGGTGGAAAAGGGTCAGGAGCAGCACGCGTGCTGCGCTCATCTGGAGGGGGAGAATCTCAATTTCAAGGAAGAGATCTATCAGTTCAAGGCGCCCTATGATCCGAAGAAGTTGCACATGCTGCTGAGGCTGGATCCGGAGCAGACCGACATCAGTAAAGGCAAACGTGCTGACAAGGACTATGGGGTCAGCTGGATCAAGCATCACGGCAAGGGCCGTGTGTTTTACTGCTCACTGGGGCACAATGATCACATATACGCGAACCAGAAGGTCTTGCAGCATTACTTGAAGGGGATTCAGTGGGCCCTGGGAGATCTTGAGGTAGAGGTGAAGACCGGGGTCAGTGATGCACTGTCTGAGAGCCCCATTCTGCCCTGATTCCCAAGACAGCAATGTGGCGAATACTCCAGGGTATTAGTAACCTGTTTTGGCTGTGGACCATTCTGGGCACGGTGTGGGCGTGGTTTTTCCCGGATCATTTTACCTGGTTTATCACTGGTACGTTCCCGGGAACGAATGCAAAGCTCATCAACCTGGGCCTGGGTGTCATCATGCTCGGAATGGGATTGACCCTGAGTGTGGATGATTTCAAGGCAGTGCTCACAAGGCCGTGGGTCGTTGGTCTGGGGGTATGCGCCCAGTTTCTGATCATGCCCTTGCTGGGATGGTCAGTGGCGACAGTTTTCAACCTGCCTCCCATGCTTAAACTCGGGGTCATCCTTGTGAGTTGTTGCCCCGGGGGGACAGCGTCCAATGTCATTTGTTATCTGGCCAGGGCCAATGTGGCTTTGAGTGTGCTCATGACGATGTGCTCTACGTTTGCCGCCATTGCACTCACGCCTTTACTCACCAAGGTCTATGCGAGTGCGATTCTCGATGTGGATGCCTGGGCGATGTTTCGCAGCATGGTGACCATTGTTCTCTTGCCAGTGGTGGGAGGTGTGCTCCTTAACCAATTGCTGGGCCAAAAGCTCGAGAGCATCAGGAAGGTTTCTCCCCTTGTCTCGATTCTGGTCATTGTGCTCATTGTCGGTGGAGTGGTAGGGGCGACGAAGGCAAATATCATTGCCTATTTTGGAGGCTTGCTCATTGCTGTTTTCATTCTCCATGCACTTGGTTTTCTGCTGGGTTATGGTGCCGGATGTTTGTGTAGACTCGCTGAGAGGGATCGCAGGACCTTGTCCATCGAGGTGGGAATGCAGAACTCGGGCCTGGGAAGTGCCCTGGCCAAGCAGCATTTTACTCTCTTGGCGGCCACGCCATGCGCCATATCCGCTGTCTACCACTGTCTGATTGGCAGCTTTCTCGCCGCGATCTGGCGGGTCAGAGATCCTGGAGATCAGGAGTGTGGGCCCGATGATGATGCTGAGCCCACAGGTGGCGGAGTTTAGCTGGCTGCACGCCTTGCTATGACAGCCTTGGCGAATTCCTCAAGCATGGCCTCGGTGGTTTGCCAGCCGATGCACTCGTCTGTCACAGACTGACCATAGGTGAGGTCTGCCAAGGTGCCCTCAAGTTTCTGAGCACCTTCAACCAGGTTGCTCTCAATCATGACAGAGGTGATGGCCTTGCTGCCGCCGGCAATTTGCTCACAGAGAGACTGAGCCACCTGGGGTTGGTTACGGTAGTCCTTGAGGGAGTTGCCGTGCGAGCAATCAACCATGACGGTCTCGGGAAGTCCTGCCGCTGCCAGCTCGTCGGTGACTTCATGGATGCTCCCGGCGTCGTAGTTGGGGCCCTGAGATGACCCCCTCAGGATGATGTGGCAGGCGTCATTGCCCTTGGTGGCGACAATGGCTGTAACTCCCTGCTTGGTCACTGAGAGGAAGTGATGCTGTCCCGCGGAGGCCTTGATGGCATCCAGCGCAATTTGGCAGGAGCCACCTGTGCCGTTTTTAAACCCAACCGGCATGGAGAGGCCGGAGGCGAGTTCACGATGGATCTGGGACTCGGTCGTGCGGGCGCCAATGGCCCCCCAGCTGATGAGGTCCGCGTAGTATTGCGGTGAAATGGTGTCGAGAAATTCAGTGCCGGCCGGCATTCCCATGGTGGCGAGCTCAATGAGGAGCTCGCGTGCGATGTGCAGGCCGTGGTTGATGTCAAAGGATCCATCCAGATGAGGGTCGTTAATGAGGCCTTTCCAGCCGACGGTGGTGCGGGGCTTTTCAAAGTAGACGCGCATCACAATGAACAATTCGTCGCTGAAGCGCTTGCTCGTCTCCTTGAGCCGTGTGGCATACTCGATGGCTGCTCCCGGATCATGGATGGAGCAGGGGCCAACAACGACCATCAGGCGGTCATCCTTGCCCTTGAGAATGTCCTCTACTGCCCTGCGAGCGGTGGTGACAGTCTGGGAGGCGCCCTCTGATATGGGCAGATGGTGGTTGAGAACCGCAGGTGAGATCAGGGGCTTGATTTCACTGATGCGAAGGTTGTCAGTTTGGAACTCGTTCACAGGTTTTGTGGGTGCTGGTGATGAATAATGCCATGCCTCAACCCGTGGATTGGGAGATGGCGGTCTTAGATGGTGCCTTGGCGTGTTTCTCCTTCTTCACTGGCTTGCCAGTATTGGCCGGAATCAACATCCAGACAGGTGAGCCAACCACCGCGGCAAGCAAAGGTATCAATGCAGATGGCGTGATCAAGCTTCAGAGGATGACCATCTTGTTGCGGTGTGTGCCCGCATACAATGGTTTTGCCTGATTTGTGTGGCTGGGTGTCGAAAATCCGTTGCCAGAGGGTGAAGGACTCTTCCTGATCTTCCAGGTCGGCATCCGGGTCGAGGCCGGCATGAACGAGAATGTGATTGTCAGTCTCGTAGTAGGATGGGCATGACTTGATGAAATCCCAGTAGACTCGCGGGATTTGCTCCGTGACGGCAAAGGGATCTGTTACACCGAATGATGCCATTGCAGCATCCCCGCCATTATAGAGCCAGAAGTAGAGCTCCTGGTCTGAGAGGGGGGCGTTTTCCATCATTGCCTCATGGTTGCCTTTGAGGGTGATGAGATTGTGGGTTTTTCCAAGCTCGATGAGGTTGTCAATCACACCCTTGGAGGCGGGGCCGCGGTCAATGTAATCGCCCAAGGTAACGATGACATCATCGGCCTGAAAGTCGACGTATTCGCACAAGGTTTTGAGCGCATTGCAGGATCCGTGGATATCTCCAATGGCAAGAATACGCATGATCTGATAGCGAATGGGGTTACAGGCTGTTAAATGACCTAGTGTTGGTATTTCCAGTCACCCCGGGTGAGTAGTTCGACCTTGGTCTTGGTGAGGCCATTCTCATAGAAGCCCAGACGTTTGGCGCTACCCATGGTCACATCGATGACTCGCCCCCTGATAAACGGGCCACGGTCTGTAATGGTGAGAATTTCCGAGCGCCCATTGTCCAGATTGGTGACCTTGATCTTGCTTCCCATCGGCCATTCCTTGTGGGCCGCAGTTAAGGCATCATTTTGAAGAGGACGGCCACTTGCTGTGCGCGTACCAGAGTTGGTGTTGGTGTTGTACCATGAGGCAATGCCGTATTCGGTATCGATGGCCACTTCGGAGCCGGCAGGGTTCTTGGATTGCCGAGACGACATCAGGGAGCCCGCTGTTCTCAGCATATGGGTAGAGCAGCCAAAAAGCATGATACACAAGGTGGTGATAACAATGGATTTCATCATAATAGGGAAAACAGAATGTTTGCGATACTGATAGGAGAGAGCTTGAAGAATCAATCGTTTTTGAGGACTCGGATAAAGGCGTCTTGAGGAATATTCACTTTGCCAATGGCTTTCATCTTGGCCTTTCCCTTCTTTTGCTTTTCAAGCAGCTTGCGTTTGCGGGAAATATCTCCACCGTAGCATTTGGCAGTGACGTTTTTGCGCATGGCGGCAATGGACTCACGGGCTATGATCTTGCCTCCTATTGCTGCCTGAATGGCAACAACAAAGAGTTGCTGGGGAATGACCTCTTTGAGCTTTTTGGCAAGGTGACGGCCGTAGGATTCCGCCTTGTCACGGTGCACGATGGTGGCGAATGCATCAACGGGTTCCCCGGCAATGAGCATGTCCATTTTGACCAGTTTTCCAGGTTGGTAGCCGGCGTGCTCATAATCCATGGATCCGTAGCCCCGGGTCATGGATTTGAGCTTGTCGTTGAAGTCGACGAGGATTTCCGAGAGCGGGATGACTGCTGTGAGCATGACACGGACATCATCGATGGTTTCGGTGTGTTCCATTGTGCCGCGTTTGTCCATGATGAGCTGGATGATGTCGCCGATGAATTCACCCGGAGTCATGATGTAGATCCTGACGACGGGCTCTCGGATCTCAGTGATTTCCTGGGACTCAGGAAGTAGGCAGGGGTTGTCGACGATGATTTCCTCACCATTGGTTTTGCTGACCTCGAAAATCACCGATGGATAGGTGGATATGACATCCATGTTGAACTCACGTCGCAGGCGCTCCTGGATGATTTCCATGTGCAGGAGTCCCAGAAAGCCGCAGCGGAAACCAAAGCCGAGTGCTGCGGATGATTCACTCTGCCATGTGAATGCCGCGTCATTGATCTGGAGTTTTGCCATGGCAAGCTTCAGTGATTCAAAGTCAGATGATTCCACTGGGTAGATGCCGGAGAAAACCATCGGCTGGATTTCCTTGAAGCCTGGGAGAGGCTTCGGGCAGGGTTTGGCAGTGTCGGTAATGGTGTCGCCAATTTTGACCTCAGCAGCTGACTTCATGTTGGCGATGACATAGCCCACGTCTCCGGCGACGAGCTGGTCCCTCTTGGACATTTTGGGGGTGAAAACTCCAACTTCCTTCACCTCGTAGGTTTTGGTTGTGTGGAAAAGTTTGATGCGGGTGCCGCGCTTGATAGATCCCGACACGACCCTTACATAGGATACAACTCCGCGAAATGCATCATAGACGGAGTCAAAGACAGAGGCGCGAAGAAGCTGGTCCTCGTCTTCGGTAGGCGGAGGGATGCGTTCAACCACGGCCTCAAGAATATCCTCAATACCAATGCCGTTCTTGGCAGACGCGGGAATGGCTTCCTCAGCGGGAATGCAGATGATGTCCTCAAGTTGCTTGTGGACCTTGGGCAGATCCGAGGAGGGGAGGTCGATTTTGTTGATGACGGGAATAATTGCCAGTTCCTGTTCGTTGGCCAGGTGGAGGTTGGCCATGGTCTGGGCCTCGACACCCTGTGCAGCATCGATGATTAGAATCGCGCCCTCGCATGCGGCAAGGGAGCGCGATACCTCGTAGGAGAAGTCAACGTGGCCAGGTGTGTCGAGGAGGTTCAACTGATAGGTGTTACCATCCTTCGCCTTGTACAACATGGTTACCGGGTGAGACTTGATAGTAATGCCCCGTTCCCGTTCAAGGTCCATGGCATCGAGTAGCTGGTCCTGCTGCTCGCGCTCGGAAATAGTCTGGGTAAACTCTAACAGCCTGTCCGACAACGTGGTTTTGCCATGGTCGATGTGGGCGATGATAGAAAAATTACGAGTGAGTTTGGTAGACATGCCAATGATTCAATCACACGTTTTCTAGCCTTTGATCTCCATGAGCATCTGGGCGTTGTTGGGGAACTTTTTAAGGAAGAAGAGAAGTCTCTCCATGGCTTCCTCAGGCCGATGCCCTGCCAATCCCCTGCGTATGAGGTTTATTTTGTATAGCAGGTGTTCAGCCATGATGAGTTCTTCACGCCGCGTGCCGGATTTGAAAATATCCACAGCGGGGTAAATGTATTGCTCGGCAATGCGACGGTCCAGAACGAGCTCCATGTTGCCCGTGCCCTTGAATTCCTGGAAGATGGCCTCGTCAGCACGAGAGTTTGTCTGAATGAGGGCAGTGGCGAGAACAGTCAATGAGCCGGCACTGCGGGTGTTGCGAGCTGCTGCAAAGAGTCTGCGAGGCATCTCAAGCGCTCCCGCTACAATGCCGCCGGACTGGTAGCCACGGCCTTTGCCTCCACGCATGGAGGTGTTGTAGGCGCGTGCCAAACGGGTGATGGAGTCCATGAGCACAAGGACGTCTTTGCCGCCTTCCACAAGACGTTTGCAACGTTCGATGCACATCTCTGAAATGCGGCAGTGATTGCGGGCGCCGTCATCATTGGAGCTGGCATAGATTTCCGTCCCTGGGAGGCAACGGCGAAACTCGGTGACTTCCTCAGGACGCTCGTCGACAAGCAAAACAATCAAATGAATAGACTCGTCATATTTTTCCTTGATGGCCTCGGCCATGTGCAGGAGCAGGGTTGTCTTGCCGGACCGGGGAGGGGAGACGATGAGCCCGCGCTGACCGCGGCCAACAGGTGCGATGATATCCAGAACGCGTGTGGTGAAACGCTCAGGGGTGGTTTCAAATGCAATACGCCGGTCGGGATTGACAGCCTTGAGCTCTTCGAAATGAGGAAGTTTGAATGCTTCCTCCGGAGAGAGGTCATTGACACTGGTGATCTCAGTGAGCTGAGGGCCGCGAGGGCCGTCCTGGGCGCGGCCGTGGATCCAGACGCCAACGCGCAGTCCGTGTTTGCGAATGAAATCCGGTGGTACAAAGACGTCCTCTGTGCACTGGGCGTAGTTTTTTGCCGGCACTCGCAGGAAGCCGAAGCCTTTGGGGGCGAGCTCGAGCATGCCGTTGACCTCCACGGGCTCACCTGTAAGGACAACAGGTTTACGCTCTTTTTTATTGTTGTCGCGACGATTGCGCTTGTTCTTGCTGTTGCCCCGGTTGCGCTGATGGTTTTTGGATTTTGTGTTGGAGGAGCGCTCTTTTTCGCCCTGGTGGGTGTCAGCTTCATGAGCAGACTCTCGATTTCTCGTGTTGCCCGATCCTTTCTTGACGGGTCCCAGGCCCTTGACGCGCCCAATGCGCTGCTTGGGCTCCCGGGTGTCAGTGCTGGCTTCCGGTGTTTTGGATGTCTCGTTTGACGCGGAGGTGTTTGAAACGCCATCCTGATTAGCTTGGTCGCTCATAATTGAAGCAGGTGAATACGTGGGGAATATTGGATGAAAATGGAAATGAAGCTTTTTGAAGTTCTCGCTGGTGACTGGTCGTTAGCCTGATGCCTGGGCAAGAACCTGAATGTAAAAAACGGCTTTAAATAAGGGAATGTTGGACTGCTCGTAATGAGCGGGGGATGTCATGGAACAACAGGCCTCATCGGCATGGTGTGATTTCACTCGCTGCTGGGGCGTACAAAATCGCTATCCCTGAGAGGTGATATCTTGGTGACGTGAGTTGGCGGGGAAAAAAGGTTCCTGATGGGAGAGATTCCTACAGGAGATCCGACTGCCATGTCGTCCAGACAGGTGCATGTTGACGCGTTTGCCACGGTTTGGCAATGATTTTTATCTGCTTGCAGTGCTGCGCCTTGTGATGGGCAGGCTGAGATCGCGGGCATTTTGAGGCTTAGAGCGGAATGGTGGTCTGTAAAACAGTGGATTTGCTCGCAGCCACCAGCGGGGTGCTTTGACGTGGCATAAGCAGGAAGTCGCCGGCGATGTGCTGCCTGCCGTCGCCTGACTCAAGTTCGCCACTAACAACGGTGACGATGGAGAAGTGTTCCGGGTCAGGGTTGTTCAGTTTGGCTCCAGTGGGTAAATCCAGACGCTCGACATGGAAGAAGCGGCAGTGTGCAAGGACGCTGCCATCGGCCACGTCCATGCCGGGCTCGATATCGTCAAAGTCAATACAGCGCATCGACTCTGCAACATGGAGCGTGCGCGGCTGTCCATCCAGCCCCATGCGGTTCCAGTCAAAGACACGGTAGGTGGTGTCGGAATTTTGCTGGATTTCATAGATCAGCAGTCCTGCACCAATGGAGTGCAGGCGACCGGAGGGAATGAAGATGGAGTCACCCGCTTTGGGGGTGATGGTGTGAACCAGTTCGTCAACGTTGCCCTTCTCGATGGCTTGCTCAAAGCCAGCCCTGGTAATGCCAGCCTTGAGTCCTACGTAGAGTTTCGCATCCGCGCTGGCGTCGGCAATATACCACATTTCCGTCTTGGGTTCTCCGCCCAGCTCCGGAGCTGTGTCCGCAGGTGGGTGAACCTGGATCGAGAGCTTGTCACGCGCGTCGAGGATTTTGATCAACAGGGGGAATCGAGCAGATTCATCCAAGCCGGGACCGAAGATTTCATCTCGCCGGTTTTGCCAGAGCTCATGGAGGGAGCAGCCCCTGAGCTCTCCATGGTTGACCAAGGACTGTTCCTCGTGGCGATCGGTCATTTCCCATGACTCGCCGTATGGAGTGTTCGAGGCGGGGAGCTTCCTGCCGTAGACATTTTCCAGTTCGCGGCCTCCCCAGACGCGTTCCATGTAAAGCGGGCTGAAGGTAATGGGATGCATGAAGTTTAGATACCCAAGCAGGTAAATTTTCCAATAATAACCGAGA
>CAYXEC010000040.1:601-19031 GCA_964463855.1 uncultured Verrucomicrobiales bacterium | reverse complement strand
CTATGAGGTATCCTATTTCCAATGCCAGGTCAGCACGATTGAGAGGCATGCGCCCGGGCATTTCGTGTGCCAATTCGTCAGCATGCAAAGGAGCCAGGCTGTCCAGATCGTCAAAGATGCGTTTAATGGATGGAGCGGTAAACTCGTTGACCCCGAGTTCTTCCCGCACGTGGGGATCATCGATCAAATCATCAGGAATAACAGGTATGCCCTGTGCCGAATCTGACGATTCATGCTGAGCTTCGTCGTGGGGGGGTGGGATGAGTGGTGGCGAATCTGGAGATTCATCCTGAGCTTCAGCTCTTTGAGAACCAAGGTTGTAAATGAGCAGAAAGCAGCAAGATGTACAAATCAGCAACAGACAGCATGATACATACCAAATGCGGGGAGTGCTCTTCATAGTTCCGATGTTAACTCTTGCGGTGTGAGAAATGCAATCGAGGAATGGATAAAGCACGGATAAAAAACAGATGCGTAACCTGTGAAAAGGGGTTGGCAGATCTGGTATTGTCGCTTATTGCCCATGCATGAGTTTGCTCTTGGGAGTCAATATCGATCATGTGGCCACATTACGTCAGGCTCGCTATCCCGGCATGCTCGACTCTCCCAATGCCGAGCCCAGTCCACTGGATGCCGCCCGTGATGCCCAGCGGGGTGGTGCAGACTCGATTACCATCCACGTGCGTGGTGACCGGAGGCATATGCAGCAAGAAGATGCCTTTGAGATCAGAAAGCACATTGATTTGCCACTCAATTTTGAGATGGGTAACACAGAGGAAATGCTCAGCATCGTGTTGCGTCTCAAGCCCGATTTTGTCTGTCTCGTACCTGAGTCGCGTGAGGAGGTGACCACAGAGGGGGGGCTGGATGTCGCCGGGCTTTACGACTCCCTTCAGGGCACAGTGGGCAAGCTACAGCAGGCCGGTATCAAGGTGAGTATGTTCATTGATCCCGAGCCCGCACAAGTAGAAGCCTCATCGCGCATCGGAGCCGAGATGATCGAGCTGCACACGGGCTGCTTTGCCAACAACTTCGCCGAGGAGCGCAGCAAGGAGGCGGCGAGGCTCAAGGATGCCGCCGTGCTAGGTCATGGGCTGGGGCTTCAAGTCAATGCGGGTCACGGTATTAACCTGCAAAATTTGCCGGAACTGCTCACTGTGCCACACCTCGTTGAATTGAACATCGGTCACACCTTGATCGCCCGGTCCATCAGAGTGGGTTTGACGGAGGCTGTGCGGGAAATGCGCGCTGCCATGGAGGGCTATGCATTATGAGGGTTTTTGGCATAGGTATTGATGTGGTTGAGGTGGAGCGCATTGAGGCATCCATGGGTGAGTTCGGGGAGCGCTTTGCAAGGCGCGTGTTTACCGAGGCGGAGCGGGCTTATTGTGAAAGCCAGGCCCGGCCAGCCATCCACTATGCCGCACGTTTTGCTGCCAAGGAGGCGGTAGCCAAGGCTCTTGGAACGGGAATAGGCAAGGAGGTTTCCTGGTTGGACATGGAGATCAGGCGCCGTGAGAGCGGTGAGCCAGAGGTGCATCTCTCCGGGGGAGGTGAGGCATTCGGCAAACGCAACAAGGTCACAGAGATAAAGATCAGCCTGACTCATGCGAAGCACTACGCAGCTGCCAATGCCGTTGTTTTGGTAGATGAGGTCTGGTCTAAGTGATAGCCCGCTATCCGGATGCAAAATTAGCGCTCGACGGCTTCTCGGTGTATTAGTTAGTATTTTCGTTCTATGAAAAAGACGCTCATCACAGTATTCGCCATGTCCCTTGGTTCTCTCTTTTGCCTAGCTGAAGAGAAAACTGCTGTGCCTGAAGAGAAAACTGCTGTGCAAGACCAGCCAGCAGCGCAAGAAGCACCCAAACTTGATCTTGCCAACGCATTTCCGGAAGAGGAGGTCGTCAGTAAAATGAATATGGAGCGTGTCCAGGTATATACTTACATGATGAATCATCAGTTTGTTGACTTGCAGAAAAAACTGGAGGCATTTCTCGGCAAGCCATGGACTAAGAGTGGTGACAAGGATTCTCTTGCTGAGGCGATGAAGGGTGCTCAGGAACAAGTAGAGGCTGCAGGCATGAAAATACTGGGATTTGCCATTTATGAAGATGTGAAAAACCCACTCAGCTCAGTCATTCTCATGCAGATGAGTATACCAGCGGGTGCAGGGTTGGATGATTCCAAGACGATGGTGACTTTGACCTACTCGAGTCGCTGAGAGAGCGTGGGTTCAAATATCAAATTCTCCACTTAAAAGGCCTTCTGGTTGCGAACCCGGAGGCCCTTTTCTTGTGTCCGCCCCGGAGGGCCTTGAGGAATGCTCATTAGAACCACTTGAGGCGTTTGAAGAGAGCAATCTGGATGCAAACGATGAGAGTGAGAAACCCGCAGAATATCCAGAAAGCCAGATCGTTATCCGCGCCCGGTATGCCGCCGACGTTGATGCCAAGAAGTCCCGTCAAAAAACCCAGAGGCAGGAAGATGGCGGCAATCACGGAGAGCATATACATGTTCTTGTTGAGCTTGTCGGAAAGCATGTTGGCCAATTCATCCTTCACAATCTGGGCGCGCTCCCGGACAGCGTCCAAGTCCTCCACGTAGCGCGTGACGTGGTTGTAGTTTTCCTGCAGGTATCTGCGATGCTTGTCTGTAATCCAATCCAAGGAAGCCATGCGCAGTTGATCAATGGCATCCCGCTGGGGGATCATGTAGCGGCGAAAGACGATTGCCTGCTTGCGGATATCGATGATGTCCTCGCGTAAACTCACATCCACGGAGCTGAGGATGTCATCCTCAACATTGTCGGTGGCTTCATCGAGTTTTTCCAGGATAGGCTCTATACGGCTGAGGAGTCTTGCCATGAGCATGCAGATGAATTGCCCGGTGTCTTTCGGGCCCTTGCCTGCCTCAATGCACTCCTCCATGTCTGTGACGGCTTTGAGTTTGCGGCGCCTCAGCGAGATAATGCGATTTTTCTCCACCCACAGGCGTATTGATACCATGTCCTCGGGGTCGGCTTGTTCATTGAGATTGACACCGCGAAGGATGAGAATAATGCCGTCCTGGACCTGCGTCATGCGCGGCCTTGTTTCCTCTGCAAGCAGAGCATCGATGACATATGGATCATGGTGAGGTATTTGGGATGCCAGCCAGTCCCTGGTTGCCGGGTGATTTACATCGAGGTGATGCCACATGAAGGACCCTTTTGACGGTGCAGCCGGTGTGTCCCCTGATAAAGGGAGGCCTCCACCGTCTCCGTCACAGAGGAAAGCTCTCAGGATATGATTACTCATGGTTCTTTGTTTGTTCAATCATATGAACATCACGCTGTGGGAAGGGGATCTTGACGTCGTGTTGTTTGAATTTTTCCCATATTGAAAAAAGCACGTCACTGCGTGGACGCTTGCGTCCCTCAATGATGTCATCGACCCAGAAATAGAGGGAAAAATCCACTGAGCTTTCTCCATAGTTGACCAGGAAACATTCTGGAGCAGGCTGGTCACTTGTGCGGGGGTGTTCTGTTGCCGCCTCCAGCATCAAGTCATAGGCAAGATTGATGTCGGAATCGTAAGACACGCCTATGTCAATTGATATGCGCCCTCTTGAGTTGTGAAATGTCCAGTTAGTGACACGATTGGTGATGAAATCCTCATTGGGCACCATGACCTCCCGGCCCTCGAACGTTTCCACCAAGGTGTAGCGTGCTCCTGTTTCCATCACGAACCCTGCCAGTCCGTCATTGAGCTCAATCAGGTCGCCCTCCTCGACTGATTTCTCAAAGAGCATGATCAGACCACTGATAAAATTAGAGGTGATTTTTTGCAGGCCAAAGCCAACACCAATGCCTACTGCGCCGCTGAAAATGGTGAGGCCGGTGAAATCGATGCCGAGCAATTGAAGAGTTACCATCAGTGCGATGAAGTAGACAAGAACCTGATAGCTTTTGGCGATGATGGCGCGGTTAGCAGCTTTGATTTTCCTGAGCCCGCGAATTTTTTTCCTGCCAAATTCAGAGACGATACTGGCAACCCAAAAGACGATCAGAACAATTAAGATGCCTTTGATGATGGTGAAAGCAGAGAAGCGTGCTTCACCGATGCGAAAGGACAACCGATCGGAGTCGAGGAAGTCTATGGCGGGTTGTATGTAGCCCGTAATGCCAAGTATGGATGATGCTCCAAGCAGAACAACGAGCAGAACAACAGCAACCCATGCTTTTGGTCTGATCAAGGAGCTCACAAACTTATTCACTGTATTAAGCAATAGATACGAATCATGTTTTAATCCATCAAAAAACACGGCGTGGAGCTTGGCCTGCCATACACCCGTTCCACATCTTTATTTTGGATGCTGAAGGTTTGACTGACACCAAGCTTCTTGGTGATCTCGCTTGTCATCACCTGATGCAGATCCCACAATCCCGCGGCTTGAAAATGAGCGACACTGAAAATATCCATGCCTCCACATCCGATAAAGCGGAGACAGTAAAGAAACGTATCGTGTTCTATTTCAGCGGCTATGACCCCCGTGGTGCTTCCCATTACCACAAGCTCTACAGTGCTGAATCGGCTATCCAGGCCTCCATCAACGGTCTGGATCTCGATGTGGGGAAGCGTTGCCGTGTGCATCCTCTGGCTCATGCATGGAACGTTGTTTGCCAGCAATCCGGGACTCAGACGGACTACCAGTTTCTGCGCTGGGATGATATCATTCGCAAGCATTGGTCCCGCAACGAGTGGCAGTTGTTCAAGGCTATTCTGCCGTCGTATCGGGAGTTTCTGAAAGCCAACTGGTTTTGGCGCGTTTACAAGGTTTCCTGGACCTCTGCCTTGACCGCAGCCTATCCGATCATCGTTTTTGTTGGCTTGTTGTTTATCAGTGCCCTGCTCGCCGTCCTGGCTATCGTGGTAACGGTTCAATCAGGGGCTCCATGGTGGGTAGGGGGTATGGTTGGTTTGCTCTTGTTTTATGGGGGTGTAAAACTAGGCAGGTGGCTCGATGAGCACATGCACAGTTACTGGCAGCTGCGCACGCACTGTGCGATGCAGAAGTGGTCTTACGGGGGCATGCCGGAACTCGATGAGCGCATGGATGATTTTGCCGCGTATATGGTTGAAAAGATACGTTCCAGTGAAGCTGATGAGGTGCTTCTTGTGGGGCACAGCGCAGGGACTATCCTGGGCGTGACTCTCGTCGCCAAGATGCTTCAGTTGGAACCGGGTCTGGGCAAGCTTGGGCCGGATTTTGCTTTTGTCTCTCTTGCCAACTGCCTGCCTCTGGTCACATTTCTTCCCGGGGCAAACGCTTTGCGTGACGATCTTGGGCGAATCGCCTCTGACCGCTTTGCTGAATGGTTTGATTTTTCCGCGCGGCGGGACGGTGCATGCGTCTCGGTGGGGGACCTCGTTGCCATGGCTGGAGTTGCCCGCGAGGAAGGTGCTGCTTTGAAGCCGAGGCGCGTTCCCGTCAGTATTGTGAAAATGTTTCCGCCCGAAACCTATGCCCGAATCAAAAAAGACCTTTTCAGGGTCCACTTCCAGTACATCATGGGTGCTGATTTGCTGACAGATTACGATTATTTCGCGATTACCGCTGGCCCCGTGAAGCTTGCGAAGCGTTATGCAGATTGGGTATGAGTCCCACTTACCAGACAAACCATGGCATACACTCCACCTTATCCAACGCCTCTGGACCGTTCCAAGAAACGTTCCCTGTGGAATCTGTTCAAGCGGGGTAGACGCTCATGGTTGGCGACTCTTTACGAGGGCAGCTACTCGGGCAGGATGTCGCGGGTGCGCCTTCCCGGCGTGCAACTTTTCCTGGTGAAGATTCCGGACCTTATCAAGGAGGTTCTGGTGGACAGAAGTGAGTCATTTCCTAAACACGAACTCTCGGAAGTCGTGCTTAAGCCCCTGCTTGGCGACAGTATTTTCACCACGAACGGTCCGACGTGGGAACGACAGAGGCGAATGCTTGATCCTGCCTTTGGACAAGCAAAGCTCAAGGAGGTCTTTACTCTCATGAGAGGGGGGTCTGACGCACTCATCGAACGCCTGGACCAGCTTGAGGATGGTCAGGTGGCAGATATCGAGTTGGAGATGACACATGTGACCGCGGATATCATTTTGCGCACAATTCTCTCTGAAACTCTGCAAAGCGAGGGCGCCTACAAGATATTCAGGGCGTTCAATCTGTTTCAGGAAAAAGCGGTGTTGATGATTCAGATGAGTTTTTTCCGAATCCCTCTGTGGCTTGCACCACGTCATTATTTGATATGGAAGCGCACTGGCCGAGAAATACGTGAATTATTGGCACATACCATCAAGGGGCGCTATGAGGGTTATCAAAGGGGAGAGCAAACCAATCATCGTGATATTCTCCAGTCGCTGCTTGAGGTTCGCGACACGGAAGATGGCTCGGCTTTTACCTTGGTCGAGCTCGTGGATCAGGTTGCCATGCTCTTTCTTGCCGGGCATGAAACATCGGCGAGTGCGCTCTCCTGGTCGCTTTTTTTGATTTCCAAGTGCCCGGAAATTCAGGAACGTTTGCACGAAGAGTCCTGTGCCTTGCTGGGGGATCGCGACCCCGAGTTTAAGGACATCCCGAGGCATCGCCAGATCCGCAATGTCTTCCGTGAAACCATGCGCATCTATCCACCGGTTGGCTTTCTCACCTTCCGCAAAGCAATCAACGGACAGAGTCTCCAGGGTAGGGAGATTCCGGACGGATCCCCGGTAGTCATATCACCCTGGCTTGTGCACCGGCACAGGGAGCTCTGGGAACGCCCGGACGAATTTGACCCGGATCGCTTTGAAGGCGGATTAGACCAGCCATCCTGCGCTTACATTCCTTTTGGTCAGGGTCCCCGAATCTGCATCGGCGCGGCTTTTGCCATGCAGGAAGCAATGTTGATTCTTGCTTCATTGACCCGTCGTTATCGATTTACTCCCGGTCCGGGGTCCGATCCGGAGCCCACCTCGCGTCTGACCATTCGCTCACTAGACGGTATTCACCTGCGAGTATGGAAACGTGATGCAAATGCTGACCCCATGACCAGGGGAGGGGTCTTAGAGGATGAATCGGTGGATGAAGACGAGGAAACATCCTCTTACGAGGCAAGATGTCCCTTTCGCTGAATGACTCTTTCGTCTATCAGAATACATTGATATGCCAATGGCCCTGTTATTTTGTGGCGATTCGTCTTTGCTTTTTCTGGTGTTGTGTATGTAATGATATCGCACAATTAGATTAATTTAGAACGATGCAAGCAACACTTCACAATCCAGACACCCTTCATGAATGCGCCCCCCTGACGGATGGTAGGGGCCTGGGGGAGTGTCTCGTAGCAAACCATAAGCTTGAATCCCTGATGACGACAGAGCTCAAGCAGGCTGGGTTTGAAGTCATCCCCCATTCCAGCGCAAGTGAACAAACTGTGCACCTGCCGGTCGATCACTGGGTCGAGGTCGGTGCTCTGTGCATGCTGGCCCAGTCTGACAACGCGGTTCGTTTAATCGATAAGCGTGGTGATCTGGTGGCATGGAAGGGAGCCGCGAATCCAGAGGAATGCAGTGGCGAGATGGTGACAGAGGCCGAGTGCTTTAGAATCAAGTATCCATGGGATCTTCTCAAACTCAATGAGGAGGTGCTTTCCATGATGGATACTTCCGAGATAGCCGGTGAGATTCACCCGCTTGCTTATGTCGATGGGCACGTTCACCTCGGCAAAGGCTCACGTATACTTCCGGGTGTCTACATTGAGGGCAATGTCATCATCGGTGAGGGCTGCAAGATTGGCCCCAATGCCTACATTCATGGCAACACTTCCATTGGTGATCACTGCAGTATTGGCAATGCCGTGGAGGTTTCCAACTCAGTCATCTATCCCCACACGCATGTCAAACACCTCAGCTATGTGGGAGACTCCATCCTGGGTTCTCATGTCCTGCTTGGTGCTGGAACCGTGGTTGCCAATTACCGGCACGATGGCACGAATCATCGCTCTCTTGTGCAGGGCCGACTGGTTGATACACAACGCAAAAAATTTGGGGCTGTGATTGGGGATGGTGTGCGCACAGGTATTAACACCTGTGTCTATCCGGGACGCAAAATTGGCCCGGGCCGCATGACCAGTCCCAATGCCACGATCGACAAGGACCTGATGTCAGCCAGATTGCCCGGTAGATCTACGATGAGTTATCAGATTTAGCTCGGCGTATTGTGCTCTGAGAGCCCCGGTGGTAATTCTCCCCCATGACGAATGTCAGTGGAGGTGATTTCAAAGACAATGTCCTCAGCGATGTTTGTGGCGAGCCCGCCAACTCGGTCGAGCCACCTGCATATAAAGACAAGATCCAGATAATCACGGTAATGCCCTGTGTCCGTTTCGAGTTTTTCTGAGAAAAACCTTGAAGTCTTTTTATGCGTTTTCTTGAGGGTTTTCTGTTCTTCGATGACTTTGAGTGCGAGCTCGGTATCGCTATCTGCGTAAGCGGTGATGGAATTGGCGAGCATACCGGCGGCCACCTGGTACAGGCCTTCAATGCGGGCAATTTCTGGCACTTCATCGTTCTTGAGCATTTTGCGGGCACGTTTGGCTATGCTGACGGCCTGGTCCGAAATCCTCTCAAGGTTTGTCGCGGTTTTCATGGCACCTATGACCATGCGAAGATCTGTGGCAACGGGTTGGAAGCGCACGATGATTTTCAAGCCCAGATTGTCGATCTGCATTTCGAGCTGGTCCTCGTCTTCATCATCTGCAATAGCCTGATTGCAGAGTTGCCTGTTTCGTTGCAGAAGTCCCTGAATGGTATTGTGCAGATTGCGCTGGGCACCCGCTGCCATGGTCAGTGTGGTGTCCCGGAGCTCTTGGAGAGCATCATTGAAATTACTCAGGATGTGTTCGCCTAATTGCATAGTGACTGTATGATTAAATGGTTAAGGTTTATGAGAGCGCATGCTAGCCAAATCTTCCGGAAATGTAGTCCTCAGTTTGTTTGGCGGTTGGATTGGTGAAGATGTGGGTGGTGGAGCCATATTCAATGAGCTCACCGAGATAAAAGAAAGCCGTGCGATCTGAAATACGGCTTGCCTGCTGCATGGAGTGAGTGACGATCACAATGGTATAATTCTTGCGCAGCTCAAGCATGAGCTCCTCGACTTTGGCTGTCGCAATAGGGTCGAGTGCGGAGCAGGGCTCATCCATGAGGATCACCTTGGGTTGCACGGCTATGGTGCGGGCAATGCAGAGTCTTTGTTGCTGTCCGCCAGACAGGCCAAGAGCGGAGTCTTTCAAACGGTCTTTGACCTCATCCCAAAGAGCTGCCCCCTTCAGGCTTTCCTCAACCGCGTCATCAAGAACACTTTTCTTTTTGATTCCCTGAATGCGCAAGCCATATGCGACATTGTCATAGATGCTTTTGGGGAAGGGGTTGTATTTCTGGAACACCATGCCGACCTGTTTGCGCAGTTCAATCGCGGAGACTTCCCTGGAGTTAATGTCCTGACCCATGATCTTGATTTTGCCATTGGTAATGCAGGATGTTTCAACGAGGTCGTTCATGCGGTTGAGGCAGCGGATCAAGGTGGACTTTCCGCATCCGGAAGGGCCTATGAATGCAGTGACCTGTTTCTCCGGGATATCGAGGGAAATATTGAGCAGCGTGTTTGTTTTGCCGTTGTCGTAGGAGAACGAGAGGTCCTCAATACTGATCATGGTTTTGGAGTCAGCCATGTCCTCTGTGATCGTTTGAGCGTGGATATGCTCACTGTGCGCAGGGTCTTGTCGCAGAGGCGCGTCGGGTGTTTCAGGCGGCGCAGATGAGACTGCTTGGCCGGCTTGCAAGGCCGTGGGGTCAATGTTGGAAGGCTCTGTCTGTTTCATGGGAAAATATTTTATTTGGAGAATTTGCTGCAGATGAGAATAGCAGGTTTATCTACCACTTGATTTTATTCCTGACCCTTACACGGAGCCAGATGGATATGGCGGCAAAGGACATTACAATAAGCATGAACACCAGCACGGATCCGTATTGCATGGGGCGGGTATATTCCGATTGGGGAATGCGGCCCGCCACAGTGTAGATGTGATAGGGGAGTGCCTGGGCAGAGCTTTGGAGGAAATCAAGAAAGGCATCAAAGCCTGTGGACTTGAGGCCTTCCCAGGGTA
Source organism: uncultured Verrucomicrobiales bacterium (assembly GCA_964463855.1). Taxonomy (GTDB): domain Bacteria; phylum Verrucomicrobiota; class Verrucomicrobiia; order Verrucomicrobiales; family Akkermansiaceae; genus Oceaniferula. Next base: position 8,857 of record CAYXEC010000040.1, on the reverse strand, counting down.
GTTCTGACTTCTCCGCCACTGCCGCGGTAAACATGATAGGAGCCGTTTCCCCGGCAACACGGGTAATGCCCAGAACGGACGCAGTCAGGATTCCCGGGAACGCATAGGGAAGAACAGCAGTACGTATGGATTGCCACTTGCTTGCCCCCAGTGCCAGCGAGGCTTCCCGGAATCCCATCGGCACGGCACTCAAGGATTCCTCGCATGAGGTTATAATGACGGGCAAAACCATCATGGCGAGAGTGAAACCGCCAGCCAGGATGGAAGTGCCCCAGCCCTGCAGTGAGAGCCAGATCCAGCCGTCGTAAAGGCGCTTGGATCCTTCAGCGGTGGCCACTTTAGTCAGTTCATCGCTCTTGAGATTGGATGTTTCTGCGATGTATATCTGTTGTTGCTCGATGATACGCAGATCCGGCTTGGTGCCAAGTTTGACGAGGGGAACCATCATGGCACTGGAGGTTTTGGGCGTGGACGTCACACAGGGAGCGAGGATGACAAAAAGCCCGAGGCCAAACAGGCCAAAGACAATGGATGGAACCCCTGCAAGGTTGAGCATGGCAAGACGAATGGTTTTAACAAAACCTCCTCCACGTGCGTATTCATTGAGGTAAATGGAGGCAGCAATGCCTGTAAAAAGAGCCACCAGCATGCAAATGAGAACAAGAAGACCCGTTCCGACGATGGGGCCAACAACACCTCCACCAGAGTAGGAATGGGTTTCTTCACCCGTGGTGACGAATTTTCCGGTTCCCTCGTTGGCGGTGGCAATGCTTTCACGGTCCTCGGTGTCGAGCAGGATCTCGGTGTCCCGGGTGATGTCGAGGCGGGTAAAGGGCTCTTTGGTTGTGATGATTGAGCTATTGGCTGTCTTGAGCCCCGGATTGGCCAGCAGGAGCTCTTGCCAGAACATCTTGGGAACGGTGAGGCCCTTGGCGTTCTCGTTCACCACAATGGCCCCCCTTGCCGGGTCGTGCTGATGCTGGGTGCCGTACTTGCCCAGAATGGAGAGTGCTTCAGGCTTTGTAGCATAATTGCCCGCTGCCAGAGTGAAGTCGTGAAATACCTTGGTGACGGGAACCTGTTGTCCGGATTTGATGGGTAGTGTGCCACGTTCATCCTCGTCAAAGGCAGCATAGTAGATGCTGCTGGGAATGGTGATGGTTTGTTCCCGGGGAATGACGGTGAGGTTGATTTTGTCCGGCTCGTCATCGGCGAAAGTCTGGCGCATCTGGAAGACAAGCTCGGTGGGCTCCAGAGCGTCACGGGCAGGCTTGCCTATGGGGTATTCACCCGCGGCAATCGTCACCTGGTAATCATTGAGTTCAACTCTTCGCAGTGACACATCCGCAGGAAGGATATCCGGGTCAGATGCAGCAAGGACAGCATAGTCCTCATCGGTGAGGGTGAATTTCTTGTCAGCAGGCAGGTGAAAGCCAACAGGAGCTCGGTTATCTCGCTCGGTGTAGAGGACGTAGAAATCGGGGTTCATACTCTCGAGCTCGCCCAGATAGCCGGCGCCAAGGCGCGAGCCTGCAAGCAGGTCAAAGCGGACAAACTCAGTAGGTTTTTCAAATCCCTCTACATTGGCGAGCCACTGTTCAGCATCCGGGTTGTTGGCCAGCAGGCCCTCGAAATTTTTAGTGGGCATTTCCACACCCTGGCTTTTTTCAACCTGGTTCACGAACAGGGTTTGCGGTTTTTTGGTGAAAAACGACCAGCCCTTTTGCCATAGAACGGGTGCACCCTCGTAGATGATTTTTCCAAAGATCCCGAAAGCAGCGAGAATGATCACGTAGGTGAACACTATGAAGGTCAGCTTAACGAAGGTCTCGCTGATGTGCTGTTTATTGCGCTTTTTGAGAAATGGGTTGTGATCCGGTTCCATGGTTTCCCGTGAAGTAGTAAAAATGTATCAGGCGTGTTTGCTCAGTCGCCTGAGTGTGCTTTGGGCAATATAGTTGAGGCTGAGGGCAATGACGAAGAGCAATAGACCGACCATGAAGAGGGCGCTCCAGTGGAGCGTTCCCTGCTCAACCTCACCGATCTCCTGGGCCATGATCCCGGTCATGGAGTGGGCCGGGTCTGAGATGGATTCCGGTATGGCAATGCGACCACCCATGACAAGTAACACGACCATGGTCTCGCCGATAATGCGGCCAAAGCCAAGCAAGACTGCGGCAATGATGCCGGAGGCACAGCCGGGTATGATCACTCTCATCACAGTTTGTAGATCGGTTGATCCCAGCGCGAGGGCGGCTTCCTTGTAGGCCTTGGGTACGTTGTTGAGAGCGTCTTCTGCGAGGGTGAAAACCGTGGGAATGGACATGAGGGCGAGGAGAATGCCGGCGGTGAGAATAGTCTTGTCCTGCTCAACAGGGAAGCTGGGGATCCAGCTCAGCAATGGATTTTGGGAATATTCCTGAATGAGGGCTCCCACCACGACGACACCCAGGAATGCCATCACAATGGAGGGGATGGCGCCGATGAATTCAATGATCGGTTTGATCCAGCGTTGTTCAAAAGTGGTCGAGAGCCGGTTGACGTATATGGCGCCACCTACCGCAAAGGGCACGGCGAGCACGATGGCAACCAAGGCAACGAGGAATGAGCCGGAGAGTAGTGGCAATACACCGTAAAAGTCCTGCCATGAGGAGTTGGACACCCATTGGGTTCCCATGAAAAAACCGCTCAGTGCCTGACCGATGGTCACCGGCTGGGTGTGAGACCAGTTTTCCATTCTTTGGCGCTTTGCTTCAGCGAGTGGAGACAATTCCTTGCCGAGGAGTTCTATTTTGTTGATCCGTTCGCGGGCCTTCGCTCCCTTGAACTCTGAGGCTTTTGGCATCGCAGCCAGAGCTTCCCGTGTTTGGTCGAGAAGTTTTCGCTGAAGCTCGAGGTGTTCATCAAGAGATGCGTAGAGAGGTTGGTTGAGTTTTGCGTAGTCAGGGGTTATGGTAAGGACACGCTCCGCTTTGATCATATCCATTTTGCGTTGCGATTCACTCTGCGCAAGGTCTGCCTTGGTCAGTTGGGCTTGCTTGCGGTCATCCGCGGTGGAGTGTGTTACCGCTTGCCCCTTGTTGTTGGATGCAATGGCACGGTATTTTTTCAAGTAGCTATCGAAGGGCTTTTGGGGCGCTATAAGCATGTCGCGTGCCTTGACGAGCCTCTGCATGTGCGGCATGGCGGATATTTCCGCGGTTTTTTCTGCTTCTGTTTTACGAATGCTCTTGATGAAGTCACTGGTTTTTCCGGTAACGATGCTACTAGCTACCGATGAACGAATATCGGCAAGGTATTTCTGATCCGTTGCCAGGCTCTTGTTGTCGAGATCAGAGTAATTGATGCCTGCGAGGATTTCTTGGGCTCTTTTGTTGAGCGTGTCAGTCGCCTCTTTGAGACGCGCTGTGGCTGCCTCGATGTTAGTTGCTGGAGTCGGTCCTCTGGACTTGATTTTTTGCAGATAGCTTGTCGCACGCTGTAAATCCTTGCGCTCGGCTATGAGTTTCTTCTGGGTCTTGTTTTTAAATTCGCTGTGGACAGCTTCGAGATCATAGAGGGCACCGAGGCGGTATTTCAGCTCGTAGGCAGGAACTTGGCTGGCCAGTGAGGATAGTTCTTTTTGTGCAGTAAGTTGGTCAGAGGCATAATCCGTGAATTCCTGACCTGAAAGTCGATAGAGAGTAAGGCTCTTCTTATACTGAGGCAGGAAATTCCACGCGTGATAAGCCAGAAAGCCGACTATAAAGACAATCAGAACGACAGCCAAGGTCGCGTTGCCCCCAAAGAAATATTTGATCGCCTCTTGTTTGCCAATGCCGAGAATCTTGAAGCCCGGAGGTTTGCCGAAAGAGGGGCTGTTCGATGATCGGCGCGATTTACTCATAGCAGGCGGCAAAGGTTGTGAGACAGAATCTAAGAACGGCTGGGCGGGGAAGTAAAGCACCGCACAGAAAAGTCTGTGCGGTGCTCATAACGGGAACAGCTTGGTGATAGCGGTTTCCCTCGGATAGACAAGCCCGTTTCTTGGTCAAAACAGCCTATTTGACTGGAATAAATCCTACCTTGGTGATGACTTCGGCAGCATCTGGCGATGAGGTGGCCCATGCGATGAACTTGGCTGCCTCACCAGTGGGCTGGCCAACGGTGTAATAATAGAGATTGCGGGAAAGGGCATAATCACTGGCATTCTCGGGAGATGGAATGACTCCATTGACAGAAGCGGGCGCAATGCCGTCAGCCTTAATATAGGCGAGTCCTACATAACCGATGCCATTGACATCTCCAGCGACTGCGTCGGCGATCTGCGTGTTGCCAGCCATTTTCTGGGTGTTTTCGCCATAGTCTTTCTCGCTCATAGCAAGTTTCTGGAAGGTTTTGTAGGTTCCTGAAGCAGTGTTGCGAGTATAAGCATTGATCGTGCCGGCCTTGCCGCCAACCTCGGACCAATCGGTGATGGCTCCAGTGAAGATGCCTTCAACTTGATCTCTGGTCAATGACTTGATGCCATTTGCCTCGTTGACGATGACTGCGATCATGTCGACACCAGCAATGTGTTCGATGAGTTCCTGACCCTTGGCCGCAAAGTTGTCTTTTTCCTTGCTCTTGACGGCACGTGAAGACATGCCGAAATCGGCTGTGCCATCCAGCAGGGCAGTAAAGCACTGGGACGAACCCTCTGCTGCGATCTCAAAATTGACATTGTTACCAGCTGCCTTGTATGCCTCAGCGAGCTGGGGAACCATCTTGGCACCGAGGGTGTCAGAGCCTTTGATGACAAGCTTGGATTGAGCCTGAGCAGTAGTGCACAGGGCAAAGCCAGCGATGATGGAGGAAGCGATTTTTATCGATTTCATGTTTAGTTTGTTTTTTGGTATTAGTTGGGTGCTGGGATTCTCTCAGCAACAGGTGTTATATTTCACATGAGCACTTCGGTGGCAAAAAATGGTACGTTACAATTGCGTCACATCACCTCACGTAAGTGGCTGTTTCGTCACATATCATGTTGTGTGTTAATAAGAGAGGCGGTATATGAAATAAGAGTATGCAAACTGTTTTGGTTATAGAAGACGAAGAGGACATCGCTGAACTTGTGGTTTTTAATCTCAAGCGGGCAGGATATGAGGTTGAATCAGCCCAGGATGGAATCAGGGGCTTAGGTGCCGCCAAATCCATACTGCCAGACTTGATCGTGCTGGATTTGATGATGCCGGGGATGGACGGTTTTACGCTTTTTAAAGAGCTGAAGCGTGAGCCTGCTACCAGAGGCATCCCTGTCATCATGCTGACGGCGCGTGGCCAGACCGAAGACCGGATACGTGGGCTTGAGGTGGGTGCATCTGATTACATGACCAAGCCCTTTAGTCCCAAGGAATTGGTCTTAAGGGTGTCAAGCGTGCTCAAGCGCTCAGGCCAGCCCGCTAGTGGAGCTCAGCTCGAGTGCGGCCCTTTTCGTTTTGTCAAAAACTCCCTCCATTTCTATGTTGATGGGGACATGGTTGACCTGACATCTACTGAATTCAAACTCATGCTCTATCTTTGTGATCGCCTCGATAAGCCGCAAAGCCGTCATGATATTTTGGTCGATGTAATGGGGTATAGCGATGAGGTTTTCAGTAGGACACTCGACACTCATATTAAGCGACTTAGGCGGAAGTTGGGTGAGCGTGCGGATCTGCTGGAAACAGTGCGTGGAGTGGGTTATAAAATTTCCAGGGCGACGTCCTGATTTTCTGATGCTGGAGCTTTTATTGGTCATTCTGATAGCTGTCATCTTGTGGCTGTGGTTCCGCCAGCGCAAAATCTCAGAGAGCTATCTTGCCGGGAAGCGAGAGCAGGAAAGGCGCAATCTGGAAGCCAGAAAAGAAATCCTCCGTGAGCGCGATCAGCTGCTTGATGCATTGGGCGATGCGTTTCTTTTGGTTGATGAAACGAGTCAGATTGTTTTTGCCAACGAGTGTGCGCGCAAACTTGTCAAAGGCCGACGTCTGCGTGGGCGCAGTATTATGGAGGCATTCATCGATGATAAATTAGCAGTGGTTCTGATGAAGTGCATCCGTACGGGAAAGCCGATGCAGGAGCGGGTTGTGCTGAATTCCATCTACACGCCGCTCGGTGCAACCTCCAAAGAGGGTGCGACAGCATGGGTGATTGATGCTGCACCCATGGAGAGCTACACCAACGAGGGGCTGACCCGTGTGGTGATAAGAGATGTCACGGTGGAGTATCAGGCCGATCAGGTGAGGCGGGATTTTGTGGCCAATGCATCCCATGAACTGCGCACCCCGATGGCGATTATCAATGGTTATCTGGAAAACCTGCTTGAGGATGACCTGCTTGAGGATTCTGCCATGACCAGAAAGTTCCTCGAAACCATGGACAAGCATGGCAAGAGGATTTCCCGGCTCATTGAGGACATGCTCACCATTTCCAAGATGGAGTCAGGTGATGCGATGTCGGTGAATCCTGAGAAATTTGAGCTCAGGGATTGTGTGCAGGATGTGCGCGACAGGCTCGAGGCAATGATACGCCGCCAGAATGCGGTCGTTGAGATCGATGTGGCTCCTGATGATTTGTCGATGTATGGCGATCGCTTTTACTGGACCCAGATATTCTTCAATCTCATTGAAAATGCATTAAAGCAAAATCCACACTCCCAGGTACACGTTCGCCTGAAAGCCCGGCGTGGAGAGGGGGGGGTGACCATTTCCGTGTGTGACAATGGAATCGGCATTCCGTCAGATGATTTGCCACATGTGTTCCGACGTTTTTACAGGGTGGAAAAACACCATTCGCAAAAAGAGGTGAAAGGTACGGGGCTGGGGCTTTCCATTGTCCGGCGCGCGATTGAGGCTCACGGTGGCACCATTAATGTGAGCTCAACACCTGGACAGGAGACATGCTTTGTAATTCAAGTGCCTGATGCCGTGGTCACTCCAGAGATGGAGTCTCGGGAGGCTGCTAGTGAGACATGATTTCGGTGATACGGCTGCAGTCCTTTGCTGCTGGAGATTGCTTGACAAGCTCGTAGCCGAAAGTGGTCTTGAAAGAGGTGGAGCCGAGCTTTCCGTCGAGAAGCTCAAAGTGATCGCTGGTGACAAATGCTGGGTGGCAAAATCCGGCTGCGTGGCAAAGTTTGAGGATTTCCTGTCGCAAGGAGACAATGTAGTTGGCCATGCGGGCTGCCTTAAGCGTTGGGTCCAGGCCACGCATGAGCCACTTGTTGTGAGTGGCCACACCCGCCGGACAATGGCCTGTATGGCAACGCTGTGCCTGGATACAGCCAATGGCCAGCATTGCCTCGCGAGCCACAGAGATCATGTCGCAGCCCATGCCGAAGGCAAACATCGCATTCATGGGTAGTCCCAGTTTGGCGGAACCGATGAAGATGACTTTGTCAGCCAGGCCGGCATGGTAGAAGATCGAGTAGGCACGTGCGAATGCGATTTTGAACGGAAGGGAGACGTGATCGGCAAAGACCAGTGGTGAAGCACCGGTGCCACCCTCCGCGCCATCAATGGAGATGAAGTCGACACCACGCTTGCCATCCTTCATGTGGTCAGCCAGATCATACCAGAAATCGAGTTGTCCTATTGCGGACTTGATGCCCACCGGCAGCCCCGTCTGGCTTGCGATATCCTCGACGAAATCAAGCATGGAGTCGGCATCATCAAAAGCACTGTGCCGTGCGGGACTGGCACAATCCCTGTCTGCCGGTATGCCCCGGGCAGCGGCTATCTCGGGGGTTATTTTTGCTTTTGGCAGGAGGCCACCCAGCCCCGGCTTGGCTCCCTGGCTGAGCTTGATCTCAATGGCTTTGATGGCCGGGTTCGCCTGGACTGTCTCTACGAGGGCGGGCATCGAAAAAGAGCCGTGTTCATCCCGGCAGCCAAAATAGCCTGTGCCTATTTGCAGCATCAGATCTCCTCCATGTTGGTGATGAGGCGATATTCCTCCTTCACCCGTGTTGTGCAGGCATTCTGCAATGCCGCTGCCTTTGTTGATGGCCTCAATGGCAGCACTGCCCAGGGACCCGAAGCTCATGGCAGAGATGTTGACGACGGAACGCGGTCGGAATGCCTTGGCTCGCCCCCTTGCAGCACCCATTACCTTGGCACAGGGAATGGGGTAAAGTGGGTTGTAGTTGGGGTCTGTCTTGGAGATTTCTGAGAGAGGAAAAGTGGATTGTTTGAGGATGAGATAATTGGGACTCAGCTCGATGTCGTTGTCCGTGCCAAAAACAAAGTAGTTGTTCTC
>CAYXEC010000040.1:0-591 GCA_964463855.1 uncultured Verrucomicrobiales bacterium | reverse complement strand
GACGCGTAGATCCATCGGCGTTGGTCGCGGGAGAAGGGGCGTTCCTCGTCGTTGCTGGTTACGATGTATTGCCTTAGTTCGGGACCAATGGATTCAAACAGATAGCGGAAGTGACCAATGATGGGGAAGTTGCGCAGGATGGCGTGCTTTTTCTGAGTGAGGTCGTAAATGATGACAGCGGCTAGCAGGATGACGGCAAGAATAAGTGTGATGTGAAACCAATGCATGGATGAAATGACGCTTTGAGCCCTATCATCATGCATGCAACAGCGGCAGAGTTCCAGCGATTAATCGACCATATCCGATTTCAAGCAAATGGGACTGCTTGTCCGGATGATCAGCTTTCTGCTGCACTTTTTGCTGCATGGGCTGCAGTGGCAAAACAAGCTTGCATGAGATAGCCGCCGGTGGGTGCCTCCCAGTCGATCATCTCTCCAGCGACATAGACTCCGGGAAGTTTCTTGAGCATCAGGGAATCATCGATTTCATGCCAGGCAACGCCCCCGGCCGAGGAGATGGCTCCCTCCATCGGCGAGGGACCGGTGAGTGGAATGAGGCAATGTTTGACCTCATGGGCAAGCTGTTGGGCTG
>CAYXEC010000039.1:6054-19075 GCA_964463855.1 uncultured Verrucomicrobiales bacterium | reverse complement strand
CGGAGCGGAGCGCAGCCAACCCGCAGGTTTTTATGAGGTGCGCAGTGTGGCCGTTACCAAATGGATTCAGGCTAGAGGTAATCCACGGGCTCAAGACAATCCAGATTGACGAGGAAAGCATCCATCGCATTAAGGGTGATTTCAAAGTGTTTGGCACTCACGTTGAAATTAAAAAAGCTGTGATTCATGCCTTCAAAATCAATAAGCTCACAATTGTTTTTTTTGCGTTTCATGGCCTTGGCGAACTTGGCAATTTGCTCATAGGGCACAATCGTGTCCGCTTTGCCATGCACGAAAAGCATCGGGCAGAGACCTTTTTTGACATGTTTAATCGGGCTGGACTGAATGGCCTTGCCAGGATCGTTAAAACGCTCGATAGCAGGGCTTTTCTTGGTGAGGTCGACCATCGCGCTCAGGGCGATCACAGCTAATGGCCGCGAGGAGTAGCCATCTTCAGCGCGGTCTTCCTCGGCCATCGCCAGGGTGAGTGCCATGAAAGCCCCGGATGCAGCGCCCGCAACGATTATTCTATTGGGGTCAATACCGAGCTTCGCGTGGTTGTTTTTAAGCCATAGAATCGCTGCACGAGCATCGTCCACCGCGTTTTCCGCAGATGTCTCCGACATGGAGGATACCCGGTACTGAACAACGGCTGAGACCATGCCCCTGCTGGCAAAATGCATGGCATGTGGTGCGAACTGGGTGGTCATGCTGACATCCCATGTGCCTCCATGGAAAAAGAGCACAGCAGGTCTGGCATCGGATGCTTGATGGTCAGCGGGGAAAAAGCAGTGCGCATGCAGATCAATATCAGACTCGCTTTGATAGACAAATGACTTGGCATCCTTGAGTAGCTCGAGATCCCGATTCAAACTCAGTGGTTTTGCTTCGGTGAGTGGATTCATAATAGATGCCTGCAATGCGGTTGATGACCGTAATAGATTGGATGGCAGCGCAAGTTGCAAGCTCTTGTTGAGAAAAGGTTTGCCCTGAGCGATAATTATTGTCCAATGGAATACGAGATGCGTGTCTATTTATTTGCTCTGCTGGTGGGGATGGGGGTGTCGTTTGGTGGCATCGGATTGGCCCACGCTCAAGTCGGGCCCCGTCAAGCTGAGCTGGGGCAATCTCTGCAGGATGTCTACATCTACTGGCGGGATGCGATGATCGCGCACAACTACCGGGCATGGTATGAGTCGACGGCCACCCATCGCCGAAAATTACTCGAAAACCGGATCAATTCGGAGAAGGGGAGCTGGCCTGCCGACATATTCGATCTGCCTGCCGATCCGCCTACTATCAAGGGGCTCCGCCTGATCAGGGCCAGGAGCGAGGGAATGACGGCAAAATCGGTTTATTTTGGCAGGGTTGACTTTGGTGCGGGTGGTGGTCCGGCTGACAATCTCCTTGTTCTGAGCTTTGTCTATGAGGGGCGCGGCTGGAAATTTGACACGGCGGAATTTATCAATCTGGATAATCTCAAGGATGTTCGTGCCCAGATTACTGCCGGAAATCTGGAATATGTCGACAATCAGGATTTTTTGCCCACAGGAATCAAGCCGGCAATACCGGATGCCGTGCCTCGGGCAAAGTATATCGCAAAGGTGTATTCCTACTGCCCGGGCAGAGAGGTCAAGGTGAGGGTGAACAATATCAGTAAGCACCGTTTCCAGGATAACCAAGAGTCAGAGGTGATCATAGGTGGTGCCCGTGACGGTCTGAATCAACTGAGCTATGAAATCAGAGACCTCCCAGGTTATAAGGGCAGTGAAGCTTTGACATTGCGTATCTACCTGATGTCGCAGGTTCAAGGTGTCAAGCCGGTCAAGGTCTACCAATACCAGACTGTGCAGGGCGAGCGGCCCAAGGCAAGTGGCTCAGCCACCTTTCGGGTGAACCCGGAGACAGGAGCAAGCATTTTGGGGCTGCGTTGATCACGCTCAGGCCAGGCCATGAACCACGGCGTCTATACTGACCTTGGCATCTCCGAAGAGCATCCTTGTGTTCTCTTTAAAAAAGAGCGGGTTCTCAACACCTGCATAGCCTGCGGCCATGCTGCGCTTTAATACAATAACCTCCCTGGCATTCCAAACCTGGAGAACCGGCATGCCCGCAATCGGGCTATCCGGCTCATCCTCGGCGGATGGGTTGACGATGTCATTGGCCCCGATGACCATGACCACATCGGTCTCGGGGAAGTCCTCGTTGATTTCATCCATCTCAAGAACGATGTCATAGGGTAGCTTGGCCTCGGCCAAGAGGACGTTCATGTGTCCGGGCATGCGCCCGGCAACGGGATGGATCGCAAAGCGAACATTCACCCCCTTTTCACGTAGTTTTTGAGTCATCGCGGCAACCGACTGCTGGGCTTGTGCAACGGCCATGCCGTATCCCGGAACAATGATCAGGGACTTGGAATTTTTCAGCAGTGCTGCAGTTTCTTCACTGGTGATTGCCTCCACCTCACCCTGGTCAGCTGCCTCGGTAGTGGATCCCGTGGATTTTTTAGTGCCGAAGCCGCCAAGGATCACATTGATGAATTTGCGGTTCATGGCGCGGCACATGATAATGGAGAGGATAGCTCCACTGGAGCCAACCAGGGCACCTGTGACAATGAGGAGGTCATTGGACAGCATGAAGCCGGTGGCTGCAGCTGCCCATCCCGAATAGCTGTTGAGCATCGATATGACGACGGGCATGTCGGCTCCTCCAATGGCTGCCACCATGTGAATGCCGAAGAGCAGGGCAAGTATTGTCATGATGAGCAATGGCATCACCGAAACGGAGCTGCTGGAATGAACAAACATCCAGCCAAGGACGATGCAGGCGATGAGAATCAGAAGATTCAAAAAGTGGCGCGCCGGTAGCAGCAATGGGGCGCCACTGATTTTCCCGCTGAGTTTGCCAAAGGCCACTACAGAGCCGCTGAAAGTTACTGCGCCAATGAGAATGCCCAGGTAAATTTCGACATCGTGGATGGTCTTCTCCGCACCTGTGAAATCGTTGGAATGATCAAGGAAAGTGGCGAAACCGACAAGCACGGCAGCCAGACCCACAAAGCTGTGCAGCATGGCGACAAGCTCGGGCATTGCGGTCATTTTCACCCTCGCTGCCAGAATGGCACCAATGATGGCGCCAATGATGACAACTGTAACAATAACTCCATAGTTGCCGACTGATGCATTGAACAGGGTGGCTCCCACGGCAAGCAGCATGCCCATGATGCCATAGAGGTTGCCGCGACGGGCTTTCTCCTGATCACTGAGGCCTCCCAGGCTCAGAATGAAGAGGATGCTGGCAAGGATATAACAGGCGGTGGTGATTCCTTCAGACATGTGATTGGTGAATTGATGGTTTAAGTGGATAAAACGATGGAGGGTCAGTCTTTGCGGAACATATCGAGCATACGATGGGTGACCAGAAAGCCTCCGACAATATTGACCGTGGTGATGAGGATCGCCACAGATGAAAGAATCACAATCATGTTTGACTCATTGCCGACCTGCAGGAGTGCACCCAGGACAATGATGCTGCTGATGGCGTTGGTGACGCTCATGAGCGGAGTGTGAAGTGCAGCAGTAACATTCCAAATCACCTGCCAGCCCACAAAACACGCCAGTACAAAGACGGTAAAGTGCCCCATGAATTTGTCAGGCGCAACCGAGCCCACACCGAGAATGAGGGCAGCTGCCACAGCTATGCCCAGCAAGCTGCCCCATCCCTTTTTAGTACGATCCGGGGTGGCGACAAGGGGCTCTGGCTCCTTTGCCTTGGCTGCTGGAGGTGAGGCGCTGATTTTGGGTGCTGGTGCTGGCCAGGTAACTTCGCCGGCTTTGATTACAGTGGTCCCGCGGATGACTTCATCATCAAAATTGAGATCGATTTGACCGTTTTTTTCAGGGCACAACTCGTCAAAAAGGTGACCAATGTTGTTGGCGTAAAGCTGGCTGGCCTGACCCGACATGCGGCTGGGGAAATCTGTATACCCGACCAGGCTCACGCCATGTTTTTTGACGAGCTGGTCTTTTTCGGTAAGTTCACAGTTGCCACCTTGTTCAGCAGCAAGGTCGACGATGACACTACCTGCTTTCATGGATTTGACCATCTCCCCGGTGATGAGCACGGGAGCCTGTTTGCCTGGGATCAGTGCTGTGGTGATGATGATATCGATTTCCTTGGCCTGTTCTGCAAAGAGAGCCATCTCGGCTTCAATGAATTCCTTGCTCATGACTTTGGCATAGCCGCCCTCACCGGATCCGTCTTCCCGGATGTCGGGATAGATGAAGTCCCCGCCCATGCTTTTGACCTGATCGGCGACTTCGGGCCGGGTATCGAAAGCACGGACAATGGCTCCCAGGCTTGATGCACAGCCTATGGCCGAGAGACCGGCCACCCCCGCGCCAATTACGAGAACCTTTGCCGGCGGCACTTTTCCTGCTGCGGTGATTTGTCCGGTAAAGAAATGGCCGAAATGGTTTCCGGCTTCAATGACTGCGCGATAGCCGGCAATGTTGGCCATGGATGAGAGCGCATCCAGTTTTTGAGCACGCGAAATCCGTGGCACGCAATCCATGGCGAGAACATTGGCTCCCCGGGATGCGATGCTTTCCAATAGGGGTTCGTTTTGAGCCGGCCAAAAAAAGCTGACCAGGGTTTTGCCGTGGGTGAGGTGATTGGCCTCCTCTGGGCTTGGAGGGTTTACCTTGATGATGATATCGCTCTGTTCCCAGAGCTGGCCGGCCGAATCGACGGTCGTTGCACCTGCATTGATCCAGTCTTGGTCAGAGATGTTTGCGCTTGCACCAGCTCCTGATTCGACGGCGACCTGGAATCCCAGTTTGATAAGTTTTTCGAGAAGTTTGGGTGATCCTGCAACACGCTTCTCACCCGGTCGAATTTCTTTGGGGATGCCAATTTTCATCGATCCATTAAAGTGATCGAATGAATTTCTACAACGAGAAAAACACCATCATGGCCACATCGAACGACAGGTGATCTGATGACACTGAACATCGTTGAGATATCGGCTTGAAATTCCCCGGCTATCTGTGCATGAGACAGACCGTCGTGGACAGGTGGATGCTCATAATAGCCGTGATCCTCGCAGCCATAGCAGCTGTGCAGGGTGCGCGATATGTGCGTCGCGGCAACAGGTCGCGCTGGACGGTTTTATGGATGCTCTTTAGCTTCATGGCGCAGCTCACCGTGCTTAGTATCCGCGGAGAAATGCGTGCCAGCTGTCCGCTGGCGGATACTGGTGAGGTCCTTATATTTTCCGCGTGGTCCCTGACCATGTTTTATATGGCAGTGGGCTCTGTTTACAGGCTGTCGCTGCTGGGTGTTTTTACCGCCCCGCTCGTCTGTTTTTTACTTTCACTGGCCTTGATGCCGGGTTTGCTCGAGGCAGATCCGGAACGCAAAACCGTGGTAGACGGATGGAGGGAATCCCATGCAGCCTTTTCGGTGCTCGCCTATGGAGCCCTTGGTCTTGCCGCTGTTGCGGGTGTGATGTTTATCGTTCTCAACAGGCAATTGAAGGAAGCCCATATGGACACCGGTCTGTTTGCCAATCTTCCGCCCGCCCGTGAATTGAGCAAGGTTGTCAGACGCCTGCTGGTGATGGGCTTCGGGCTCCTGACTTTGGGATTGGTATGCGGCCTGGTGATGGAAAGAACAGGAGCTGCCAACAAACATCTTTACGTGGCTCTCGGCCAGTGGGCAGCTTACGCATTATTGGTCGTTTTGGAATGGCGGCGGGGAATGCCTCCAAGAAAGCTGGCGATGGCAGCGGTTCTCCTTTTTGCACTGTCTCTGGTGATTTTTCCACTGATCAACTAGATGGAATTGATATGCATGGGACTCAATCACGAAACCGCACCTGTTGAGGTGAGGGAGCATTTTGCCGTATCCGAAGAGGAGCTCGGAGTGAAGGCCAGAGAGCTAACCGAGCTTTCCACCATTGCCGAGGGTGTGGTGATATCAACCTGTAACCGCATGGAAATTTACGTCGCCGCTGAAGACCGGCAAGTGGGCTTGGAAGTATTGCAAGAGCACTTTTCAAAGGGGCATGATCAGAATGACATGGGGCACCTTTATGCGAAGTGCGGTGATGACGCCAGGCGGCACCTTTTTGGCTTGGTCTGTGGTCTGGATTCCATGGTGCTTGGTGAGACGGAAATTTTTGGCCAGGTGAAGCATGCCTACAAACAGGCCCTTGAGGCTGGTGCTACCAAGGGGACTCTGAACCGCCTGTTTCAAAAGTCGTTTGCTGTCGGTAAACGGATACGCACACACACGCGCATTCAGGTGGGGGCCACCTCGGTTGGTAATGTGGCTGTTGATCTGGCGGAGAAAATATTCGGCAAATTAGATGGCAGCCATGTCATGGTCATAGGTGCCGGGGAAACAAGCCGCCTTGTGGCTCAGAGCATGATCTCCCGGGGAGCGAGCAAGTTGACCGTGACGAACCGTTCCCTGGAGCGCGCCAGGTCTCTGGCGGATGAACTCAATGGGGAGGTTGTTCCGTTCGATGCCTGGGGAGAGGCTCTCGTTCAGGCTGACGTGGTTGTTTCCTCTACGGGGTCGCCGGAGCCGGTTTTGTATGCTGCACAAATTGAGGCAGTTCGCAGGAAGCGCAAATTCCGCCCGCTGTTTTTAATTGATATTGCCGTGCCCCGCGATATTGAAGCCAAGGCAGGTGAAATTGAAGAAGTTTATCTCTACGACATTGATACACTCCAGCACTTGGCCAGTGCTGCCAGGGAATCCCGAGCCAAGCAGGTTCAGCTCTGTGAGCAGATGATCGCTGAGGAAATAGACCAGACATCATGAAACCACTTGTTGTAGGAACACGGGGTAGCGCGCTCGCTCTTGCACAAGCGGAGATGACTGAGTGTCTATTGCGTGAAAAATTTCCAGATCGGGAAATTATACGCAAAATCGTCACCACAACGGGAGACAGAAGGACTGATGTGCCTCTCTCAGAAGTGGCAAAAGCCGAGGGGTGCCTGGACAAGGGAGTTTTTACCAAGGAGCTCGAAATAGCACTCGAAAACGAGGAGATTGACCTTGCAGTGCACAGCATGAAAGACGTGCCAACAGTGCTTGCCGACCACTTTGTGATCGCCGGCGCCTTGGAGCGCGCTCCAGCTCGGGATGTGCTGGTGTGTGCAAAGGCGGATTGTTTCTCAGCACTGCCTGAGGGTGCCGTGATAGCGACCAGCAGTGTGCGCCGACAGCGTCAATTACAGTGGCTGAGACCAGATATCAAGCTAGTGGATATCCGTGGGAATGTGCCCACCCGCCTACAGAAGCTGCGGGATAGCCATGAGCTCGATGCGATCATGCTGGCGGAGGCCGGCTTGGTCAGGCTCGGCTATGATTTGAGTCAGGAGCTCGAGGGGGGGCTACATGCTGTCACGATGCAGGAAGATGAGTTTTTGCCTGCTGCGGGCCAGGGTATTGTGGGCTTTGAGATTCGAAAAGGTGACGCAGAGACCCAAGCTTGTATCGATGCCATCAACCATCATGAATCGATGTTGCTGTTGAGGGCGGAACGCGAGTTTCTGCGCCTTCTCGATGCCGGATGTCACACTCCCGTGGGTGTCAGGTCATACGTGGAGGGTAAATCCATGCACATGATGGGCCGGGTTTTTGAGGAGGGTAATAATGATGGACCGACCGAGTCCATTGCCAAGGGCAGGGCTGCAAAGCCAGAGCGCGTGGCGAAAAAATTATACAAGGGCCTGTCATGAGCGGAATCTGTTATCTGGCTGGAGCAGGTCCCGGGGATCCCGGACTTGTTACCCTGAAGGCAAAGCAGTGCATTGAGCGTGCGGATGTCCTCGTTTACGATGCCCTGAGCAGTGCCGAATTACTCACCTGGGTCAAGCCGGGATGCGAGACCATTGATGTTGGCAAGCGTGCCGCGGACCATAAACTTCCTCAGCAGCAGATCAATGAGCTGCTCGTAGAGAGAGTCCGTCAGGGCAAAACGGTCGTCCGGCTCAAGGGCGGGGATCCAATGATTTTTGGGCGTGGGGGAGAGGAGGCAGCGGCTCTCGCCGATGCCGGTCTGAAGTTTGAAATAGTCCCTGGAATTTCGTCCGCTTTTGCCGGTCCAATCTATGCCGGTATTCCACTGACGCACCGGGCATATGGCTCCCAGCTTACCGTGTTTTCAGGCCACGACTCCAGTGACAAGGCAAGTAGTGACCTCGATTACGGACAGCTCGCCAAGGCCCCTGGAACGAAGGTTTTTTTAATGGGGGTCGCCCGGTTGCGGGAAATCACCAGCAAACTTGTCGAACACGGTGCCGCCCCCGATACACCGATTGCCTTGACCCGATGGGCGACAACGGGGCGACAAAAAACGATCACTGGAACCTTGGCAGATATCGCGGATATTGCCGAGGCTACAGCGTTCAAGGCGCCAGCAGTGGGTGTCATAGGTCACATAATAAACGAGATGGAAAATATTGAATGGTATGAGAAACGGCCCCTCAAGGGGAAGCGTATTGTGGTTACCCGCAGTCAGGAGCAGGCTCCCGAGTTGGTCAACAGGCTTAGTGATCTGGGCGCTGATGTTATCGAGCTGCCGGTGTTGAAAATAGAGGACCCAATCGATAAGCTTGGATTCGCTGAATGTGTGACAAACGTGCATGCCTATGACTGGATTGTCTTTAGTAGTACGAATGGAGTGCGCAGATTTTTCGACGCATTTTTTGCAGTTTATAAGGATGCCCGCAGTCTTGGAGGAGTTCGCATAGCGGCTGTGGGGCCGGGTACGCAAAAAGCCATTGAGAGCTATCGCTTTGCGGTAGATCTCGTTCCGGAGCGTCATATCGCCGAAGGCCTGCTTGAGGCCTTTGAGAATGAGCACGACATTGATAGCCAGACCGTGCTGTGGGTACGCCCGGAAAATGCCCGTCCCGTGCTCTCAGATGGGCTCGCCGAGCAGAATGCCATCGTTGATGAGTGCATTGCCTACCGAATCGAGGCCGAGAAGGATGACCCGACAGGAGCAGTAGAGCGCCTTGCAAGTGAGGGGGCGGATATCGTCACCTTCACCAGCTCCTCGACAGCGAGGTATTTTCACGATCTTGCCCTGCCATGGCCAGAGGCATGTGTTGCCGCAAGTATTGGACCCATTACCACAGCCAAGCTGAAGGAATTGGGCAGAAAAGAGGTAATCGAGGCGGAAAGCCACAATATTGAGGGGCTTGTCGCTGCCATTGTGAGCCACTTTTGTCATGGCTAAACGCTTATTTAGCTTGCAATAGAGCTGTGTTGAGGGCATTTTTTGCATCCCGACAAAAGTATCCTTATAAACAAACTAAGGTTTAAATGATTCATTTTCCCGATCACGCACCTCTCGATGATGAACAAAAGCGACAGCTTTCGTCATCACTTGGCTTGTTGAATCCAGATCAACTGATCTGGATCAGTGGCTTCCTTGCCGGCTCCGGCGTCCAAGTTTTATCAAGCTCAGCTGCGCCCAGTCATACGGGTGCAGAAAGCCATGCACTCACCGTGTTATATGGAACCGAGTCAGGTAACTCGGAGGGACTGGCCAGTCAGCTCGTCACCCAGGCCAGACAAAATGGTTACCAGGCCCGGTTGCTCAATATGGCAGACGCGTCCCTGGCAAGCTTGCAGGATGCTGGGCGCTTGCTCGTTGTGGTGAGCACATGGGGAGACGGGGAGCCACCTGAGTCAGCGGAGAGTTTCTACAAAGAGCTGATGAATGGTGAGGTGGCACTTGGTGGAGTTGAGTTTTCTGTATGCGCTCTTGGAGACACCAGTTATGATCAGTTTTGCCAAACAGGCAAGGAGGTGGACGCGAGGTTGGAACAACTCGGCGCCAAGCGTGTAGTGGAGCGCGTCGACTGTGATGTTGACTATGATGAGGCATTTAAAGGATGGGCCAAGCTTGTCTGGACGGAATTTGGGGCCAGCGCATCAGTGGCAGGCCAAGTAGCGGCGCAGCAAATCGGGCAGGGGGTTTTCGACAAAAAAAACCCTTTTCCTGCCGAGGTCATAGAGAACCAGCTACTCAGTGGCAGCCACTCAGCCAAGGAAACCTACCACATCGAACTATCACTCAAGGGTTCAGGCTTTACCTATGAGCCGGGTGACGTGCTAGGTGTCATAGCCCGGAATGCCGCGGATGTTGTAAGTAACCTGGTCAAATCAGGCGGGTTGGATGCCGATGCACTTGTGGAGGTGAAAGGTGAGGGTGAAATGCCACTTATCAATGCCTTGACCACACAGCTTGATATCACCGGACTTTCGCGCAAGGTGGCCAGTTCATGGCAAGAGATCAGCGGCTCTGAAGAGTTAGCCGCCCTTTTGGCGCCAGAGGCCAAGGAGCAGTTCAAGGATTGGAGTGAAGGACGCCAGATTGTCGACCTGCTTGAACTCTATCCAGCGCCGGCGCTGGAGCCTCAGCAGCTTGTCGATATTTTACGCAAGCTTCCGGTTCGCCTGTACTCAATTGCATCCAGTCTGAGGGTGCACCCAGATGAGGTGCATCTTACCGTTGCTGCTGTCAGATACCACGCCCATGGCAAGGATCGCAAGGGGGTGGCATCCACCTTCCTTGCCGATGATGCGCCCAAGGGAGCCAAGGTCTCTGTCTACACACATCATAACAAGAATTTCCGCCTGCCTGACAATGACGACACGCCCATCATCATGGTTGGGCCCGGTACGGGCATTGCCCCATTCCGAGCATTTGTCGAGGAGCGCGCCGCCAACAAAGCCAAAGGCAGTAGCTGGTTATTCTTTGGCGATCAGCACTATAACGAAGACTTTCTCTATCAGCTCGAATGGCAGGAATATCTCAAGAACGGGGATCTGTCCCGAATCGATGTGGCCTTCTCACGTGACCAGCCAGAAAAGGTGTATGTGCAGCACAAGCTCGCGGAGCGTGCCGGCGATGTCTGGAACTGGTTGCAAAAAGGCGCCCACTTTTATGTCTGCGGTGATGCCTCGCGCATGGCCAAGGATGTTCATCAGACACTACTGGATATCGTCGCCAGTGAAGGAGCGATGAGTGATCAGGAAGCAGAGGATTACGTCAATAACCTCAAAAAAGAAAAGCGTTACCAGCGAGACGTCTACTAAGGGCCGTCAAGTATCAACAGGCTCTGCAAGAGCCGCCAATGACCAGAAACATGAGCAAAGAGAAAGAGCTATCAGCAAACGAACCCCTAAAAGTTAACAGTAACTACTTGAGGGGAACATTAGCCGAGGAGATTGCCGATACCAGTACCGGGTCGATTACTGCGGATAGTCAGCAGCTGAGTAAATTTCACGGCATGTATCTCCAGGATGACAGGGATGTCCGTAAGGAGCGCCGGCAGAAAAAACTCGAGAAAGCATTTAGTTTTCTGATCCGTGTGCGCCTTCCGGGTGGGGTGGCAACCCCGGGGCAGTGGCTGGCCATGGATCACCTGGCAGACCAGTATGCCAACGGGACGCTCAAAATCACCACGCGCCAGACCTGGCAGCTGCATGGCGTGATAAAAAACAATCTCAAGGCGACGATTCAAGGCATGGACAAGGTGTTGCTTGATTGCATAGCGGCATGTGGAGACGTGAACCGCAATGTCATCTGCAATGCCAATCCGCATTTGAGTGATGTGCACGCTGAAGCTGTGCAGTTGGCAAGTGACATCAGCGATCACCTGTTGCCGCATAGCCGCGCTTACCATGAGATATTCCTCGATGAGGAAAAGGTTGTCAGCACAGAGGAGGAAATCGAACCCCTCTATGGCAAGACGTATTTGCCTCGCAAGTTTAAGATCAATGTGGCGGTGCCGCCGGGTAATGACACCGACATTTATGCACAGTGTCTCTCATTCATCGCCATCGTTGAGGAGGGCAGCATTGCTGGTTATAACGTCACTGTGGGTGGCGGCATGGGGATGACCCACGGCAAGCTGGAAACCTTCCCTCGCACTGCCGACCTGATCGGTTTTGTAACGCCGGACAAGGCAGTGGATGTGGCTGAAAAGGTCATGCTTGTTCAGAGAGACTTCGGCGACCGTACTGACCGCAGGCAGGCGCGCCTGAAGTATACGGTGGAACGCATGAGCGCTGAGGGATTCCGCGACAAGCTGGAGGAGTATCTCGGTTACAAGCTCGAGCCGGCCCGCGACTTCAAATTCGAGTACAACGGTGACCGTTTTGGTTGGGTCCAGGATGACAAGGGCAATCACCACTATACGCTCTTCGTGCCCGGGGGGCGCGTCAGGGACACTGAGGCATTTCCGTTGAAATCCGGTATTGCTGCCATTGCTGATGTGCACCAGGGGGAGTTTCGGATGACGGCCAACCAGAACCTGGTGATTGCCAATGTCGCAGAGGGACAAAAGGAACAGATCGAGGCGCTCATGAAGCAATACAAGTTGCTTGATAGTAACGAGCAATCCGCACTCAGACTCAATTCCATCGCGTGCGTGGCATTACCCACCTGCGGACTGTCACTTGCCGAGGCCGAGCGCTACCTTCCCGATCTGATCACCGAGCTTGAAGAGGTTATAGAGGAGGCCGGGCTGCGCAATGATGCCATCACCATACGCATGACGGGTTGCCCCAATGGTTGCGGCAGGCCCTACCTCGCAGAAATCGGCTTTGTCGGCAAGGCACCCGGTAAATACAATGTTTATCTCGGGGGTGGTTTCCATGGGCACAGGCTCAATAAACTTTACTCTCAATCCGTGCCCAGTCATGAAATCAAGGATTTGCTCGCTCCGATTATCAAGGATTATGCCAAGCAGCGCAATGAAGGCGAGCGTTTCGGCGACTTTGTGATCCGTGCCGGATACGTCAAGGAGACCACAGCAGGCAATAATTTCCACGCGGATGTGGAGGAGGCGAAGTCGTGATGATCAGCATGAGCGAAGGGGTCCAAGCAGTTACAGATGTCGAGAAAGTCAATGCGGCCTTCTCGGGCATGGCTGCGCCCGAGCGTCTTGCCTGGCTCTATGAGCAGTATGGTTCGCGCATTGTGATG
>CAYXEC010000039.1:0-6044 GCA_964463855.1 uncultured Verrucomicrobiales bacterium | reverse complement strand
GATGAGCAGCAGCTTTGGCTTGCAGGCCGCGGTGATGCTCGATCTGGTTCGCAAGCATGCTCCCGAGGTCCCCGTTGTGTGGATCGACACAGGCTATTTGTTTCCCGAGACTTACCAATACGCCGAGCAGCTCATTGCTACTTTTGGCCTCAATGTAAAGGTCTACCAACCCAAACTCTCGGCTGCCCGTCAGGAGGCCCTTTACGGGAAGCTGTGGGAGCAGGGGCAGGAGGGAAACGCCAGCTACAGCCTGATCAACAAAGTCGAGCCCATGGACCGCGCTCTCAAGGAATTTGGCGCGGACATCTGGATCAGTGGTCTGCGTCGTGCGCACTCCAATACCCGGGCTAACCGTGCATTTGCCGAGCAGCAGAAGAATACGATCAAGGTCTACCCCATCCTCGACTGGGCTGATGCTCAGGTGGCTTCCTATTTCTATGACAACAAGCTGCCCCGGCATCCGCTGGAGGCAGAGGGTTACCAGACCATGGGAGACTGGCACTCGACATCTCCCGTGACAGAAGGGGGCTCGGCTGAAAGCTCTCGCTTTAACGGGGAAAAGTATGAGTGCGGCCTTCACATTGACTCAGGCGCTGCGGACTTCCAGATCTAATAACAGATTAGTGCCGTGAGTGGTTTGCGAAATACGACCTTGCTGATCCTTGGGCACGGCTCATCCAAGCATCCGGAATCCTCATCTTCCGTACGTTTCCACGCAGAGGTTCTCAAAGCTGGTGGTGTTTTTGCTGATGTGCGCTGCGCTTTTCTCAAAGAGGAGCCCTTGGTCGATCATTGTCTCGATGGCCTTGGTGATACTCCTGTGGTGATCGTGCCCGATTTTCTTGCTGAGGGTTACTTCACACGCCAGGTTGTTCCCGCGAAACTGGCGGCTCAGCAGGGGTGGGAAAATTGCCGTTGTTCTCCCCCAGTGGGGAGTCACCCGCTCATGGGGGAATTAATTGACGCGGCCGCCACTGATTTGCTGGGCCAGTGGTCAGCGGCAAACACCAGTTTGCTTGTCATTGGCCATGGGTCTGGGAAAAACCCTTGTTCCAAGCAAACCCTGCTGCATCACCTTGGTGAGATACGCACCCAAAAGAAATGGGGGCAGGTTGCCGACCTGTGGTTGGAAGAGCTACCCAGAGTGGATGAGTGGACCCAGGTAGCGAGCAAGAGGCAGGTTATTGTGGTGCCTTATCTGCTCAATGACGGGCAGCACGGAGGCTGGGACATACCTGCCGATCTCGGCATTGAAGGCCCTGCTCACGATTGCACTCATGAGTTCAGGGGCCATCAGCTCAGATTGTCCCCGGCTCTTGGAACCTCGCCGCGCTTCAGCGATGTGATTGCCGAACTTGCCCGAATCTGGGCGTAGCCCAATGATTCCAATGATAGCTGGTCAAAGCCTTTACCTGATAACGAACAGTAGGAAATTAATCTTCCTTTGCCTGGGCAGCATCCTCTTTCATCTTGTGCAGCCTCGGTTTGAATTCTTCGGCAAACTTGCCAATCCTGCTTTCAGGATCAATGGTGATAATTTGATCCAGTAGCAGGAGAGCCTCGTCGAACTGTTGAGCAATGATGAGGGGGTTCATTTTCATGCCCAGTAAATTCTGTTTCTCTTCGCCCGTGACATTGTAGTCGGCAATGAACTGGTCGACTTTGGCAGGAATGCCCTCGGTTTGCTGGGATCGCATGGCGGACATGATATCGGCTTGCAGTGTTTTCAAGGCTGTCTTGCGCTGTTGCTCGGCAACAAATCCGTGCTCATCATCAGGGTCGAGCTCTCTGATTTGGGTCATGATGTCGCCGTAGTGGCCAAGTTGATCATCGGGAAGCATCATCAGGGCGGTAATCAGCGCCAGGGCCCTGGCCTTGCCTTCAAGTTTCTGGGCCGAAGCAAGTGAACCATCGTATCGCTCCTTGTTGGCTAACAGGCTGTCGAGATGAGCGAGGTATTTTTCCGGCCCCCCGGCTTGGTAGCCTGTCTTGGCGAATGGCCGGCCCTCAGAGTCCAGTAGAAGAATGGTAGGGTAACCTTGCACTGAGTATTTCTCAGCCAGCGCTTTGTTTTGCTTTTGGGTTTCCTCGCTTACTTTGGACTTGTCCCGGGGGAAGTCGAGTTCGACGAGGATGAACTTGTCGGCAACGCCCTGTTTGAAGGACTCGTGTTTGAATACCTCATCGACGAGTTTGATGCACCAACCACACCAGTCAGACCCTGTGAAGTCCACAAGCAGGGCCTTGTTTTCCGCCGCAGCCTTTTTCTTGGCAGCTTCAAAATCGGTCATCCATTCTTCGCCAGCAGCGATGCTCAGGGATGTGGTCAGGGCAATGGCCAGGCTGGCCAATAGTGTAATTTTCATGATTTTCAATGTGGATAGCGTAGAGGCGCGCTGAGATAAGTTTCAACCTGAACTATGGGCGGGGGATCGAGCTTGTCGAATGAAAAAGCCTCCAGGGGCGCTCCTTTGCCCGGGTTTCTTCCTGAATCCTTGTTTTCAGGTTGCTCAACGAGTCAGGATTTGCAGGATAAAGGGGTATGGCATACTCGGCAGATAAAGCGTATGATCTCATTGAGGCGGCCCACCATCGAGGCAGGTTGGCACACGCTTTTCTTATCACCGGACCAGCGGGCAGCGGCAAGGAGACGCTGGTGTCGCGCATCATACAGCTGGTTAACTCCCCTCCGCATGAGGGAGGTGTTAATTTGTTTGGCGAGGCTGAGGTCATTGAGGAACAATCGCTCGACGAGCTGGAGGGTGATTTGGTCAGGGTGGTGCGGCCAAGGTCCAAGTCACGGCGTATTACGGTTGATGACATGCGGAATTTGGAAAAATCCTTTCATGTGTCATCAGCACCCGGCAAGTGGAAGATAGGGGTGATTCTTCATGCCGATCGCATGGGCGATGGTGCTGAGAACGCATTTCTGAAAACGCTGGAGGAACCGCCTCCTGAGTGTCTCTTGCTGCTGGTAAGTGATGCTCCTGAGCTTTTGCTTCCCACTGTGTTGTCCCGCTGCGTCAGGTTGCCACTGATGCCGTGTGCCGATCGAAGTGAACAAAGTGCTGCGTGTAAAGAGCTTCTGGGTGCATTGGCATCCATGGCCAGAAAGGGCATGGGTAATATTCAGGCCGCCCTGACATTAAGGGCCGCCTTCAGTGCAATACTCTCAGACCAAAAAGCGGAAATAGGTAAACGCAATGATGCAGCGTTCAAGGAGGAGAGTAAGAAATACAAAAATACGACGGATAGTGGTGAGTGGATTAAAAATCGTGAGAAATACTACCTTGCCCTCACCGAGTCTGAATATCTCAATGAGCGGGAGAAGCTTATTGAAACACTCGTATGTTGGATGGGGGACGTGGTGCGCCAAAAATGCTCGGTCAATGAGCTGGATTTCCCCTCGGAGAGCGATGTAACAGCTTCCGTAGCTTCCAGACACGATCTCAATGGCTTGCTGACGCGCATGGATGGCATTGAGGAGCTCAGGGCAAATTTGGAGACAAACGTTCAAGAACAGCTTGCTCTGGAGGTGGCATTTCTTACAGCCTTCGGTTGATTTTGTTCCCCATGAGAAGCTCAACCATGTCATGATGAGGCAACTGTTTGGCTTGATGCGCAGGCCATCGCCCTTACAATGCGCCAGCTTCCGAGTGAAGGCATGGGGCAAAGCTGTGATAAAGCCTTCGCCATATCATCTCAGCCTTATTTTTTGAATGATGAACAACCCGTTTCGCAAAGACCTGGAATCGCGCTCCCGCCCAGAGGCCTGTACAGTCGTGATTTTTGGTGCCACGGGTGATCTCACCCACCGCAAGCTCATACCAGCCCTCTATAACCTTCAGGTGGATGGATCATTGCCGGCAGGGGTGAAGATCATTGGCTTTGCCCGCAGGCCAAAAAGCGACGAGGAGTTTCGGCAGGGTCTTGAGAAGATCAATAAAAAGGTGTCGCGCAGTGGTCATGATGATGCCATCTGGGCGGAATATGCGCAAAATATCCAGTATCATCAGAGTGAGTTTCAAGATCCTGAGGGCTATGCCAAACTCGCTCGGCTCCTTGATGAAATTGACACTGAACGCGGGGGCAATGGGCATCGCCTTTTTTACATTGCCAGTGCACCGGAGTATTTTGAGGATATTTTAAGCAACCTCCGGGAGGCGGGAATCAATCGTAACGAAAATGGTTTCTGGTCCAGAGTGATCGTGGAAAAGCCATTTGGAACAGATTTTCCCACAGCGAAAAATCTCAACAAAAGTGTCAGTAAGACATTCCGGGAGCGCGACACTTACCGCATTGACCACTATCTTGGCAAGGAGACGGCGCAAAACATCATGGTGCTGCGTTTTGCCAACGCCATCTTTGAGCCCTTGTGGAATAACCGTTGCATTGAGCAAATCCAGATTACCTGCTCGGAGAACCTCGGCATGGAGGGTGGACGTGGAGGCTACTACGATCAATCCGGTGCCCTGCGCGACATGGTGCAAAACCACTTGTTACAGCTATTGAGCCTTGTTGCCATGGAGCCTCCGACCGATCTCTCTGCCGACGGCGTCAGGGATGAAAAGGTGAAGGTGCTGCGTTCGTTGCGTCAGTGGGATACACCTGATCTTGTGGCTGAGAATGTGGTGCGCGCCCAGTATGTTGCCGGACATGTCGATGGCGAGAAAGTGGTCGGCTACCGGGAGGAGGACCGTGTAGATCCAGAGTCGATGACAGAGTCCTACGTGGCGCTGCGAGTACTGGTGGATACCTGGCGCTGGAGTGGTGTCCCTTTCTATGTGCGCATGGGTAAACAGTTGCCAAAGAAGGCAACAGAGATATCCATTCATTTCAAGGAACCTCCCACCGTGCTGTTCAACGCGCTTTCCGGTGGTGTTCCCGGAGGTAATGTTCTGGTTATCAGGATACAGCCCGATGAGGGGATTTCGTTGCGCATGGTTTCCAAAATACCAGGGTCAAGCCTGCGCATGGAGCCCGTAAAAATGGATTTTCACTATGCGACGAGTTTTGGCAAGCGAAGCCCGGAGGCCTATGAACGCCTGTTACTCGACTCCATGGCAGGGGATGCCACGCTCTTTGCGCGCCGGGATGAAGTCGAGGAGGCATGGAAGTTTATCGATCATATTGAGCATGCATGGCATGAGTCAGAGACACCTCCTGTGATGTCGGAGTATGTGGCTGGCACATGGGGGCCCAAGACTGCTGACGATTTATTGAGTAAGCACGGTCATAAATGGAGAAGGCTTTAACCACCGACTAGAATGATTGAGCGTGAGGACACTGAATACGCGATGGCTCTCGGCAAGGAGGTGTCTATTGCAGATGTGGACAAGGAGCTGCATCTATTGTGGGAGGAAGACAAGGCCAGGACCAACGCGTCGCTGATGAATCTGGCCGTGTATTCGGAGAAAAAGGGGGCCATTCTCAAAAACTCGGAGCGTGTCCAGATTATTACCAGAGAGCACGCCTGCCGTGCCATCCTGATAGGTGTTGATCGTGATGAGCCCGAGGCGTCCATCCGCGCATGGATTACAGCTCACTGCCATCTCGCAGACGGAAGAAAAAGTGTGTGTTGTGAGCAAATCGCCTTTCAGCTTACTGGCAAAGCCACCGGAAGACTGCGTAACACGGTCTTTGCTCATCTCAATAGTGACTTGCCGCTGGTGTTTTGGTGGCAGGGGCAACTGAGTTCTCTCTTTTCCGAGAGGCTCTACAGTCTGATTGATCGCTTCATGTTTGATAGTTCCGAGTGGCCTGATCCAATGGCATCTTATGCCTGTATTGAGAAGGCAAAGAGGGATGTAAAATCCCTCGTAACCATGGATGTGGAGTGGATGCGCAGTTCCCAGATCCGCATGGCCATTGCCGGACTATTTGACGACCCGATGGCTATAAATGCCCTGGAACATACGCGCGAGCTGCGTGTTGTAGTGCACCCCGATCACCGCATGGCCGGTTTGCAATTGCTTGCCTGGGTCATCCAACGAACCGGATGGTCCAGAAGTAGGGAGCTGCCACTGGGAAGTGACCATGGGGAC
>CAYXEC010000038.1:15461-19510 GCA_964463855.1 uncultured Verrucomicrobiales bacterium | reverse complement strand
CGGGGAGCTCACAAATTCCACTTACCGCTTTCAATCATATCGATGCGAGGAACTGGACGTCGTCTTCGGAGAGCCCTCGGAAGCATGCTTGGTCAAAGGCTTGCATACCTCATTGCAACAACTTGCAGATGGCCGTTTCCAGATCGCTTTCAGCAACGGCGTGGCTCAAATCTCAAACTGGCCTCATTTGAAAATTGCATCAGGGATCATCACCATGAACGCCTCAAACGCCGAGGTGGATGCGCGGCTTGCCGAGAGCAACAGCCATCAGGGTGAATTACACGTCAAGGGCATCGCTTACAAAGACAGAAACCAGCCTGTCGTCATGAATGTCAAATCCATCAATTACCCCATGGAGAAATTACTGGGACAAGACCTCGGCCGTTTTATTCAGGGAAACATTCACAGTGACATGGGTGCTCTCTCCTATGATCACCACAAGCAGAATGGAGAGGCGCTGCGCTTTGTCATGCCCTTCAACTCCAATCAAATAACTGTCAATGAATTTCCCATGTTGAATGACTTGCGTGATCTCACCGGCAAGTCCCACTACTTGCATCCCACCTTTAACTACTGCAGGGGTACGATCGTGCGCACACTGGATAGCATTTCGCTTAGCAATCTCAAGTTGGTAAGCAGCCAATTACTCAGTCTTGAGGGAACAATCACCGTCAACCGGGAGGGCTCACTTTCCGGGGAGTTAACTGTGGGAATCCCATCCAGACTCTTCAACAGGGAGTCCCCTGCTCCATCTGTCTTTTCTGCTGCCGAGGATGGCAATGTATACACCAAAGTGAAGCTCGGGGGCACTATTCACAACCCGCATGACGACCTCAATGCGCGCCTCAAATCCAACAAGCCGGCTACCATCGAAATACAAGTTCCACCGACAGGCCAGATCGAAAGCCCGCTTCTGACACCTCTGGATCAACGCCGGCAAAAAGAGAAGGCCTTTGAGGAGCTGGCAAAATAAATCCACCAGCTTGAATCAGTTGGCAAATTGACAACGATCCATGCAAGTTTGTTGACATCGAGCTTAGCGTTACTAGATATCGTAAAGTCTCGATGAAATTGTTCCTTGCACTCACCATCATTACTAGCGTTGCAGCTTCGCCAACGCATGCAGAGGATCCGGGTATCGGGGCAGCAGAAAAAGAGAGGCAGGCAAATACTGCACTCAACTATCTGAAGCTGATCCATGATGGGAAATTCAACCTTGATGAGCACACTGCCATCTCCGGGCACTGCGGCCAAAAACGACGCGCCGAGATCAAGGCAAGGATTCAACATTTACGGCAAATTGATTTTCAGAAAAATGATTCCCTTGCGGTCGAAGCACAGAGCTCGGATGGCAGATTCGCTGCCGTGTTGGTCCGCGCTGAAAATCCAGTCAACCCACTGGATACGCGTATTCACACCGTTGCACTTTTACGCAAAAATGATCATTGGTTACCAGCCCCGGCCCTTGGCTCTTTTGCCAATACCGGATATGGTTACGATGAAAAATCCGAGCAATCGGTTCAGGCCTTGGAAGCTTGGATGGCAAAACAAAAAATTCTGCGTGAGTCGCAATATCGTGAAACAAAGCTCACCAATATCAGGAACAGCCTCCTTCAAATTGAAGAGGAGGCAGGATTTGATCAAATGTCGGCCGAGCAAGTCGTCACTCACTTTATAGAGCAATGCAAAAATAGAAATGTCCTCGGTATTGTCGCCTGTCTTGGCGCAAGTAATCAGAAGCCTCATGAAGCCTTGCTTAAAGAGATCAAACTCGTCAACGAGGCAATCGAAAACAGAGACAAGCATGGCCATAACAGCACCTGGGCTTTCTTTTTCTGGCGATCATGCCTAAGCCTCGTTATCGAATCTGATGATCAGGGAAATGTCATGGTAGGGCACTATGACCCCAGGCCCCGAAACAAGTGGAGCCCAGGCGGGAGTAATATCTTTACTTTCAAAACGGATGTGGTCGAGGGCAGAACATGTATTCGCCTACATACAGACAACAGAGGCCAACAATGGCCTGCGAAATATGCAAGCAAGCCCGAGCTAAAAAATCAATTTGCCACCATCGCCCTCCTAA
Source organism: uncultured Verrucomicrobiales bacterium (assembly GCA_964463855.1). GTDB lineage: Bacteria > Verrucomicrobiota > Verrucomicrobiia > Verrucomicrobiales > Akkermansiaceae > Oceaniferula. The sequence goes on along the minus strand of CAYXEC010000038.1, from coordinate 17,427 downwards.
AGACCTCCGCAAAAAACTGCCAAAGCCCCAGAGAACTACTGGATCACCTGATTGAATCCATCAAAGAGCAAGATTTTGAAAAGTTCATGCAGCTCACGCCTAGAAACAATGATTACTGCACCAAACCGGAGAATCATTCTACCATTCTCTCTCACATCACCAGTGTGTGGCGCATGATACCACAGGATGACGATCTCTCCTATGGCTTTTCTGAAATGGTGAGTGATGACAACCTTGCAACAGTCAGGCTCCTAAGTGGTCATGCAGGCGGCGGTGAACTTATGCCAACGATGCAAATCTGGATGCTGAGAGATGGGCACGGCTGGCACATCATACCCCATGACATCATCGAGGATGTGTTGATGCCGGCAGATCAGCAAGCTGGAGGCGAGGGTGGCAGCACTCTCAAACGTCTCTCAGAACTGGACATCCGCCTGGAGGAACAAGAGCTCGAGCATGTTTTCAGCACTACCATGCAAATCACTCTACCCTTGTCTCTTGATGCTGTGCCAGAGGACGAAGCTCATGCAATTCTACACAAATATCATGCCTTGCTTCGCGATGCTGCAATCAAGTCGTCACTGGCCCAATGTGTTATATTGGAAAGCTCGGACAAACAACACATCATGCAACAAACGCAGCGCCACATCAAAGGTGCAAACGGGATGAATAAAGACTTGGAGATACTTGGCACGTCCACCAAAGATCGCTGGGTCGGAATCTCGGCAAAAACCAAGTCACCTATCTCCGGGGAGTTGGATTACCCGCTCTACATCGTGATAAATACCGCCAAAGGCCCACGCATCTTCGCAAACCTTGACCTCCGCTATCCACGCAATTACGGACGAGAGGTGCTCAATGAAGAAAACTGGCAACAGCTCAAAACAATGGCACCAGAGCAATCCATATCAAAGCTGCAATCCATATTCAAAGAACATCTCAAACGCTGCGAGAGTGATATGGCTCGAATTCAAAAATAAACCCCCTGCTCTATTTACACATCAATCAAGCCTCACTAAAAAAGACCTGAATGAACTCTCTCGACACAGCCCACCGCCTGGAGGCCTCAGTGCTCAGCATTATCAAGGGGCATGAAAAAACGATCCGCAACATTCTTGCCTGTATGATCTCGGGGGGGCACGTATTGGTCGAGGACAACCCCGGGACCGGCAAAACAACCCTCGCCAAGACGATTGCCAAATCCATCGACGGTGCACAATTCAACCGCATCCAGTTTACGCCGGATTTGTTGCCCTCTGACATTCTTGGCGTATCCATTCTCAATCAAAAAACCAGCGAGTTCAATTTCCATCCCGGGCCGATTTTCACCGACATCCTGCTGGCTGATGAAATTAACCGGGCATCCCCCAGAACCCAGAGTGCTCTACTGGAATCCATGGCGGAGCGCCAGGCCACCATCGAGGGAACCTGCCATCTCATCGACGGTATTTTCTTTGTGATCGCCACCCAGAACTCCGTCGAATTCAGGGGGACTTATCCACTTCCCGAAGCTCAAATGGATCGCTTCACCATGCAATGTTCCCTCGGTTACATCAGTCCCAAGGAAGAGTCCGAGATACTGGCATCCCAGAACGACGGTCACCCTCTCGATGACCTGAAGCCCAGCGTGACTTTGAATGAGATACAGGACCTGATCCATGCGGTCGCCAATATAAGGATAAGCAAGGAGCTCAGGGACTATATTGTGGCGCTCACAAGTGCCACCCGTCATGTCGAGGATATCCAACTCTCTGCCAGCCCGCGAGCCTCTCTGGCTCTAATGAAAGTCTCTCAAGCTCTGTCCCTCTTTGAAGGCAGAGACTTTGTCACCCCTGAAACCATCCAACAACTCGCGCCCGACATCATTGCTCACCGGCTGGTTGTGTCACCAGAAGCCAGATTCAATGGCCTCACCGGACGCTCGATCGTGGAGAACATCCTCGAGCAAACGCCCGTACCTGTGTAA
>CAYXEC010000038.1:0-15451 GCA_964463855.1 uncultured Verrucomicrobiales bacterium | reverse complement strand
ATCATGGCGACAGCCAGACCATCCCCCCTCTTCCTGCGGCTGATCCACCGGATCTACCATGGCAACTCCGCAATCAGGCATTTTTTCGCTTACAGGGTACGACCTGCGGGAATTTTACTTATCATCATCATACCCATTTCATGGACTTTGATGCCCATGTATAGCCTGGGGCCCGTCTATCAATTGCGTGGCATGATCTTTGCCATGCTTACCGTCGGCATCTTTTGGCTTTTGTTTCGCAGGGCAAGAGTGCGTGTAATCCGCAGACTGCCGAGACTGGCCACTGCGGGAGAGCCCTTGGAATACCATATTGAAATTCACAACGGAGCAAAGAGAACCCTGACGGGAGCCAACTTCCTGGAAATGGCCCCTGACAACCGCCCGGGACGCATCCTCTTTGGCAGCTCACGCGAGCCTGGCGAGGAACACCGCAACCTCTTTGATCGCACCTTGTGCTATTATCGTTGGGAGTGGCTCCAGAAAGAACTCACTCTTTTCACCGGCCAACCTTCAGAATTTATTCATTCACTCGTGCCTGGGGGCTCCACGAGAATACCCATCACACTGACCCCGAGGAAACGCGGGGTTATCATGCTCCGTGATCTACGCATCATGCTGCCTGATCCCCTGGGCATTTTTCAGAGATGCTGCAAAACTGAATGCAGCGAGGACAAACTCATTGTTCTTCCCCGCCGCTACCAAATCCCACAACTTGATCTTCCCGGAAGCGCACGCTTCCAGCTTGGTGGTGAAGCCTTGTCCAACACCATCGGGCAGTCGGGGGATTTTACCAGCGTGCGTGATTACCGCCCTGGAGACCCACTCAGGCATATTCACTGGAGAAGCTGGGCTCGAACAGGCAAACCCATCGTCAAGGAATATGAGGATGTTTTTTTTCCGAGATATGGCCTCATTCTCGATACCTTTGTGGCAGCAGAGCAGGCGAACTTGTTTGAGGAAGCCGTATCCGTGGCCGCATCCTTTGCCGCAAGCATTGATACCCATGAAAGCCTTCTGGATTTGATGTTTATCCACGATGAGGCATTCGTGTTCAGCTCAGGACGCGGGGAAAACCGCGTTGAAAGCATTCTGGAGGTACTCGCAGGCGTGACATGCGAACCAAGGGCTGATTTCGATGCCTTGCAGAATGTCGTGCTGCAATACAGTGACGAGCTCACTGCTTCCATCTGTGTTTTCACAGGGTGGTGTGAAAACCGGCGAGATACGGTTGAACGGTTTCGCCGTGCGGGTATGGAGCTCAAGGTGTTCTCTATTTGTCACAGCCTCGAGGAGGCTGGGGAGCTGCAGCGCCTCCACCCCTCACCCGTCGCCATTCACTGGTTGCGTGCCGACCATGTGGAAGCGGATCTGTCCATGAATGCATCCTGATCCAACCTCTGGCATGTCAAACTCACCTCCCAAATTACTCGCTGGATTTGCTCTATTATATTGGGGCTATCTGACAGGGAATTTGTCGGCGGCGATACCTGCAGCGATCCTTCTCGAGTCAAGATCCGTCGTGAACTTACGCTGGGACTTCAAATACGAGTCCTACATCAGGGCATGGAATCTTTGCATTCTGTGTGCTCTGCTCATCGTCATGATCTCCTGGATCAACGGCATGCGTGTGGGCAGCATTCATACCCTCTTTGTCTGGGCTCCATTCATCATGTTACCCATCGAACTTGCCCAGCGATTCGGCACATCCAAAACGATGCCGCTGAGTATTTTCTCCTACTTTGCGCGGAAGAAAATGCTCCAGGACATCAAGGAGGGCATCCCTGTTTCACCTCGGGTATTCAACACCGGATATCCCTACATCGCCATCGTGATTCTGGCCACCGCCAAAGCAAGTCGCCACGACCTCTTGCACTACATTGGCCTGTCGATTCTCGTGGGTTTTTGCTTATACGCCTACACCAAAAACAGGGGGCGTCGTCCCTGGGCCTGGAGCTACGCCTTCATTCTGCTCCTGACACTCTCGTGGGTTGGCCAATGGAGCATGTATAAAATATTCCGGCACTACAGGGGCGGTGGTCACAAGATCACGATCAACCAAACCATGTCAGCCACTGAAGCGAGGACCAGTATTGGCAGGCTGGGAAGAATCAAGCTCAATCCCAGCATCCAATGGCGCATGAAGGTCCACGAGGGAATGAAGCCCAGACTGCTGAGATCAGCCACCTACAATGGATACGATCGGGCCATATGGCGCTACTCCCACCAGGCGCCCAATGAGAGCATCAACGATTACGACGAATTCGGTTACCGAAGTTACTCCACCGAGGCGGCCGTGGAGGGTGAGCGAGACATTCGTTGGTTTACCCAGTCTACTCCCAGGCTTTCGGACAAAGCACCCATCAGTATCATCGGTGAAGTCGAGGCCAAAGTCAGGGAACATCCCATACCCGTCCCCGACCGTTTCATCGCCATCGGCGATCTGGACAAGGAGGCCTTTGTGGAATGCAACTCGCTGGGCACCATACGCATGGCAAACCCCAACTATAACGTCGTCGAATACGCCGCCTGGCTGGGTGATTTCGCCAACACTGAGGAACCCCCGACAAGCCTGGACCTTGATATTCCTGCCGCTGAAGCAGATACCCTCAAGCGCGTTTGCCAACAACTCGACCTCTACAATCCCTCTCTCAACACACCGGCCAAAATCAGGAAAGTGCGCGACTTCTTTCTCGATGACTTCACTTATAGCACCCACCTCACTACACCCAGATTTGACCGTGGCAAACGAGATTCCTCGATCAGCATCTTTCTTGAGCATTCACGCACGGGCCACTGCGAATATTTTGCCACCGCCACGACCCTCTTGCTTCGTGAAGCAGGGATACCCACTCGCTACAGCATTGGCTACTCCGTCCATGAGCGTGGCAAATCCAAGGACGAGTGGGTGATGCGCGGCTTGCATGCCCATGCATGGAGCCGCGTTTGGCTGGAACAGAACAGTAACAACGGAGAGATCTCCGGCAAATGGGTGGATGTAGACCTCACCCCCCCGTCCTGGCAAACCCTGGAGGCAACCAACACGAACCACTGGAAACAGAGACTAGCCGACGGCTGGCAACGTGCGCGCGAGGACTTCCTCATCTGGCGCACACGCGAGGCAAACAAGACCCGGGTATATACGGTCCTTGCCGCCATCCTCTCCATCGTAGCCATTTGGGTAAGCTGGCGCCTGTGGAGCTCGCGCCAGAGAGAGACACATGCAGTGAGGCACCCCTACAAACGCCCCAAAGATGCTGCTGACACACCCCTGCACAAACTCGAACCACTGGTGGCTAAAAAAATCGGATATCGCCCGATAGGCACCCCCTATTGTCTGTGGCTTGGCAAGCTTCTTCAGGTGGATATTGCATCCAGGCTGGATCTCGAACAAATACTCCTTCCCGCCATGGCACTTCATTCAGCAATCCGCTTTGATCCTGCCAGACCCAAGCCCGGTCACCACGACGAATTGGATCAACTCACTGCCAGCCTGCGCCAACTCATCAAGAACATCCCCAACCTCAAGAGAAATCAGCGGTGATCTCTTTGGCTCCAAAGCCTGCTTTTTTGGGTTGGAGTTCATGGTTTTGCCGTTAACATTCCGCTCATGGAACAAACTCGCTCCAAAACGCCACTCATCTACTTTGCCGTCATTCTCATTCTGGGTGCAGCCACCGCGGGCTTGCTGCTCAGTAAATGCTCAAACAACGAGAAGGCCGGTGCAACCAATGAACAGTCCGGAGATGCGCTCGACCTCAAAATCGGTGACGACAGTCACCCTGATGCGGAACCAACACCTGAGGAGCTGATCGGCAAAATACAAGAGGTGGTCCTCCTTTCCGAGCAGGCGGGTAATGCCCAGCCCCTGATTGACTATCTCAGCAGAGCAAACCTCTCCCAGGATCAGATCCGGCAGCTCAAGGGGCTTGCTGCCAGCTCCAACCTCAAGCTGGACCCAAGCAATCCTGTATCCAAAGTGGATGGCCACCCACACAGATGGTCGCTCAATCTGGCAGACGGTAAAAAAATACTCGTCGACATCGTCAAAACTGAAAATGGCAAATGGCAGGTAAAAAACATCATTCTACCCGGAGATGCACTAGCCAGCTCAGACCCAAATGCTTCCCCTCAGGAGCAGCCAGAGCTCAGCGGCGGACCCGAGATCGACCAGTCTGCACTTATTGCCATCAAGCAGTTCCTCAATGCCATCAAGAGGCTGGATGCTGCCGAAGCCAGCAAATACATTGACAACACCAAAGTATCCTACGCCACGCTCGCGGGACTTTGCATCGTCTTTGAAGAAGGTGAATACACCCTGCTCAAGGAAAAAACCCTGCGTAAAATGTTCCTGCGCGACACGAGCTCTGGCTGGCTTGTTCGACTTCAATCCCTCAAGACAAATGAGATGGCGACCTTCTCCATTACCAGCAAGAGGGAAGATATCCACTCACCATGGCTTATTACTGAGATCAACCTCGATGATCTGCTTGCAGATTATGCTGCACGCGTTCTGGATGGTGACATTCATTACAGCCCCCTGATTAAAAATCCTCAGGGAGGTGATACATTGGCAGTGTATTTTGATCTCGATGCCAGGGATCTCACCTCCCGGACCAAACGTCAGCTCGCCATTGTAGCAGATCTTTTGAAAACCAGCGTAGAGAAAAAACTGGTCATTTCAGGTCACACTGACGCGCTGGGATCAGACCCATACAATCTGGCCCTGTCGCAGGCTCGCGCCCAACAAGTCATGCTTTTCCTCTCCGAGTGCGGCATTAATGAGCAGCAGATACAGATAGTAGGATACGGAAAATCCCAACCGCGACTACCCAACACCACTCCTACAGGAGATGACTCGCCAGAGGGAAGAAGGGCAAATCGGCGCGCTGAGATATTGTTGAATTTCTAGCCATGCCTGGCAGCCAGCCCCAACATACCCGTCAAAAGGTTCTTGATGGTCTTGTCATCACTCTTTTCATTGCCGCGATTGGGCTGACCATTCTTGGATACACCCGCAGCAAAAAAGATCCTGTCGTGCCGGTGAAATCCATGGAGTCGCCTCAGCAGACCGACGCCCCACTGGGTTATCCGCTCCCCGAAACCGCTAAAAAAGCGCCCTTTGACTTGCGCTTTATTCAACTCAGTGCTTTTGAACGCGCTCTCATACCCACTGTAACGCGCATGACCTTGCCGATGGGCAGCTCACATGGCGCACTGAGCTACAACGCCCAGAAATACTGGGATGACAACCCGCAACGCGGTGGCCGTCACACCGGGGATGACCTCAACGGTATTGGTGGAATGAACACCGATCTGGGTGACCCGGTATTCGCGATTGCCAATGGCCTGGTTGTATACCGCGGCGAACCCTCTCGATCATGGGGAAACACGCTGATTCTCGCACACAGAACTCACGAAGGCAAAATCCTCTTATCGATGTATTCACATCTCGATAAAAGCCACGCCCCATATGGCCAACTTGTGCACATGGGAGAGATCATCGGAACGGTCGGAACGGCCCACGACCACTATCCGGCACACCTGCATCTGGAGATGCGGGACAGCACGGGTGTCTACATAGGCCGGGGCTACACATCCAACCCAGGCGAGTCCCTGAGCCCCTCGGAAACGATGGATCATTACATAAGCAAAGATCCCGAAAACCTCTTTCCACCAGCACTCGCCATCGCCATCCAAGAGGAAAAAAAACGGCAGCGCAACAAAATGTTCAGCACCCAGTGAAGCCTTCCAATTACTCCTTTATATCCACATCAAGTTCAGTTACTTTCCCTGAAATAAGATGATAATCAATGCATTGATTATCGCCACTTTCCCTAGCATAATGCCACCATGAGTATGGACTCATCATCGAGCGACTTCATTCCACCCGAGTTGGAGGAAATAGCAGAACTCCTGCCTAACTTTGAAATTCTTTCCCTGATTGCCAAGGGAGGAATGGGAGCTGTGTATCTGGCTCGCCAGAAGTCTCTGGATCGGGAGGTGGCTATTAAAATCCTGCCTCGTCATTTTGGCGAGGACGAGGATTTCCGTGCCTCCTTTGAAACCGAGGCCAAAAGCATGGCCAAACTCAATCACCCAAACCTCATCGGCATTTATGACTTCGGCCAGGTTGACGGCATGCTCTACATCGTCATGGAGATGGTTCACGGCAAGTCTCTCTATTACGCTGCCTATGGTAAGAAAATAGACCCGCAAGAAGCAGGACGAATCATCTGCGAGGTCTGCCACGGCCTGCATAACGCCCATCAACAGGGCATCATTCACCGGGATATCAAACCAGCCAACATTCTTCTCAATGCCGAGCTGTCACCTAAAATCGGCGATTTTGGTATCGCCCGGCCCGTTGGTGATCATGAGGCCGACACCGCTTTCGGCACCCCGGGATATACCGCTCCAGAGGTCATCCACAACCCAAGGGCTGTTGATGAAAGCACGGATCTCTACTCCGTGGGAGCGATGCTTTATGAGTTGCTTACCAGTAAGCTGCCGGAGAAACTCTACATGCCGGCAGCCAACCTTATTGGGTGTGATCCAAGATTTGATGAGATCATCCGCAAGGCGATGAACCCGGATCCAGCGCTCCGCTATCGCACTGCCAAGGCGATGGCAGAAGCCATCGAGGCCATTATCAATCAAAAGGAATCCGCAGCCAGTAACCGACTACTCACGGCACCATCCTCGGCTGCAGGGCTTAGCGCTGCAGCAAAACCCGCTTCCCGACCAGCTGTTGTTTCCAAGCCGAAAAGCCCTCTCGCGCGCAACATCTTCATAATCATCCTGCTCCTTGGCGCCATTTATGCTGCTTGGGGTGTCTACCAGAAGAAAAAGGCAGCACGTGAAGTCGAGAACGCGGAGATCATTGAACAAAATAAGAAAAAGAAACAGGAAGTGAAAGCAATGTTACGCGAAAAACGTGACGCAGTGCAGGCCACCTCCAAGCAACTCGGAAAAACAGCCAGTCATCCCTCACCGCCACCATCGAAGACCTCGAGCTCTCTTCCAGCCAGACCTCCTGCCAGCATACGCTGCGAAAAGCTCGAGGAAATCCGCTCAAAGTGCGTCGATTTAACAGCCAAGATCAAAGACGAATACACGAAAAAATTGGGCGAGAATATCAAGGGATACCAATACGACCTCAATTTTTATCTGCGCGGTCTTCCTAATAACCGGCGCTCTGAACTAACGCCCCACGTCAATAAAATGCTGGAGCTTGTCGTCGACAACCGGATTCCGGAAAATTTCTCCAAACGAGGAATGCCCGACAAAATCTCAAGAATCTACGATAGCCGCCTTCGCACCCAAGACAACCTCGAGAACAAATTTCTTGAGGAGACGGACAAGCTGCGTGGCCATTACCGCAACAATCTGGACAAAATGGTCGGGGAGCTTCAAGACAGCGGCCTTCGTGCCCAGGTTCCTGCGGTGGAATATGAACTCGATGCAACCCGGGTTTCCGGCCAGGATTTTGTCGATTATATTCTCAGCGGACAATAATCCGGGGGACTGACCTGCCCTCTCCTGTCCCACCACACGGGAAAGTCACGCATGAACCAAGTCGTGATTGGCAAGACGCTGTTACAGTAGCATATTCGCACCGTGCCCAGTAAGAAAAGCCCACAAAAGCCCCCGGGTGACCATGAAAGCATCCGCATCCGGGGTGCCAGGCAACACAACCTGAAGAACCTCGATCTGGAGATTCCCCTGGGCAAGTTTTCGGTCATCACCGGCCCCTCCGGATCCGGCAAATCCTCGCTCGCCTTTCATACCCTCTATGCCGAGGGTCAGAGACGCTACGTGGAAACATTCTCACCCTATGTGCGCCAATTCCTTGACCGCATGGACAAGCCAGCGGTTGATCGTATCGAAGGCATTCCCCCAGCCATTGCCATAGAGCAGAAAAACACCATCCGCTCCACGCGCTCCACCGTGGGCACACTGACGGAACTTAACGATTACCTCAAACTGCTCTTCCCTCATTTTGCCGAGGCCTTCGACCCACAGACCGGTGAACGCATCAAACCGGACACTCCCGAATCGATCGCTGCCTGGTGCCAGACCAAACACAAGGATGAGACGGTGATGGTAGCCTTTCGAGTTGCGGTGGCTACGGGAACACCCTCCTCGGATGTCTTACCCCTGCTCAATGGGCAAGGTTACACACGCGTCTATCATCAGGGTGAGGTTCACCGCACGGACGATGCGCGGCTGAAACTCGAATTTGGTACATCCGTACTCGTGATCCAGGATCGCCTCAAAATTCAACCAAGCAACAAGGCCCGGTTGCTCGAAGCCATCGATCAAGCCCTCAGCCTTGGCAAGGGGATGCTTGAAGTCATCTCCCCCGAGGCCTCGAAGTCCTTCTCAACGTCCTGGAGCAATCCATCCACCGGCTTTAGCCTGAGCCCGCCAACACCTTCCTTGTTTTCTTTCAACTCGCCGCTTGGTGCATGCCCGCACTGCCGCGGCTTTGGCCGCACCATCGGTATTGACCTGAGTAAAGCCATTCCGGATCCATCGCTCAGCATCAAGCAAGGCTGTGTCACCCCCTTCACCACGGCCCGTGGTGCAGAGTGCCAAAGGGACCTCCTCCACGCTGCCCGCCAGAGCGGCATTGATATCAACACCCCCTACGAGGATCTCGAGAAACACGAGCGTGAGTGGCTGCTTTATGGGGAGAGAAATAATACACAGGATGCCTGGGAGAACGGGGAATGGTATGGGGTGAAAGGCTTTTTTGACTGGATTGAGACCAAGTCCTACAAAATGCACGTCCGGGTTTTTCTTTCCCGCTACCGGGCTTACACCAACTGCCCCCATTGTCATGGAAGCCGCCTGAAGCCAGATGCGCTCTGTTTCAAAATTGATGGCAAAACCCTGCCCGAGCTCTGGCAAATGCCGGTGGTAGAACTCTCTGCCTGGTTCTCATCACGCTTCAGAGATAACACAGCTCATTCCATCAAGCACGCACTTGAGGAGGTCCGGTCACGACTGCACTATCTCTGTGAGGTGGGCCTGACCTACCTGAGCCTCGATCGCCCGGCCAACACACTCTCAGGAGGTGAAATCGAACGCGTCAACCTGACCACCTGTCTGGGTGCGGCACTCACTAACACGCTCTTTGTGCTCGATGAGCCCACTGTGGGACTACATCAGCGCGACATCAATCAACTCATCCGCGTTATGCAAGATCTGCGGGACAAGGGTAACACGGTGGTGGTGGTTGAGCACGAGGAAACCGTCATGCGTGCCTGCGACCACCTCATTGACCTGGGTCCTGCTGCTGGTGAGCATGGCGGCAACATAGTCGCTGAAATCTCAGGACGCCAGGCCCAGCAAAAAACCATTGCCGCAAAATTCCCCCAGTCCACGACACTGCCCTATCTCTGCGGATCGGCAAAGATAGCCACCCCCGCCAAACGGCGAAGTGCTCAGAACCATCTCCAGGTCACCGGAGCCAGCAAACACAACATCAGCAAGCTCGATCTTGTGCTTCCTCTGGGCATCTTTACCTGTCTGACCGGCGTCTCGGGCTCGGGAAAATCCACCCTCGCCCATGAGATCCTCTACCTCAACCTTGCCAAACATCTCGGCATCACCCACGTCGACGAGGCTGCCCCCATCAAATCCATCACTGGCCATCATCACCTGAGTTCGGTCGAGCAAGTCGACCAGTCCCCGCTGACACGCACCCCGCGCTCAACCCCCGCCGTGCATGCCGGAGCTTTTGATGCCATTCGCCAGCTCTACACACTCAGTGAGGAAGCTCGTGAGCAAAAACTCACACCTGGCTACTTCTCGTTCAACTCGGGCATCGGTCGTTGCCAGCGCTGCATGGGCAATGGCTACGAAAAAGTGGAAATGCAGTTTCTCTCCGATCTTTTCATCAGCTGCCCCGAATGTGAGGGCAAGCGCTACACGAGCAGGGCACTTCATTACCTCTACCGCGGACTCAACATTGCCCAAACCCTCGAGTTCACCATCACCGGGGCGATTGATTTCGCCACAGAGCATCTCAACAAGGCCACCGGCAAGGAGTCACGCCTCTTAAAAAAGATCATCCATGCCCTTGAGCCACTCGTCGACGTCGGTCTTGGCTACCTGCGCTTGGGGCAACCTCTCAACACACTCTCCGGCGGAGAATCCCAACGGCTCAAACTCTGTAAAATACTCAGCGAGGCACATAAAACCACTGCCAGACTTCTCATCCTCGATGAGCCTACCACCGGGCTGCATTTCACCGACATTGAAAAACTCCTCGATGTCTTTCAGCGCCTCAGCGATGCCGGTCACAGCTTGTTCGTCATTGAACACAACCTCGATGTCATTCGCTCGGCGGACCACATCATTGACATGGGCCCAGGTCCGGGAGCAGAGGGAGGCAAGATCATTTTCTCAGGGAGCCCTGAACAAATAGTATCTGAAGACTCAGCCACTGCCAGGGCCATCCGAGAGGTATCCGGGTCATCAAAGGCGCCCAAAAGCAAAGGCAAAAGCCCGGCAAAATCCGTCTCACCAGGCGGCAAAACTTCCTCCTCCATCGAGATATCCGGAGCAAGGGAACACAACCTCAAGGACATCTCCGTGAGTATTCCCCGGGATGAGCTCGTCGTAGTCACGGGGCTTTCCGGCTCAGGGAAATCCACCCTCGCTTTTGACATTGTCTTTGCCGAGGGGCAGCGCCGTTTCCTGGACTCCATGTCCCCCTACGCGCGCCAATTCGCCGGTCAGCTTGAAAAACCCGACATTGATCGCATCACCGGCTTACCACCCACCGTTGCCATTGAGCAACGTGTCTCCCGTGGTGGCGGCAAGTCGACCACAGGCACCGTGACTGAAATCTACCATTTCCTGCGCCTGCTCTATGCCAAGCTGGGTATTCAGCACTGCCCTGATTCCGGTGAGGCCGTCATCTCCCAAACGGCAGATACCATTGAGGGACAGATCCGCCAGCTCCGCAAAAAACACAAAAACCTCCTCATTCTCGCGCCCCTGGTGCGGGCACGCAAAGGCTACCACACCGATGTTGCTGCAGCTGCAGCCAGAAAAGGCATCAGCCGCTTACTCGTGGATGGAGCACTTGTTGACACGGAGGGTTTTCAACCACTCAAGCGCTACCAAGCACACGACATCTACGCGGTCTGCGACACTGTGGAGCAGGCCTTGCAGCTCGGCAAGGGAACCTGCATGGCACTCTCCAACAAACCCAGCACAAAGGGAGCCACTGAGCTGCAGACCTTCAGCTCAGCCCGTGTGTCTCCGGTCACCGGCAGATCCTTCGAAGAGCCCGACCCGCATCACTTTTCCTTCAACTCTCACCGTGGCTGGTGCCCGACATGCCGGGGATACGGAACCATCTCCCTGGCAAGCGGACGTCGAGGCAAGGCCCATCCATTCAACTCGGAACTCGAGGCCGAAATTCACGAAACCCTCAACGCTTCTGACCCTGAGTCCCGCCAGACATGTCCGGACTGTCATGGTGCCCGGCTACGCGAGGACTCCCGCCATATCCTCATTCACGGAGAACCCATTCACCACATCAATGCGCTCTCGGTCATTGACGCCATCAAGCTCTTGAACCAGTGGAAATTCAGCGGCCGCGACAAGCTCATCTCGCGCGACATACTGCCTGAAATCATCCAGCGCCTACATTTCCTCAGTCACGTCGGCCTGGGTTACCTCCAGCTCGATCGCTCAGCGGACACCCTCTCCGGCGGTGAGTCCCAGCGAATCCGGCTGGCTGCCCAGCTCGGATCCAACCTGAGGGGTGTGCTCTACGTATTGGACGAGCCCACCATCGGCCTGCATCCGCGCGACAACATCAAGCTACTCGACACACTGGAGTCCCTTCGCCAGCGTGGTAACTCGTTGCTGGTTGTCGAGCATGACGAGGAAACCATTGCCCGCGCCCACACCCTGATCGAACTCGGCCCCGGGGCCGGTGTCGAGGGAGGGCGGTTGGTTCAACCAACACCCCCCACATTGCCCAAACGATCCCACACACGCCGCCCACTACCGAAGGCAACGGCAAAGGGCGGATGGCTCAGGCTCACCGGGTGTAACGCCAATAATCTCAAGAACATCGATGTTCGCATCCCCCTCTTCCGCCTCAGTGTGCTCACCGGCGTCTCGGGCTGTGGAAAATCCTCCCTGATGCGTGGCTGCCTCTCCCACGCGGCAGGCAATCATTCCTCTCGAGGCGCCAGCTACAATTCCAAGTCCGGGTTCAAGGCAATCAAATCCTGTTTCGAGGTGGACCAGTCCCCCATTGGCAAGACCTCGCGCTCCTGCCCGGCCACCTACGTCAAGCTGCTCGACACCATCCGCCAACTCTTTGCCCAGTTGCCCGAGGCGCGGGCACGGGGATTTACTGCCTCACGCTTTTCCTTCAACAACCCGGAGGGCCAGTGCCCCGAGTGCAAAGGCAACGGCCGCATCAAGCTTGAGATGGACTTCCTTCCCACCACCTGGGTGCATTGTGAAGCATGCCATGAGATGCGCTACAATGCGGCGACTCTCGAGATTCGCTACAACGCTAAAAACATGGGTGAAGTTCTGCGCATGAACATCCGTGAGGCTGCGGAATTTTTCAGCGCCGTGCCCAAGCTTCACCGCACCCTGAGCCTGCTCGCGGACACAGGGCTTGGCTACCTGCAGCTCGGCCAACCCAGCCCCACGCTCTCGGGAGGAGAAGCTCAGCGCATCAAGCTCGTCTCGGAGCTTACCAAGGGCCGTGCCCGGATCCCTGGCAGCAAAGCCCATCATGCCAATCTCTACCTGATTGAAGAACCCTCCATCGGCCTGCACCAGCAGGATGTGGACAAACTCATCGATGTCCTCCATCGCCTTGTTGACGAGGGGCATACGGTTGTCGTCATCGAGCACCACACCGCCATCATGGCTGAGGCGGACTACCTGATTGACATCGGACCCGAGGCCGGAGAGCAAGGTGGCCGCATTATCAGCCAGGGAACACCCGAGCACGTTGCCCGCTCAAAAACCTCACGCACCGCTCCTTTTCTCCGGGAAGCTCTCGGCTAGACCATGCATGCCCCACATGTCAGGATCTTCAGTCCTCTCCGAGGATGTCACCTGCCTCGATTGGCTTGGGTAACATGAAGTCAGCAGCACTCATCCTGCGGGATCCATCCGGTTGCAAAGAGCTGATAACAAGGCAGCCCTCACCACAGGCAATGCGGAGTGTGTCACCAGCTTCAAGCACCTGACCCGGTTTGCCTGATTCCTCATCCACCTCCACCTGAGGGAAAATTTTCAGCCTGCGCAGCCGGCCTTTCTTGTCGCGGTATGTGGTCGATGTTCCAGGCCAGGGATCGTAGGCGCGGATCCGCCGCTCTAATGCCTCGGCAGGTTGTGACCAGTCCAGCTCACCGTCTTCCCGCAACAACTTGGAGACGTAACTCACTTGCTCAGGATCTTGGGGAGTGCGCTCATCAATTCCATCAGCCAACTGCTGCAGTGCCGCCATCAGGGCATCAGGCCCCAGGTCTGCCAGACGGTCGTGAAGCTCACCACCGGTTTCATGCTCACCAATGGCAAGCTCACACTTGAGAATGATATCTCCTGCATCGAGTGCCTTGACCACATGCATCACCGTCATACCCGTGTGACTGTCGCCGGCATCAATAGGCGCCTGGATGCATGCCGCACCCCGGTATTTCGGCAGCAAGGACGCATGCAGGTTGATGATGGCCACGGAGGGGATGTCCAGGAGAGCCTGCGGCAGAATCTGGCCATAGGCCATCACCACGATGATATCGGGCTGCATGGCGCCCAGCTCGGCAAGAAAACCCTCCTCGGAAGCTGACTCGGGCTGAAGCACAGGGATATGGTGGCTCAAGGCCAGCTCCTTGACGGCAGGAGCCGTAAGCACCTGTTTTCTGCCGACCGGCTTGTCGGGTTGGGTGACCAATGCCACAAGCTCATATGCACCATCCTCTCCAGAGGCATCGAATATGGACTGCAATGACGGCAGGGCGATGTCCCCGGTTGCCATGAAAACAATGCGCAGCTTTGCCATGCACTGTGTTTACCCCTCCTACCCCCATTTCCAAACTCCAAAAAAACAAAAAGCACTCCCGCTAGCGGGTTTTCAACCTGTGAGTCACCCAGCCGGGGCAGCTCAGAAACTCACGCCCTGCAACTGATTGATCTCAAAATTCCAGGTGTAGCGGTGGTTGGGCTCAAATTTCCTCTCGCCCATGGTGGGGTGCATGTTCTCAGCAGCAACGGCATACTTGTAAGTGCCTGACTTCAGAACAAGGGTGCGCTTGGAACCAGCGGCAACATTGACGATACGGCTCTCGGGCCCATCTACTCCAACCACAATGTCACGCGCGGAGGTATTGTGGATCGTCACCTGAGGCTTGAGAACCATCTTGCGTGCCGGCTTGCCACGCTGGGCGGACCCCGTGGGGGAGCAGGACGTCTGGAGCACTACCGTGATGATGGCCACGAGTAGTGTTAGAAACTTGCCTGCTCGTATCATGCCGGGATGCTCCCCTCTGACATCGGAACACAATTAAAAATACAAGGTGTAGCCGCGGCCAGGATCGAGCTGCTTGTATTGTGAGATGGGTCTGAAGCCCTTCGCAGCTGCACTGTACTTGTAGGTGCCGGACGGGACCCTGAGTGACTCCGATGACCGGGCTGGCACAAGCACATCGCGGTGGCCGGTGTCACCCAGACGCTCGAGGCGCACCACAATGGGCTTATAGAACGTATTGCTGAGCTTTAGACGTGATGTGGCACTTGAGCTTGCAGTCCCCTGAGCACCAGCAGTTGTAGCAACCGGGGCACACGATATAAGAACCGAGCCAGCAAGGGCGAGACTGGCCATCAGCAAGAGAGAGGCGATCGCTTTCATCGTCTAGAATCGGGGAACGCTGACCGTATGGGTGAAGTGATAGCCATAATCCTTCAGGATATCCTTCTGTGTCATCCCCCCCTTCTCAGTCATGACCAGACCGCGCTCGGTGAGCACGGTGATTCCGAGCTCAACACCAACCAGTTGACCATCTTGCGCAGCCTCAGCTGAAGTGGAGTCTGCCTTGGTGTATATGCCAGTTCCCTTGATGACAAAGGAGTAGTATTGAGCCGTGCCCGTCTCGCTGCCAATGGTGAAGCGTTTGACGCCATTGGCTTGCTGCACGAGGAATGTCACGGTCAGTTCGTAAATGTCCTCGGCCAAAACGTTTTCAGCCATGAAGTCCTTGGCATTGGTGAATTGGGCCACTGCCGGTGCTACGGGAGATGTCAGGTTAGCTTGACCAAGAAGGTGGGTAAACGTGTCGTCTGGGTCGACGAGGTGCCGATACAAGGTGAAGGCTGGAAAGGAGCCCACTGCTGTGGATGCCGTGCCCGATATCTGGTCACGGTAAACCAGCCTGTAACCCACGGCGGACACATCACCACC
>CAYXEC010000037.1:0-20324 GCA_964463855.1 uncultured Verrucomicrobiales bacterium | reverse complement strand
GCTGTCGGGAGGTAGGTCCAAGGTGGTGATCAGCTCTGCGAGAAAAAACCAGGTGCCTAATTTGCGGTGGATTTGAACCGTGGACTTGCCGTTCCATCCCAGCCCCGCGTCGGTGGCCACATCCCTCTCCAGCACAGGCCCGGTGTCCGTGTAGTAACGCTGCACTCCGCCAAGGCCCTCCATGGCGAGGTTGAGCTCCTTGAGCTTGTCCTCAATGATGTGGTGGTAGTCCTCATTCCAGGCGTAGCGCGCGATGCGGTAATCGACATCCGGGTTCTGATCACCCGGGTAATAATTCATCGAGAGACTCACCACCGAGACAGCACCTTCCACCACCTTGGTCGGGTCCACCCTGCGCTCTACATTACGCTCCAGCCACTTCATGTCACCGGCGCAACCCTCCGCAACCCAGCGCTTGTATTCCTCAGCATGGGTAGCAATTTTAGCACGGGAAATACGGCAATCATCAAAGCCCAGCTTATGCGCAATAAACTGGATGTTTTGCTTCGCCGTTTGCCTGTCAATCATCACCCTCGGCAATCTACATCGCCACTATCCGATGTCGAGATCATCCATGATCTGCTCAATTCGCTTTCTTGAAACCTTGCCTTTCGCTGACATGGATGGAGCGAATTCAGCGATTCTCCACTCCATCAGCAGCCAGCCGGCAGGCCATAGCCTGACATCATCAGGCTGAGCCTTCCACGCGCAGTACCAGCGTTGCCAGAGAGGCTGGACGCGCTCGCGCTTCTCATCGTCCTTCACCTGCGGCAAACTCTGCAAACGCTGCATACGTTCCTCCATCGCCTCAAAATAACGACCATATTCGCACATCCTTGTATAACCTGCGCGCCAGACACACCCGCTACCCGTGAGCCAGTCCATCTCCTCTTCCAGATCATGCGCCACCACATGCAGGTGCCGGTCCTGGCGTTGCTCTTCAATCCACTCGACAATCCGCCCACGGCGCTCGCACATTTCCTCAAAACCCTGCGCAAGCTTCTGGGCGCACGGGTAAAGCTCACCCTTTCCCCGGTTCGCGGCCTGCCGGAACTGCGCCTCACTGCGTGGCAGTGGACTACCCAGAGCCCCCTCGCATGCCAGCCGCAGCATCTGCTCCAGACCCTCACCCCGGATTCGCTCCAAAACCGGCAGCATCAGCTTGCCCGACATTCCCATGGGGAAATGCTTGCGCACGTAATTGCACTGATCGGCCTGATCAATCATGAACAGTCTGACACAGCCAGCACGATGACTGTCTTCCGCAGCCTCGCGATCCAAGTAAGCACGCATTCCGACCGACTCCCCCTCATCAACGAGTGCCGGGAAGACCCCGTCACCGGTCACCTCGGGGATGTCGCCGAAATCCCAGCCCTCTCCCCCGGTCATCTCCCACTCCTCATTGACCCGGATCTCGCGTTGCTCGCGCATGACGCCTGCTAGCTGCCTGCGGATTTCATCCGCACTCTCCCCCATGGCAAGCTCCTCATCTTCTCCGCCCCACACACGCAACTTGGGTCGCATGTTCCCGGGTAAGCGTCCTTCATCAAACATGCCGGTCTCAATGGCATGGCCGCAACGCCGGCTCAGAAAATCCGCCAACTCCTCCTTGAGCCCCCGCTGCGGCTCCCAACCTTTCCACTCTTCAACAAAGGACTGCGCCATGTCCCTGGCTGGAGAGCAGGCTTGCCTCTGGCTCTTGGGCAATGACCTCACCAACAAATAAACCCTCTCCTCCAAAATCCCGGGAACCCCCCAGCCCGTCAAATACTCTGGAAACTGAGCGATCTGCTCCATTCCCAGTTCGAAAATGACCCCATCTGTCCGTCCCCCCACATTGTCCGCATAACTGACATCGTAGCTCTCCTCACCGTGATGCACGCAATCGGGAAAATCCGCGAGGTCCTCCATTTCCCCCCAGATGCAGTCCTGCACCTCCACCATCAGCCGGTCTTCATTGTCCCCGGTCGTGCGCCACTTCTGAAATGCCTTGGCCGTGCAAATATGAACCGGTATCCGCTCCATGAAGAAATCAAACACTGCCTCGTCAGACCAGAGCCCCCCGGCACGTCTCAGCTTGTGCTCGGCGCCCTCGATCTCCTCCCTGACTTCATCGAGGCGCTCAAGAAACTTACCTTTGGTTCTCAAGCCACCTCCCAGTATCGCCTCCCTGATAAAAACCTCATGCGCCTCCTCGGGACGAACACGTCCGTAAAAAACCTTCCGCCCCTCGACAATGGTCAGCCCCCCGCACAGCACTGTCTCCTTGCCATACACAGCCCCCTGGTGTTCATCCCATGCCGGTGAATGATAACGGTAACGGCACAGATGCGGCACCATGTCCTCCACCCACTGGACATCGATGGCAGCGACCTTGCGCGCCCACACCCTGCTGGTCTCAACCAGCTCAAATCCCAGTAACCACTCCGGCTTCTTTTTGCCAAACAAACCCGAGCCCGGGAAAATGGCGAACTCCCTTCCACCGGTACTGCGGTAGGACCTTTTCTCCTTATCCCAGAAACCAAATTGCATCGGGATGCCCGCCATCAGTGATTTGTGCATTTCATCCTCATCCCCCCACTGCTTGCGATCCTGCGGAAGGGATGCACACCTGACCTTGAGTGTGTCGCGCACCAGTCTGCCCAACTCACCAACGATCTGATCCCACTCCAAAATTCTGCGAAAGCTCAGGAAGTTCTGCTTACAGAATTTGCGCAGCTGGTTGCGCTTGAACTTTTTCTTGTCACGGAATGCGGAAACCGCGGCCCAAATGTGCAAGAGCGTCAGGAAGTCGGACTGCTCGTCATTGAATTTCCGGTGTGCCTTGTCCGCCTCGACCTCTCTCTCCTGCGGCCTTTCTCGCACGTCCATCACACTCATGCCCGCCACCACCACAACCACTGCGTCGAGCACTTTGCGCTCAGAGGCCTCGATAAGCATTCTACCAAGGCGTGGATCAAGTGGAAGCCTTGCAAGTTTGCGGCCAATGTCGGTAAGATCGCCCTTTTTCTCCATCGCCTCGACCTCCTCGAGCGTGCGATGCCCTTCACTAATGGCACGCGCTGAGGGAGGACTGAGGAATGGAAACTCGCGCACGTCGGGCAGCTTGAGGGATTTCATGCGCAGGATCACACCCGCAAGCGAGCTCCGGCGTATCTCGGGGTCGGTGAACTCATCAGCTGACTCTAACGCCTCCTCACTGTAGAGCCTGATACAGACACCCTCGCTAACCCTCCCACAGCGACCCCTGCGCTGGCGCGCACTCGCCTGACTGATCTGCTCCACCTGGAGCCTTTGGATCTGGCGTGCCGGATTCCAACGGCTCACCCGTGCCAGACCGCTATCGATGACATAAACAATGCCGGGAATCGTCACCGATGTTTCCGCCACATTGGTAGCCAGCACCACCCTCCTCTTACCACCATCCGTTCTGAACACCTGCTCCTGGGCGTCAAGTCCCAGCCTGGCAAAAAGGGGCAAAATATCCGTGCCGGGATAATTCCGGCCCTCCAAGGCGTCAGCGCACTCCCTGATCTCCCGCTCACCGGGCAGGAACACCAGCACATCGCCCTGCTTATCCATATCGCTGATCCATTCCAAGGCGCGAGCCACATGCCCCGGCAAATCCTCTCCCTCGGTCTCCGGCGGCAGATGGAAATCCTCCACCGGAAAAGTCCGGCCCTCGACATTGATGACCGGCGCTCCATCGAAATACTCGGAAAACCTGCCGGCATCCAAGGTCGCCGAGCTCACGATGACACGGAGATCCTTTCGCCGCTTCAGCAAGTTTTTCAAATAACCGAGCACAAAATCAATGTTGAGACTGCGCTCATGGGCCTCATCGATAATGAGCGTGTCGTACTGGCGCAGGTCGCGGTCCCGCTGAGTCTCGGCAAGCAAGATGCCATCGGTCATGAATTTGATGGCTGTCTCCTCACGCGCCTTCTCCACGAAGCGTACTTGATAGCCCACCATCTCTCCGAGTCCGGTGCCCATTTCCTCGGCCACACGCCTCGCCACCGTGGCAGCCGCCAATCTCCTGGGCTGGGTGCAGCCGGTTCTGCCCGTCTTGCCCTCCTCACAGGCCAGCTCGTAAGCCATCTTGGGCAGCTGGGTGGTCTTGCCACTCCCCGTCTCTCCAACGACAATGACCACCTGGCGACTGCGCATCGCCTCCATGATCTCCTCGCGGCGCTGGGCCACGGGGAGGTCCGGATATTTGATCTGCTTACGCGCTGACACCGGTGAATGCTGCTCTCAAATAACAGGTGCGAAAAGAGCTAAAAAGAGAATCTTGTACAATCTGGGATGGGGATTTTTTAAAGTTCATGAAAGGTATGACAGCATACTCCACAAGACTGGATAATTGAAATAAGCGAAGCATTAAAACCTAACTTGACTCACTCCAGATCGCCTATTAAATCAAATTTCCTATGAAAAAACTAATACCCTTCATGACTATCCTCGGAGCATACTTAGGCAGCTCCTCATTAGACGCAGAGACGGCTGTCGACCCCTATACTGGCCTCTACAAAATTGCGGCATTGGTAGACGGCAGTTTCACGGAAACGATCAATGATGCACCTGTAACAAATACTTACGTAGATGGATTACCCGGCAGAATCACCGTCTTCTATAACACCAACGGCGCTCTACGTTTCAACGGTTGGGTCTATGATGAGATTGAAAAAGTTCGCGTACCATTGAGGGGGCGAGTCAACCCGAACACGGGAAGGCTTTTTTTTACAACCCAATCACTGACGGATGCCGGAATTTTGACTCTCAACGCGAGAATCCTCATGCGCAACAACGCAGTTGTCGGATTCACCGGGACGGGAGAGACCGAATTCGATGAAGTTGAGCAACAAAGCTATGACATCGAAGTACTGGGTTATAAGATCAAGGATCTCGCACAATAAGGGTAAGGGCAACCTGCCCCAACCCAAATAATTCGCCCAAGCATCACGCATCATGATGTCCTGGCGTGCTTATTGTCCGCCGGGGAGGAAAGCCTCCATCTATCACTACGAAGGCAAGCCCCCCTCATCCAGGGCTTGTTGAGAACAAGTATACGGACCTGTAGTGATTCTTATTTGCTAATGGCGCCTGTGGGATGATGGATACTACAGTGGAACCTATCAGGACATGTATGACATCACCGGATATAACGGATATAAGAAACGGGAACTTCCTTGATAGGTGATTTGATCACCTCTGGGACCAACCGCTGAATTCACCCTCTAATTGGCGTGGCCATAGTCGCCATGCACATAAGCAATGGAAGAATATTGCCTCCCGCAAGTTTTGCTAGGTGATCTTTATTATAAACAAGCAATAAGCAAAGAAATCTAACTTGACTGCCGTTTGCCAATGGTTATTGGTCAACTCCTTATGAAAAAAATATTATCCCTCATTGCCGTTTTTGGAGCAGCCTTTGCCCCATTGTCAGCCCAGGCAGACCCCTTTACCGGTTTCTACAAGCTTTCAGCCACCACAGAAGAAATAGAAACGGCTCTTGGCGCTATCCTATACCAAGACGCCGATGGAGAGTGGGGCAGTGGCAAGGTTTTTATCAACAGCAATGGCAAGCTGCGCTTCAGTGGGTTCCTCACAGGCTATGATTATGACGAAGTAACTGGTGATGCCATTAAAGAGCGCATTTCACTTGTTGGAATCGTCAATCCCACCACAGGCAAAGTCCGCCTCATTAAAATTGGGGGAGAGCTCGTCTCAGATTTGGCTGCCGAAGAGAATTTCGTGCTCAATCTCAAGATCATCAAGCGCGATGATGTCGTTGTGGGCCTTACAGGCAGCGGAAGTGCTTCCGGAAGCTTCGAATGGGATACCGGAGAGGGGGTCATATCCGTCGAATTTACTGATGTGATCAGGGTCACCGGCTACAAGACCGCCGAGCTGCCTGTGGAGTAATTCTCAGATAAAATCAAACCTATCATGGGTTTTACTCATTCCCGATCAAGGCTGCTACTCATTGTGGCAGCCTTCTTTCTTGCCATTGCATTCCTCGCTTACCACAAGCTTGGTCAAAAAACAGAGGGGCTATCAGAGCAACAGCGGTCTGAAAATACTCTCACCTACACCCGTTCTCCCCAAAAAGCAGCTGGTTTGGATGCCCCAGATCCAAGAGGGCAATCGCCTCAAAATAAAGCCAGACTATCAGGAATGTCTCAAAAAAGAGCGGAACAAGATACTTACCTCGCGGAGCTTCGCAAACTAGCCAGTCAGTCCCCTGCCGACGCCATTGCGGAAGTGCTCAACATGGCCCCGGGTAGCCTGCAAAGGAGGGCCATGTCCATCGTATTTGATCAGTGGGCAAGACAGAACCCTGCTGCTGCCGGCACATGGATCCTGCAAAATACAACCATGCCTCAGCAATTACTCACCACAGCATCCATGGCACTCGCCAAACAATGGTCCACGAGTGAGCCGGAAAACGCCTTACGATGGTCAGGCACCTATTTTGACCAAACCGATGATCATGGCGCATTTCAAAATGCCATCATCACATGGACAAGGCAGGACCCTGCTGCTGCCGGCAAACACATTACAGCGCAGTCATATGGCGAGACGCCTGACTATCTGGCGACCATGGAGTTCGTTAACATCTATGCACAACAAGATGTTGAGGCTGCCATGCAGTGGGTAGAGGCCAACACACCTCAGGATCTTCAGCCCGACGCCCAGGTGGCGATCATTGATCGCCTGGCAAGAAAAGATCCCGCACGAGCCACAGAATATGTCATGCGCAGTGATAATCTCCAGAACATAGAATCCAATCTCGATGCACTGCTCCTGCAGTGGACAAATACCGACATCAGTGCTGCCACTGAATGGGTTAACAATAGCCTCAACCCTGAATATAGGGACAAGGCTTACATCCAGCTCGCTGAAATTACGCGTGATCAGCAACCAGCCCTGGCTATCCAATACGCCCAGGCCCTGGGTGATGACAATTACCGGCAGACCGTCACCGTGGACATACTCTCAGACTGGCGGGACCAGAACCGTGGGGCGGCAGACCAATGGATTTCTGACAACATCGACAATCTCAACCCCTCCGTCTTGGAAGAAGTTGGCTACACAAGCAAGGCCCCCGTCGAACCATGATTTCTGAACTTTCACCTGCAGCATGAGCCCTCCGCACGATCTTCCTTATTCCTTGGAAAACAGGACCGTGTAATGCTGCCCGTGCCGGCTGACAATCTGGCCCTTGTTCAAGCCTGCAGCGCGGGTCATCGCATTGAGAGCAGACAAGGTCTCCGGGTAGTCATGGCTTGCCACGTGACCGCATGCTTCCTCGAGCTGCTCCTCAGGCACCTTGGTCCAGGACTCGCGCATGAATTTCAGATACCCCCTCAGGTAGGCCTCCCTGCTCTCACCTTCCTCGCGAACAACATCCACCATCAGTAGCCAGCCGTCTGCAGGAAGACATCGTGCAGCGGCTTGAAAAAAGGCGCCCTTTTCATCGGCCGACAAATGATGCAGCGCGTAACCTGTGAAAATCACGTCCCACTTGTCCGTTGTGGCATGAATCGCCTCGAGAAGGTCTCCATGCTTTAACTCCACATCAGGCAAATCCGCGAGGTAGTCGCGGGCTTCACCGAGTGCGTCTTCGGAGAGATCAACCCCCTGATAGTGTGCCGGGGGAAACTGGAGCAAAACCGGAGCAAGAAAGCGTGCATTGCCACAGCCCAAATCCAGCATGCGATACTCGCCATGGTCCCTGCGCTGGCTGAGCATATGGGAGATCTCCGCATAGATCTCGTGGTGAAACATGTAGTTGTATTCCGTGATCAGATCATACAACGACCAGGAGCGTGAAAACAAATCAGTTGGTTGGGGGGAGGTCATGGTCGTCAGATCAGCGCGCAGACATAAGCAGCCACATTTCAGATTAATTCAGAGAACCTCGCTGCCAAGGACATTCTGCCCAGACAATAGCGCACGCAGACAATGACTTGCTCCTTGATTCCGGACTTTGCGTGGGCAAGCTTCTTTGCGTGCAGAAAAAAAGCAGTGAAAAAATGGATCTTGGGCATGCCATCGCCAATGCTGGTGCCATACTCATCGACTTCGATGGCGTGATCATCGATAGCGAGTGGCCCATTTTTCAGTCATGGCACCGTGTCTTCCAGCGAGAGGGGCACGAGCTCTCACAGCACGACTACGTTCGCTGCATCGGCTCTGATTTCGACACCTGGTCACCACCGGATTATCTCGAGGAACTCACCGGCACGACGTTTGACTGGGACAGAATCAACGCTGAACGTCAGGAAGAAATCATGCGAGATCTCGAGGGTGCGCAACCCATGCCCGGAGCGGCGGAGTTACTCAAATTACTCGAGCATTCTCTCTCCGCCATTGTATCGAGCTCCTCCCGTGAGTGGGTAGAGGGCTGGATGCATGAGCTCAAGCTGATGCCCCTGGTCAACACCACCGTCTGTCGGGGCGACGCTCCGAGGATCAAACCTGCACCGGACCTTTTTCTCGAGGCCGCGAGGCAATTGGATGTTCATCCCGCTGAGTGCATTGTCATTGAGGATTCCCACAATGGCATGCATGCAGCCCATGCTGCTGGAATGAAGGTCGTTGCCATACCCAACCGGCTCACCAACATCCTCGATTTCAGCGCTGCGCAATGGCGTGTCAGCTCCCTGAGCGATATTGCCACAGCCTGGGCCCGACAAACCTTATCCTAGCCAGTGGTTCTCAGGCCACTCGCGATCGCATTGACGGAGAACTGAAGTGAGTTGAGCAGGGCTGCCGTCTCCTCCTCGTTATCATTCCTCATGGCTTCACGCCACTCACCGAGCAAGCGGATTTGCTGCTGGTGAAGAAGATAGAGTGAAAACTCGCGGGTCTCCAAGGTACGCAACATCCTCGGCCTGCGTTCCTCAAAAGGAGAACCAAAGACCTCGTTAATCATCTTCCCCGTCAATTCAAACTCCTCGGTGATCTTGGTCTGGAAAAAGTTGCGCAGCTTCTTGTCTTGCACCAGATTGGCATAGCCGTTCATGAGCTTGAGGTCCGCACTTGCCAGGTTGGTTTCCACATTGGTGAGCAAATAGCGCAGGAAGGGCGAGGTATGAATCATTGCGGTCAGCCCATTGAAAGCAGCCTCCTTCTCCGATTTGAGTTTCTGCAGGGCCGCCCCTACACCATACCACCCGGGCAGGTAGTATCTGGCCTGGGTCCAACTAAACACCCAGGGAATGGCCCTCAGGTCATCGAGGCTGGCACTGCCCGTCCTGCGCGCAGGGCGGGAGCCAAAACGACCATGCTCGAGAGCGTCAATGGGTGTCGCCTGGCGGTAAAACTCGATAAAGCCGGGCGCCTCAATGAGCTCGCGATAGCTCTCGCGGCTCGCCACAGACAGCCAGTCCATGATCTCGCAGTATTCGGGATCTCCGAGCGCGAGGGCGTTTTTCTCTTTGCTGTTCAGGATGGTCACCCCGGCAGCACCGGCGACAAGTGACTCGATATTATAGGTCGCGTTGGACAGATGCGAATATTTTCTGGGAATGACTTCCCCTTGTTCCGTCACCCGCATCGCACCATTGAGACTTCCGTGCGGCAGAGAGCGCAAAAACCATGTCACCGGGCCGGCACCACGGCTAATGGTACCACCACGGCCATGAAAGAACTCACAGCGAGCCCCCGCTTCGCTGCACGCCTCGGTGATTTGTGCCTGCGCTTTCTGAAGGGACCACTGGCCGGACAAAAGACCGCTGTCTTTGTTGCTGTCACTGTAACCAACCATCACTGCCATGGTAGGCGGACCATTTTTAGAGACAATGTAATGCCCTTTGGGAGCGGTGGAAAAATAAGACCTCACGATCTCACCCCCCCGGTCCAGGTCATCTCCGGTTTCAAAGAGTGGGCAGGCGGGAATGCGGCTCAGCCACATGCCGTCCTTCCAATCCGCCATCTGGCCCTCGCGGGCCAGCAAATGTACGAGTAGCAAATCCGACACCCTTCTGGTCATGCTGACAATGTAGAGGCCATAGCACGCCTTGCCGTATTTGCGGACATGTCGGCGCAATACCTTGAAGCAATCCATCACCTTGCCAATTTCGCTCTCAGGATCCGCCTTCCATGGGCGCCATGGGCGCTCGTTTCTCAACTCGGAGAGAATAAACTCAACCCGCTGCTTCTCGCTCCAGGAGCTATAGTTTGCGGCGTCCTCCACACCCACTATTTTGAGCATTTGGGTAGCTGCCATATCGTGGAAGGGGGAGTTCTGCCGAATGTCGAGTGAAGCCAGATGGAACCCGAACACCTCAACAAGCCTGTGCAGTGGATGGATCACACTGAGTGATGTGGTGCGGGCCCCGACCTCATTGAGCGTCTGCTCCATGAGATCAAGGTCAGCCTCATAGTCCTTGGCACGGACATAGGGGGCATGGTTCGTGTCTATGAGCTTCTCACGCATCAGATAACAGAGACAACGCCACGGCTCACGGGAATGAATCGCTGCAATCGCATGCCCTTGATTGCCCTGCTCAACAATGAGCTCCTCCACTCTCTGGCTCAGGGCCTGAGGGACCTGGGACGAGGCAGGAGAAAGGGTCAGAATATCGGCCGCACTGCGAATGGCTTTGGCGTGTATGCGCAGGGCGTGTTTTCTCAGTCGGCGCAGTGTGTCGGCGGTAACTTCAGCGGTGACCAGCGGGTGACCGTCACGGTCTCCACCGACCCAGGTGCCAAATTGCAACTTTGGGTAGGCCGATGCTTTGCGCAGCTTGGCTACATCCCAGCCAACATTGGCCCAGGCAGCCTCCAGAGATGCGTCCAGCTTGGCAATTACCGAGGGAAAAATATCCCGCAAATAGTAGATCGTGTTCCTGAGTTCACCAATAATACTGGGTCGTGAGGCGTGAATCTCTCCCGTGTGCCAGAGTGTTTCGAGACCAACTTTAATGGAATCCATCACCGAGGCGAGACTCAGCGGGTCATCCAGACTGCGGTCCCAACGGACCAAATCCTTGTAAATGGCAAGGTGTCGCTCACGCACAGTGTGCCGTTTAGCCTCGGTCGGGTGAGCTGTCAGCACAGGTGTCACCTTGATGTTCTTGAGGCCCTCAATAACCTCCTCCTGGCTAAACCCAGCCTGGTGAAGTGCTGCGATCACACTACCCCACATGCCCCGCTCTGCCGCAACACCAAAGTCCCTTCTGCGTCTTTGCCGGACGACTGTCGCCGTGCGCTCCTCCACAATGTTGAGGATCTCAAAACAAACCGCCTGAAGTTGTGCCATCGAGGCCATTTCTGCTACATCCATGGGTCGCAAGACGATCTGCTTCTCTCTCCAGGGAATACTGTCGGCAAAATCGATTTCCTCTACAAGAACCTCCGCCAGACTGTCCATCAACGTACGCAAGCGCTGCCGCAAATCAATAAAGCCTTGCTGACGATAATCTTGGTTTGCTTCTGCAAGGCTCTTGGTTTGCTCCTGGTTGGCGGTGTTTGAATCAGTGTTGTCCACGACACACACCTAATAATGACCGGGCTAGCTGTCGAGGAAGATCATGTGTCCAGCGAGTCATGTTACCTGTTGAGGAGCTTGAGGGTTGTGGACCTGTCGCGGATGATGTAGAAGCCCGTCAGGCGATGATATCATTTGCAGAAGCAGCAGGCACTCACCGTGTTCCAGGCGAACTGGTCAAGGAGATGGAGGAGATGTTCTCCACCAGCGGAGGGCTTTCTGCATCCCCCGATTTTGAATACAGGCCACAGCAGCAGCAAATGGCAATGGCCGTTGCTGAAGCTCTCGACCAGCGTCACATCCTATGCGCAGAGGCAGGCACAGGGGTGGGCAAATCATTAGCCTACCTCATCCCAGCGGCAAAATTTGCTCTCGAGACGGGAAGAAAGGCCGTTATC
Organism: uncultured Verrucomicrobiales bacterium; assembly: GCA_964463855.1. Classification (GTDB taxonomy): domain Bacteria; phylum Verrucomicrobiota; class Verrucomicrobiia; order Verrucomicrobiales; family Akkermansiaceae; genus Oceaniferula. The sequence goes on along the minus strand of CAYXEC010000037.1, from coordinate 8,423 downwards.
TCGACACATACCATCAACCTTCAGGAACAACTCATCAGCAAGGACATACCTCTGGCGAACAAGATTCTTGGCGGAGGTTTGCACGCGGCTCTTCTGAAAGGGCGGGGTAACTACATTTGCCCCCTCAGGCTAAGACGGGCCATGGATCAGGCAGGCGACCTGTTCAGCACAAGCGAATCAGAGGAAATGAAGGCGATCTGGGACTGGGCCGAGGGCACAAAGGATGGCACCAAGAGTGACCTCGACTTCATCCCAACACCCAAGGTATGGGCACAAGTATGCAGTGACGGAGCAGTCTGCACCCAACGCAGCTGCGGCAGGAATGGAAATTGTTTCTACCAGCTTGCACGCAAGGAAGCGGAGGCAGCCAACGTGATCGTAGTCAACCACACCTTGTTTTTCTCCCTGTTTGTGCTCAGCGAACTTCCCGAGGACGACCTTGGCTATCTTTTTGCAGATGACTTCGTTATTTTTGATGAGGCTCACACCCTGGAGCATGTTGCCGCGACCCAGTTGGGACTCAGACAGAGCCATGCAGGGCTTAAGTTTGAGGTTCAGCGTCTCTACAACCCGAAAAACCGCAAGGGTTTGCTCCGCGCTCTCCGACACGCCGGTTCGATGAAGGCTGCTGAAGCCGTGTTGGATGCTGCGGATGATTTCTACGAGAGTATCCAGCAGGAGGTTGAATTCGGCAAATTCAGCAAGGAATACCGCATTCGAAAACCCGACTTTGTGGAAAACATTCTCGCTGAGCCGCTGCGCCGGCTTTGGACGGAGGTCGAACACGCCGCAGATGGCCTGGAAAAGGATTCCGCTGCCAAGGCAGAGCTCATGGACGGGGCCCGGCGCATGCGAGACATCCATGCAGGCATCAGGATATTTCTCGATCAAGAGGAAGACGACAGTGTCTACTGGGTGGAAAAAGGAGGGCGGGACGGAGATATGCTCAGCATCCACTCAGCACCCATCTCTGTCGCTGATCGTCTCAGGCGCATGATGTTTGGCCCCGGCCGGACATGCGTTATGACCAGCGCGACACTGAGTACGGGAGACAACGAGCTGGATTACTTCAAGAAAAGAATCGGAGCAGAAAGTTCCACCAGTATCAAGATTGGCAGCCCGTTCAATTACAAGGAGCAGATGCAAATCTACGTGATCAAATCCATGCCCGACCCGAGCAGTGATGATTACGAGGCTGCATTGATCCACTGGATTGGTCGCGTTTTGAAGTACACCGAGGGCAAGGCTTTCGTGCTATTCACAAGTTATCGGCTCATGCACAGGGTTGCAGAAGCCATGGAAGATTTCTTTGATGACCATGGTTGGCGTCTTCTACTCCAGGGAGACGGCATGGCGCGTCACAAAATGATCGAAATATTCCGTCAGGACACCAATAGTGTCCTCTTTGGCACGGATAGTTTCTGGGCGGGAGTCGATGTCCCGGGAGAAGCGCTCTCCAATGTGATTGTCACCAGGCTTCCGTTTGCCGTACCGGATCATCCACTGGTTGCCTCGAAACTGGAGGCCATCGAAGCCAAGGGAGGGAATTCCTTTATCGAGTATTCCGTGCCTGAGGCCGTATTGAAATTACGACAAGGCGTGGGACGACTGATACGCACGGCCAAAGACAGCGGGCTGGTGGTCCTGCTCGACAACCGGGTGATCACCAAGCCCTATGGGAAGACCTTCCTCAATGCCCTGCCTGATGCACCCGTCAAGATCGTCACCGAGAAAGCCGAGTAGCAGGCTTACTGTCCGAGGTTCTCAATGCGAAACACCACAGGTCTTGAGTTCACACAACTGAGGGCCTCGACTTTTTTAAGCGTTTCCTTCAGCAGGCCAAACCGACAGGTATGGAGCTGGAAGACCATGTCGACAAATTCTGCATCCGGCTCATCCGGATGTACGGGCGAGTGGGTTCCTGAAATTCCAATACCGGCATCCGCCAGCAGGTTTGAAATCTGGGCAACAACCCCGGGCTCATCGTTAACATCGAAGCGCACATAGTAGGGTGTTTCGGTATCCTCGATCTTCATGATGCTGCCCTGCTCCTGGTAGGGAAGGAAACCGCGGTGGCTGCCTTCATGCTCCAGACCCAGTGCAGCCTCAACAATGTCCGCAACCACCGAGGAAGCTGTCGGATCCTTGCCGGCCCCGCGTCCATAGAACAGGGAGTCGCCAGCAGCATCGCCACGCACCGCAACGGCATTGAACACACCATGGACACTGGAAAGAATGTGACTTTGCGGAATAAATGATGGCTGGGTGCGTACTTCCACAACCCCCTTGGGGTGCTCCCTCACCACGCACAGCAGCTTCACAACAAATCCAAGGCGCTTGGCAAAATCAATGTCGATGGCGCGCACCCTTTCAATACCACGGACGTAGACTTGCCGCGGATCCACAGTAAATCCATAAGCAAGTGTTGCCAGCAGGATTGCCTTGTGAGCTGCATCCCAACCGTTGACATCCAGAGTCGGGTCGGCCTCGGCGTAACCCAGCTGCTGGGCTTCTCCCAGCGCCTCTTGATATCCAAGACCGGCTTCTGTCATCCGTTCCAGTATGTAATTGGAGGTTCCGTTGATGATACCCACCATGGACTGGATGCGATTACCCACAAAACTCTCTTGCACGGTCTTGATAATGGGTATGCCCCCGGCGACCGCTGCCTCAAAGTGGATCGGCGTATTGAATTCATTGGAGAGCGCGAAGAGCTCCTGACCTCGCTCAGCAAGCAGGGCCTTGTTACCTGTGACCACCGGCTTGCCGGCGCGCAACGCAGCAGCGACAATGTCAAATGCCGTATCGGTTCCCCCGATGAGCTCGACCACAATGTCCACTTTGGGATCATTGACCACCTCCTTCCAATCCGTGGTGAACTTCTCCTCTGGAACTTCCTTGAGCCTGGCCTTGTTCATATCACGCACAGCAATACGAACGATTTCCACCTCCACATGACTTCGATCGGAGATGAGATCCGCGTTGCGCACCAGGGTTTCCCAAACACCGGTGCCCACAGTTCCGAATCCTGCGAGTCCTATGCCTAGTGATGTATTTGGATCGTTGCTCATGAAAATATTCGCTCCTTTGACTGCTCCTGTTTTGTATGATGAAGCGGCTATCCAAAAGAGTAAAATGTATCATTGCGGAAATTATCGACTGATAAGCGCATCTGGTCATTTTTCCCATCCACGGTCTGGGTGCCTCAAACAGACGCATTGACAAACAAGGCCTGCGTATGTGACTACTGATTGCGTATGTTTGATCGTACGGTCCATATTCCGCAAAGCCCCCTTGTCGTAGGCTCTGTGCAAAGCCTCAGTGAGCTGGCTTGCCTCGAGCCCACGGAGCTTCCAGTGCTTTGTGATCTGCTTGAAATTCGCCTCGACGGCATGCCCGCCGGCGACGGAGATTCGCTCAAGACCGAGCTTGACCGCTTTGGAGACTTCCCTTTGCTTTTTACCGCCCGTTGTTCCAGCGAGGGCGGCTTGACCGATCTGGACAATGCCCAGCGGGCAAAGCTGCTCATGGAGATTTCTGACAGAGCAACCTGGATCGATTTTGAGCTCGCCTCCTACGCTGGGATGGAAGAGATCATCCACCAGATCAGATCAAAGGGAGTAGGCCTGATATTATCTCATCATAACTTTGAGGAGACCCCGGAAACATCTGGAATGCAACGCCTTGTTGAACTGGGCGAGGAGGCTGACATCATCAAACTCGCCTTTCACCACAACCACGTCAGCGATCTCATGCGGTGTGTGGAAATTCTCCAGGCCAATGATCACCCCATGTCGATGATGGGCATGGGCAAGCTCGCGCCCGTCTCGCGCCTTCTCTATGCACAGCATGGATCTTTATTGAACTATGGTTACCTTGGCCAATCACCAACAGCCCCGGGGCAGTGGCCTGCCCAGCTCCTGCGTGAAGCCATCTCCAATTTGGACCCCATTCATTAGCAGCTTCAGTCACGGCTGAAGACCTGCACAGGCCCTACTCCGGGCCCACCCTGAACACTGCGCAATTTTGACACTGCTTTTTTGATGGCTTCGACGGCCTTGTCAATTTCTTCACGGGTGGTGAAAATGGACAGGGAAAGGCGCAGACTGCTTTTGGCCTGATCAGCAGCGATGCCCATGGCCGTCTGCACATGAGAGGGTTGCTGCTTACCCGTCATGCAAGCACTGCCCGCTGAGCACTGAACCCCATACTCGTCGAGCAGGATCAGCAGCCCGGCGGCCTCACAACCGCCAAAGGAGATGTGAGAGGTATTCGCTGTGCGATGGTCTCGCGAGCCATTAACTTGAATATCATCAAGCTCCGCAAGGAGGCGTTGCTCGAGATGATTCCTCAAAGCGCCCACACCAGCATGTTCATCTGCATCGAGGCGCTGCTTCATAAGCTCGGCTGCTTTGCCGAGAGCCACGATACCGGCAACATTTTCCGTGCCGCTGCGCCTGCCCCCCTCCTGGCCTCCGCCGCGAAGCATGGGTTCAAACCTGAGGCCCTCCCTGATGTAGAGCGCGCCCACACCCTTCGGGGCGTGAAACTTGTGACCTGAAATCGAGAGGTAGTCGACGGGCACCTCGCTTACATTCACCGGCGTTTTGCCCACCGCCTGGATGGCATCAGTATGGAATGGGACTCCCGCTTCACGTGCCAGCTGGCATGCCTCTTCAATAGGCTGGATAACCCCCGTTTCATTATTGGCCCACATAATCGAGGCCATGGCGGCAGCGCCACCGGCAAGGGCCTTTTGAAATTCATCAAGGGACAGACGCCCATCACGCCCGACCCCCACTTTCTGTATCTCGAGGGTATGTTGCTCAGACAGATATTCAGCGTGGCGCAGGATCGCACTGTGTTCGATCTCGCTGGTGACAATCTTCTGATTGCCTGCTGCCATGCTGGCAAGAAAGGATAATACGGCATTGTTCGACTCCGTACCGCAACCAGTGAATATGATTTCCGACGGCTTGGCGTGTATCAATGCGGCCACCTGCTCGTGGGCAACTTCGAGGGCTTTGCGAACCACCCTGGCAGCGCGATAGCCACTGGAGGGATTATACCATTGGTCTGTAAGGAATGGCATCATCGCCTCCAGGACCTCCGGATGAACCCGGGTAGTGGCATTGGAATCGAGGTAGATCACAGCCCACTACTACCCTGCAGATGTTCTCACCGCAAGCCGTGATCTCACGCCCAACCTCCCGGGTATGCGGCAAAAACAGCGGCTTTCCAACACAGGAAATCTTGACCTTCATAACTTCGGGGTTTAAAAGCCGGCCACAGATTCAGCAACCCAGTCAAGCAACCTACCAAACCCATGACTCGCACATCCATCGAAGCCTGCTCCAAAGCTTTCGTATTTCTTCTGTTTTTGGTTTTCCTTTACTCGGCATACAAGGTTGCTGAGATGATTGGCTGGGTGTAAGCATCTGGCAACTTGGGACTTATCGGACGTTTGTCGGGCATTCGTCCCTGAGGTGCTCGGCCCGAAAGCAATGGCGCCCTAGCCCTCCTCAATAAGATTGAGCATCTTGAGTGTCGCCTGTATGGCAGCCTCCGTCTGATCAGCATCCAGACCCCTGGTCTTGAACCTCTTACCTCTGAAGTCCCATACTGTGGTCGCCTCAACCAGCGCATCAGTGTGCCCCCCTGGAGGGATGTGCACGGAATAGTCTTCAAGTGTGGGATGCTCCTTGCCTAACCTGCTGTAGATGTTCCAGAGAGCACGCACAAAGGCATTGTACTGACCGTCACCTGTGCTGGTCTCTTGATAAAACTCTCCCTTGATCCTGAGGCGGACAGTGGCAACAGGATTCAGTCCCTGGGTCAAGGATAGTGAGTAATTAACCACTTCGATATCCTGGGATTCGGAATGCTCCCCGAGAACATCGGCGATGATGAAGGGCAAATCCTCCTTGGTGACGCGCTCCTTCTTGTCACCCAGTTCAATGATCCTGTCCGTGACGCGCTTCATTTCATCGTGCTCGAGGCTGATACCCAGCTCCTCGAGGTTTTTCTGGATGTTCGCCTTGCCGGATGTCTTGCCCAGCGCGTACTCACGCGTGCGCCCGAAACGCTCCGGCAGCAAATCATTGTAATAAAGTTTGTTCTTCGAATCCCCATCGGCGTGGATGCCCGCGGTCTGGGTAAAGACAAATTCTCCAATCACCGGCTTGTTGGCAGGAACCCTGACTCCGGAGTATGTTTCAACAATCCGACTGATCTTGTTGATCGATGATTCATCGATATTGGTACTCAGTTTGAGCTGGTCGTGAATCACCCCTACGACGCTCGAGAGCGGCACATTACCTGCCCGTTCACCCATGCCGTTGACGGTCACATGCACACCGTGAATGCCTGCTTTGAGTGCACTGAATACATTAGCGGCTGCGAGGTCGTAATCATTGTGGGCATGGAAATCAAATCTCAGCTTCGGATAACGGCCCACCATCTGGTGACAAAAATCATAGGCTTGATCCGGATTGAGAATACCGAGTGTATCCGGCAGCATGAAGCGCTTTATGGGTGTATCCATCAGGCCCTCCACCAGTGCATGCACATAGTCGGGCGAGTGAATCATGCCATTGGACCAGTCTTCAAGGTAGATATTGACCTCAACATTGTATGAGCTGGCGTAATCGATCACCTCCAAAATGTCCTTGAGGTGCTGTTCGGGGGACTTGCCCAGCTGAAGTTCCACATGACGCCGGGAGCCCTTGGCCAGCAAATTGATGACTCTTCCCCCTGCATTGACAATCCAGTCTACCGATGTCTTGCCATCGACAAAGCCGAGCACTTCGATCGCGTTGAGCACGTCATTTTCCCGGGCCCATTGGGTGATGGCTTTGACACACTCAAACTCACCTTTGGATACACGCGCCGATGCAACCTCTATACGATCCACCTTCACATTCTGGAGAAGGATCTTGGCCATGCTGAGTTTCTCATACGCAGAGAATGACACCCCGGATGTCTGCTCGCCGTCGCGGAGCGTGGTGTCCATGATTTCTATCTGCATGCCTCGGCTGGGTAATTGGTTAGTGTCAACACCTCACTGGGGTGTCTGGGCTTGAGCGTAGCTGTATTACCCCACAGATCAAAGACAAATACCAGCTATCTTACTGCCCGTCCTGGTAGGGCAATATGCGTCCAATCTCGACACTTACAGAAAGCCAATTGAGAAGCTTGTCCATGTCTGCACTATCACCACGAATGGCCTCCAGAGCACCCCAGTCAATATGGGAACGGGATCTGGCCATGGACACACGGGTCACATCCAGCCTCTCCATGAGGGCCTCGGTCTCACGGGGGTGGGCATTCATGATGTTTGCCGGGCGTGGCAGATCGTCGAGAATTTCTGCGGTCAGACCAAAGGTTGTCACACCTATGCCGAAGTTTGAGCTCAACAGGCGTATGGAGTCAGCAAGTGCCACATCCTCGATAGGGGCTGCATAGATCAATTCCCCTCCCTGGGCCCAGACGGACGCGCTGAGTGTCTGGAAGAAATCCTCACGAAAACTGTGATGTGTCGGCATGATCCTCAGCCTTGCAGCGTGCAATCGGAACGGCGGCAAGCCGAGCTGGGACTTCAAGTTCATCACGCTGCGGGCCTGCTCGACCTCGTCACCGTTATCCCAATCCACCATGATCATCTCCGGAAATTTCCATAAGTTTCCGATCGGTGCATCTGCACTGAATGGCTCCCTGAAGGCAAATGGAAACCTTCCATTCACATCACACCACCTGTTGACAATGGCACGGAACTTGCGAATGCGCATCATCGCATGGTCCACCTCCTCGTGGTTGCCCTCCATGTCATCAAGGCGGCCCTGATACTGGGAAAAAATCTCCTGTGCAGTGGAAAGCGCGGGCACGGCTGCAGTACGGCGGTAATAGCCTTGTCCTTTTTCCACCTTGGCAATCGGCGAGGCCGGATCACAGGACATGATGGAGAAATGATACCTCAGTGAAGCATCAGAGTAATTTCCCTCCAACTTCATCCGGAGCAAACGGATAAGCTCTGTTCCCTTGATCGCCTCCTTGGGGTTGGCGGGCAAATAATCAGTTAAGACATCAGTCAGTTGGCGGCGTAGGCTCATGATATAGAATGCATGCGGAGGGGCTTGTGGCGAAAAACGCGATAGTCCATATCCAATCCACATGCCATCAATGGCTCAAGCCTGATTTTAGCATTTTGGTCGAAAAGTCACATTTTGTGAATAACTCTATTGCCCTGCCCGTCTACAAGGTTACACATAACACAGTCTGACCATGCTGATTTTATTACCGAAGGCCATACCGATTACCCATTCCATGGCAGGTCTGGTTGCCACAATCCTGACCATGACAAGCCTGCTTTCACCCAAGGCATGTGCGGATGAGAGTGCCGAGAAGCTCCTGGAAGGCGTGCGACT
>CAYXEC010000036.1:0-20958 GCA_964463855.1 uncultured Verrucomicrobiales bacterium | reverse complement strand
ACCTCGCGAGAGGCTGACCACCGTGCATAACTCCCCAAACAATGACTAAATATAGCGCAAAGGCAAGCTATTGCGATATTTTTTAATGCTCAACAAAGCCCCTGAAAACGGCTCACAAGAACCGATCCGGCCCTCGCCTGGCAGATGCCTACAGAGACGAAGGCACGGCCCATCGCACCCTGCGCCAAGCCATTTGCATTGACATTTTCATCACCTGATGGATGATGCAGACAGTGCGTAAATGGTGTTCATTGCTCCTGATGCTGTCCTTCCTCACCGCCTATGGGCGCTGTGTGGCAGATCAGTTGGGCATCCTGCACGCAAGCGGCACGTCCTGCTGCATCATAGTCTGCGAAGACGCTCAGAGCAGCTGTGTTGAATGCCCGGACGAAACATCGCCAGGGTCTACGCAGCCGCAGCCACCTGAAGAAAATCAGGAGCCGAAACCATGCCAGTTATGCATCATCATCGATCTTGATGGTGCTGTAACAGTCGAAGAAGTCAGGGTCCCGGCACCTCATTTCGAAGATCACCCGGACAAGCAGAATCCCTCATCACTATGCGGCCAGCTCAGAGGCATCGACTCTGCGGCCACCGGCCCGCCCCATCTGACACCCTCAGATCCCATGGGCCACCCCGGGGATCAACGTGCCCAGCTACTACGCACTCTTTGTAAGGCGCTCCCCATACGGGGCCCATCCATGACTTGATCAAGTCGCCCACCCAAAACGCTCCGCACTGAGAGCTATCATTTTTTTGTGGGCCATTTTCATTGCCTGTCTGGGTTTTTTCAGCCGGGCAGCCTCCTGTTGAGCACGGCATAAAGCCCACTCAATGCACACATCAAAACATCCAGTCATTTTCAACATGCCTATTCACAACCATTATTCAGGCTATCGAGCCAGCGTATCGTTGCTCATATCCATGATCGCCACGTGGAGTGTTCCCGTCTCAGCATTGCAGGCCCGCGAAGCACTCATTATTTCTCTCGACTTGATCGAGGATCGTGTCTCCAAACAAAACCCTGACCTCGCTGCCGCACGCAAACGCATTGACGAGGCCATGGGCAGGCTGACCCAGTCGGGACGCTTGAGCAACCCGGTGCTGGGTATAGACGCATCTCATGACCCGGACTTTCTGGAACATTCTTTCAGCGTGAGTGTTGCCCAGAAGTTCCCTCTCACTAATCGCCTGTCTCTTGCCAGGACCATGTCCGAGGCGTCTCTCAGAGCCGCTGAGGCAGAGGTTAAAGACGTGGAACGACGTCTCGCATCAAGCGCCAAAGAGCTGGTCATAAGGATTTTGGCTATTAAGAAACAAGGGCAGTTACTTCGCAAGCAACAGTCTCTAGCTGATGAGTTTGCCTCTCACCTTCGCGAGTTGTCCAAAAAAGGAGAGGGCTCATTGTTGGATGCCGGCCAAGCTAAAATCGAGGCAGCACAATTCACCAATCAATTGCACCAGTTGGCAGCACGCAAAGCCATGTTAGAGGGAGAACTGAGGCCACTGCTCGGCATGGCCACAGCAGAACCCCTTGTAATATCCGGGGACTTGTCGGATTTCAAATTGCCATCACGGTCATACCGGGCAGATCAGCGCCCTGACTTGATCGCAGCAAAATTTCACGCCTCCGCAGCAGAAACATACGCAAAACTTGAACGCGCCAGGTCCCATGAAGACATCGAGCTTACTTTGAGCGCTGGAGCCAACCGCACAGAGGATGCTCCGCTGGGCTACGAAACCGAGCAACATTTCGGCATAGGAATTCGCATACCCATCCCCTTCTGGGATCGCAATCAGGGAGCCATCGACGCGGCCGATGCAAGATCAGGCCGCCGGCAGCTCGAGGCAACAGCTCTTGAGCATCACATTCAACATCAAGCAGCAACCGCCTACGAGCAAATGGCCCAGTGGGCAAGAATCGGCGATGAGATATCACAACAACTTCTACCCCTTGCGCACGAGCAAGCAGCACTCGCCCTTAACTCTTTCCACGAGGGACAAGGAGACATGCAAACCACCCTGCGTGCCAGAGAGCAGGTCCTCAAGCTCGCCTCCGCCAGACTCGAAGCCCTGCGAGACTTCCATCTGGCAAAAACCCGCTACCTGTCGAGCCTACACCAATAGAGCCACATTCTTTTGAACCAATTATCACCATGAACAATCCAAGTATCAGAATATTCACCCAACTCTTATTGAGTTTGGCTTCCTGTTTAATTACCAATGCAGGTGAAGTAGACGGCACCGGGGAAGGATTCATCTCACTGAAACCAGAGGGCATCAAAAACCTGGACATCCAATATGCTGTGGTTGAGCGCAAAGACTTTGAGAGCACCATTTTCGCTATCGGTCATATCCGCGAGATCCCTCAAAACCACTCCGTACTGAGCAGCCGCATCTCAGGCCGAATCGTCGGCGTGAACGCCTTTGAGGGAGACATGGTAAAAAAGAACGATGTTCTGGTTCGCGTTGAAAGCCGCCAACCCGGGAATCCACCCCCCGTCATCGAGCTCCGGGCCCCTCGTCACGGGCTCATTGTGGCTAGCCACATTCGTTTGGGTGAACCTGTCGAACCTGAAAAAGAGCTCCTCGACATCATGGATCTTGGAGAAGTATGGGCGACCGCCCAAGTACCGGAAGATACCATCAGCAAAATCCAGCCCGGGACCAAAGCACACATACGCATACCCGCCCTCGGAGGAACCACTATCGATGGAGAACTCCTGAGGTTTGAGCCCAAGGCGAATCTGGAAGGAGGCACCATCGGGGCTATTTTCAAGGTGCCCAACAAAGATATCCTCTTGCGGCCCGGCATGCGCGCAGAATTTTCCATCGTGACCTCTAGCCGTGAGAATGTCATGGCCGTACCTCGTGAGGCACTCCAGGGAGATGACGCACACCGCGTGGTGTATGTGAAGCACATTGAAATCCCCAACGCCTTTACCCGCCTGCCCGTCCAGACCGGAGAACAAAATGACCGCTATGTAGAGATTCTCAGCGGGCTCTTTCCCGGGGATGAGGTGGTAACATCAGGCTCCTACGCGCTGAGCTTTGCCAGCGGGTCCGGCCTCTCACTCAAGGAGGCACTCGATGCCGCCCATGGCCACGAGCACAACGAGGACGGCTCCGAAATGACGCAATCCCAGAAACATCAATCCACTGAGCATCACGCCGACTCCCATCCTCACCATCAGAGGGGGCTCGTCTTATTTCTTTCCGCGTCAACTGTCGTGCTGCTGCTTTTACTCATCCTCAGCAGCATTAGGCACAGACGCTCGAGTCATCAGCCCCAAACATAAAACCACCACACGAGGCAAGCTATGCCGACTCTCGAATCATGTTAAACTCGCTCATCCGTTTCTCTCTGGCGCAAAGAGGTCTGATTCTCACCATCGCAGTTGTCCTGCTGTGTATGGGTTATTACCGCAGTACTCAGCTGCCGGTGGAGGTGCTGCCTGATCTCACCAAACCCACGGTGACGATCCTCACAGAGTCTCCAGGTCTTGCCCCGGAGGAGGTCGAGACACTGGTCACCGTCCCACTTGAAAACAGCCTCATGGGTGTCACCGGAGTCACCCGCCTCCGCGCCACAAGTGACGTCGGCCTCTCACTTATCTTTGTTGAATTTGACTGGGGAACGGACATCTATCAAGCGAGGCAATTTGTTCAGGAACGTCTGCTGGGGGCAACTGACAACCTGCCACAAGGCGTCGTTCCATACATGACTCCGGTTGCATCCTTAATGGGTAATATCATGCTACTGGGAGTTACCGACCCGACAGGGCAAATCCACCCTCGTGATTTGCGCTCCCTGGCAGATTGGACCATTTCCAGACGCATCCAGGGAATCCGGGGTGTCGCTGAAGTCCTCTCGATGGGCGGCGGCATCAAACAACTCCAGATCCAGCCCGACCCGGAGCGCATGCTTTCACATGGCGTGAGTTTTGATGAGCTCCGAGAAGCTGCAAGCAAGGTTGTCAGCAATACCACGGGCGGTTTTCTGACTCAAAGCGCCCAGGAGGTCATGGTGAGAAACCTTGCCATGACAACGGATTTGGATGCCATCGGCAACACGGAGGTTCGCCGCGTGCATGACCGCTCCATACGCATCAAGGATGTGGCCAACATTGTCTGGGACACGGAGCCTATGCGCGGAGACGCCTCTGCAAACGCTCACCGGGGAGTGGTTTTGAGTATTACCAAGTCGCCAGGCTTTGACACCCTGGAGCTCACTCACAATATCGATACAGCTCTCGCAGAGATCAGTGCAAGCCTTCCGCCTGGAGTGGCCCTGACACCGATCTACAAGCAATCTGAATTTATCAAACTCTCCTATCACAATCTCACCGAGGCCCTGTGGCTTGGAGTTATCATGGTGTCTATCATCTTACTGCTTTTCCTGATGAACTTGCGGGTGACGTTCATCACCATCACCTCCATTCCCCTGTCATTAGGTATCGCCGTTATGGTGTTTGATTTCTTTGATCTCAGCGTCAACTCGATGACTTTGGGTGGTCTTGCCGTCGCCATCGGCATTGTGGTTGATGATGCCATTGTCGATGTCGAGAACGTCTTCCGGAGACTGCGGGAGAATGCGGCCAGCAAACAACCCCGCCCCAGACTGGAGGTCATCGCCGATGCCTCGTCTGAAGTTCGCAGCTCCATTCTCTATGCCACGATTCTCATCATCCTGGTGTTCATTCCCCTCCTTGCCCTGGAGGGAGTTGAGGGCAGATTGTTTACCCCCATTGCCATCGCCACCATAGTCAGCATGGCGGCCTCGTTCCTGGTCTCGCTGACGGTCATCCCCGTGCTATCTTTCTACCTGCTTCATCCAAAAGAAGAGCAAGAACACAAGGAGAGCAAAATAGTCCTTTGGTTAAAACACCTGCTCAAAAACACCTGGTTAAAGCTGGCCCTGAGCCATCCATTCGCCGTGCTAGCCATTGCCTCCATCCTTCTCATTGGGGCTGCTGCACTCTACCCCGCCATGAGTCGTAATTTCCTCCCAGCCTTCCGGGAGCCAACTGCCGTCATCGCCACCACCACCGCCCCGGGAACCTCGCTCAAACAAACCACTGAGCTCGCTGACACCGCCAGCAAGATGCTCATGAAAATCGATGGCGTGACAAAAGTCGGCTACCGGGCCGGGCGCGCCGAGCGCGGCGATCATGTCGTTCCCGTATCAACGGTGGAGTTCGAAGTGGACTTCGACACAGGCTCAAGTCGTTCCCGCAACGACATCCTTGCAGACATACGGCGAGTGATGCACCCCACCAGTCTGCCGGGCACTTTCTCAGCTATCAGCAGCCCTTTGGCAGACCGTATTGGGCACATGCTTAGCGGCGTATCCGCCAAGATTGCCATCAAGGTCAAAGGTGACGACCTTGGTGAACTACGCCGTATTGGCACACGTATTCAGGACTTGGCACGCGAGATCCCCGGGCTTGAGGAAGCAAGGGGGGAACAACAGGCACCCATACCCCAGCTACGCATTGAAGTAGACCGGGAGCGTGCCCGGGCATATGGAATCACTCCCGGGGATTTGAACAATCGACTGGCCACGCTCCTGGGAGGTGAAACCGTCAGTGAAATCCATGAGAACCAGCGCATTTACGATGTTGTGGTTCGGCTCCCGCTGGAATGGAGAGAGTCCCCCGAACGGCTGGCAAACATGTATTTTGAAACCTCCAGTAATCAGAGGGTCCAGCTCAAAAACCTGGCAGACATTCGCCAGGCAAAGGGCCCCAACACAATCCAAAGGGAAAACACCCAACGCCGCTTTGTCGTCAGCATTAACCCGACAACCAAGAACCTCGTTGAGCTCGTTGATCAACTCCAGGCGAAAGTTGCGCAGGAAATCAACCTACCTGACGGTTACCACATAAGCTACGAAGGCGAATATGTTGCCCAGCAAGAGGCCAGCAAGCGCATTGCCATCATGTCAGTGGTCATCCTGCTTGTCATCGCCTTCCTGCTCTATAGCTACTTTGGCACGGCAGTCTTTACCCTCCAAGTCATCGCAGATATTCCACTGGCTCTCATTGGCGGAATCTTTCTCACCTATTTGACTCTCCAGAACATCAGCATCGCCACCCTTGTCGGTTTTATCGCCATCGCCGGCATCGCGGCCAGGAATAGTATTATGATGATCTCTCATTACTTGCACCTCATGCGTTACGAGGGTGAGGAATTCAGCAGGCAAATGATCGAGCGCGGCACTCTCGAGCGACTGGTTCCTGTTCTGATGACGGCTCTCTCAGCCGGCATTGCATTACTGCCTCTGGTGGCAAATCTGGGATTCATTCCAGGACTGGCCGACTCACATCCAGCGGAAGCTCCGGGCAAGGAAATACTCAACCCCGTGGCTATTGTCATCGTTGGAGGGCTGGTCACCTCGACGATTCTCGGGCTGGGCGTCACACCTGCTGTGTTCTGGCTCTTTGGCCGGAAGGCGGCTCTGGAATCTGTTCAAAAACAAACCCGTGCATCAGAATAATAAAACAAATTCACTCTTTCAAGCCGCCTCGTTAGCGGGCACCATTTCAAACATCAAACAAAGATCATGAAACAAACGAAATCATCACTCACCGCATTAACGACAATAGCCTGCTCACTGGTATTGAATGCATGTCAGGACAAAACCAGCCATGTCCCCCATGACCATGATGGAGACGGGGTTGCCGATCATGCCCCCGGCGAGCACCAGGCAGCCGCAGCAGAAGATCAGGATGAACACGATCACCCTAAAAAGGTCGCTGGCCCGAACGGAGGCAGAATCATCACATCCGTGAAACCACACGCAGAGTTTTCCGTGTCATCAGAAAACAAGGTTCGCATCACCTTTCTCGATGAGCAAAACACGGCGATTCCCGTTGCAGGGCAAAGCGTCGACGTTGTCTGCGGCGACCGCAGCAAGCCAACAATACTCACCTTTGCCAAAATCGCAGATGGCGCCTTTCTCATGTCCAACGAGAAGCTCCCTGAAGGCAATAAATACCCGGTCATCCTGACCATTAAAACAGATCAAAATACATCACCTGTGAGGGAGAAATTCATGCTCGATCTCAGTGCTTGCAACACATGTGATTACTTGGAATACGCCTGCACCTGTGATCACCATCATGATCATGACCATCATGATGGGCACCATCACTAGATCTTTGTCGGCACTCGCACCAAATCCACCTCTGTGAGCCGGAGGATTTACCCTCCATGGACTCACCAGGTCGAAACTTCCCACTCCTCGGTTAACTCCGTGGGTATCGCATCCAGGAATCGGGATGGCTTGGTCACATATTCCCCTGTGTAGCTTTTCGGATTGGTCATGGGATAAGTGAGATAGAGCTGGTCCTTGGCCCGCGTGACTGCCACGTAAAAGAGCCGGCGTTCCTCTTCGAACATATCGTTATCACCGGAATCAAGCACCCTGCTGTTTGGAAACATGCCATCCGCCAACCAGACAACAAAAACCACTTTCCACTCCAGGCCCTTCGCCTGATGAATGGACGAGAGCATCACACACTCACTCGAGTCTTGTTGCTGATCATCACCTTGGCCGGGATCTCCATCAACCGACGACATCAGTGAGAGCTGGGCGAGAAATTCGAGCACATCCTCATAATTCTCACCATATTGCATGAGTTGCTCAATATCCTGCTTGCGGTGCTCGTAGTTGTCGAAGGTGGCCCGCATGTAGTCCTCGTAAACTCCCTCCAGAACACTGAAAATCATGTTCGACGGGCGCTCAAATCGCCCGTCCGGAGCAAGCTCATCGAGCGTATGGCAAAGTTGCTCCCATGAATCCCTGGCCTTGGCCGGCACACTCAGTGTCAGCAGGGCCTGCGAAAATGACTCGGGCACTTCCACACTGCGGCCCGCGGCCGAATACGTCCATGATTGCCATAAACGATCAGCAGTTTTGGCCCCTATCCCCGGCAGCAAAAGCACCATTCTCTTGAAGCTGACTTCATCACGCCCGTTGACCACAAACCTGATCATGGCAGACACATCCTTGATGTGCGCCTGCTCGAAAAACCTCAATCCACTGGTGATTTGAAACGGCAAATCCCGACGAGTGAGCTCCATCTGGATTTCCATACTCTGGTAATGGGCACGGTAAAGAACGGCAATTTCATCAGGGCTCACACCCTCACCAATAAGCTCGTCGATCCTCTCGGCCAGAAACTCCGCCTGCACGGAAGGATCATCCAGAGCAACGAGCGCCGGGGTCATCGCGCCCCCCTCCCTTGCCGGTATGAGCTCCTTTTCATACTTGGATCTGTTTGGGCGGATCGCGGCATTGGAGAGCTCAAGTACCTCGGGAACTGATCGGTAATTGGTCTCTATTTTGAAAATTTCCGCGCCCGGATACTTATCCTGAAAGCCAAGTATATTGTCCACATTGGCACCCCGCCAGGAATAGATGGATTGGGCATCATCACCCACAACCATCAGGTATTGGTTCTCGCCGACAAGCAAATCAATCAAGTCGCACTGCACTTTGTTGGTATCCTGGTACTCATCTACAAGAACATGCTGGAATTTGCGCTGATAAAGCCGTCGCAATTCCGTGTGATCCTGCAGCAAAGCCAGGGTCTTGGTCAGCAGATCATCAAAGTCCATGGAGTTGGCTTCTTTCTTTCTCTTACAGTAAGCCCTTCTGGCCTGTATGATTTCCTCCTGCCACTCTTCAAGGTGGGGATAGCGATACTCGAGAATATCCTCAAGCGATTCACCGGTATTCTCGGCGAGACTAAAAATGGATGCCAGCAGCTCCGGTTTGGGAAAGCGTCTACCCCCGGTATCAAGCTTCAAGCCCTTGACAACATCGGACAGCAAGGATTTCTGGTCATCGCGATCGAGAATGGAAAAAGACCGGGTAAATCCGATATCCTCTGCATGCTTACGCAAAATCCGGTTACCAATGGAGTGAAACGTGCCGCTCCACAAACTCGCAATATCCTTCGGCACAAGCTGCTCAACGCGCTCCAGCATCTCACGTGCGGCCTTGTTGGTAAAAGTGAGCAGGAGGATATTTCCGGCATCCACTCCCTTATCGAGCAAATAAGCAACACGATGGGTCAGTGTGCGCGTTTTTCCGGATCCTGCACCGGCAATGACGAGTGCGGGGCCCGGCTTGGAACTCACCGCTGCATATTGCTGCTCATTGAGCTCAGAAGCATAGTCAATTCCAGAGCCCGTGGTATCTGGAGCTTTTTTCGAAGATAGTTTATACTCGCGAGCCATTCGCTGTTAATTTAACAGCCAAACAGGGAATGAGAAGGGGCAAAATAACCCAAAATGCAATCTCCGAGCACCAAAGGCTTTACAAGGTCACCACGGAATAAGAATCGCCGGACATGGAGCCGACTAGGCGGCAATCTCGTAATGCTCTGCGATGTCACGCAGGATCCTGTCGCGACGATCACGGGCGCTCTCGAGGTCACGTGTCTTGAGGGAAAAACGCAGGCGCTCAGATGTTGCATCATTCTTGTGCACGGTAAGGTGACACCACCACACACCACGATTGTTCCATAAGTGGTGGTTTGGGTTCTCCTCGTTCACACGCAAAGCTAATCGGGTCTTTGATTTGGCCATGATATTACTGTTTTTCGTAGTTTAACAAGTGATTCGATAGGGTTACAGGGGGCCTCAAATGTCAAATATTATGACGTATATTTTGAAGACGCGTTCCTATAAGTCCTATGGTTTGTGCACGCAACCCTTTTTTCGGGGCTATGTGGAAAGCTGGTTTGCAACTTACAAAAACATGGTAGCAAATACCATACCAACCGTGAATAAACCATAAAAGACAGGATCAAATGGAGGCCAATGCCTCACCCACCCTCTCAATTACATCATCCGCATCCTCCTGACCCACTGAGATGCGAATCAGGTGACGATCCAGACCGCAGCCCTCCGCCCAATCCAATTCATCGTAATGCGCCAACAAGGTGTAAGGACAGGCCAGGCTGAACTCAGTCCCGAGACTTGGCCCCTTGGAAATCCTCAGTGCATCGTAGAACCCGGCAGTCTTCTTGCGGTTTTTGAGAATGAAGGAAACCAGTCCTCCATAACCACCCTGTTTGCGCTTGATGGCATCATAGAGCTCCGGAGTCGTGAACTTGGGATACCATATCTTCTCAACAGCAGGGTGGTTTGACAAAAAATCGGCGAGTAATTCCCCTCCCTCGTTGGACTTTTTCATCCGGCGGCTGAAGCCACTGATGTTGCGCGCCAACACCCTTGCATCGGAAGGGTATAACCTTGAACCTCCCGGGCAGTCATCACCAAAAAACTGCTGCAACTCGGAATACTTGGGAGATCCAGGCATCAAAGTAACCTGGCCGGCCATCACATCACCCTTGCCGGATATCCACTTGGTCAGGCTCGTTGTGATAATATCAGCAAAACGGTCCACCTTGATATTGGCCACCGAGCAAGTGGTATCATCCACCACCAGTGGAATACCGCCCTCACGGCATGCCTTGGAAACTGCCGCCAGATCAACGGTTCTGAGGAGTGGGTTACTGGGAGCCTCACAAAAAACCGCCGAGAACTCGCCATTGGCAATGCGCCTGAGAGCTTCATCGAAGGACTCACCGACGGCCTCATTGAGAAATACCACACCATTGCCAAAATGATTTTGCACCCGCATGGCATCCACGTAGGGAAATTCCAACTGCAGGGTTTTTCTGCCGGGCAGCAAATGATTCAGTGCCCGGTGAATGGCAAACATCCCAGCCATGCCGTTTTCATAGAGATAAACGTCCTCAGGCGAGTAATTACCCAGCTTGGCGAGTCGTTTGCGCAGGCTTTTGGCCTTGTATTCGGCACTTGGCTCTCCCTGAAGAATGTGCTCGGCCTGCCTGCTGCTGATGATTTCTCCTGTGTAGCGCCAGTATTCCATGGCCACGGGGTAGTCTTCCTCTGTAACGATGAGTGCCTGCAAGCCCTCGTAGCTGGCTATCCTGGAGGCAGAACCACTGCGCTTCTCGACAAAACGTTGCGCTCGCTGCGCTACTTCCCGGCTCGGGAAAAGCACCACCTTCATGCCATTTTGCGCGAGTGACCTCCCTGCCTCGGCAAACAGTCTGGCCGTTGCCGGATGCAATACAAAACGTGGGTATCCTGCCCTGAGTTTGCGGATAACCTTGTCCCTTTTTTCCTCATAACCGAGAACAGACTCCCAGGTCGGCAAACACACCGAACACCCGTGCCTGGTCTTAGGCAATGGGATTCCTGTGTCACCCTCGGTCCACGCCGGCTTTGTCTGCAAATCTCTCAAAGTCTGCGCTGGGCAATAATGCAGACAACGCAGAATGCAAGCCCATATGATGGGCGGATTTTAAAACGCTGCGCCCATAGTGAGGCGGCATCTGGCCCCAATCCCTCCCTGGTGACAGTGCATGGCCATGCCACCTCGCTCTCTCCAGACCAAGCCAAACGGGCCGCAAGCCCACGTATTTTAAAGCATTTATGCAGAAAAATATCGGCTCTGCTGGCGTTCTACTACTTGGTAATGAGCTTCAATTTCCGCTGGAAATAGCATGGAGCCCATGAGAGGCTCACCTAGTGAGTTAAATGCGCCATCTGTCATATCTGGCGCGCTCTTCACCCGACACCCCGCCACCCTCTAAGGATTTATCCGTCCAGCTCATGCCGGCACAGCGACCATCACCATCCAAGCAAACTCATCTGGCCCCTATTCCTGAAGGCCTGCAGAAGCAGCTTGATGCGTTTCGCAAAAGGCTCTGGCATGTCAAAATCGCAGAGGCATTTCTTGCGGGTTGCGCAGGCTTACTTGTCTCTTTTCTGCTTGTCTTCCTGCTGGACCGTTTCGTTGAAACTCCCCCCACCCTGCGCCTTGTCATCCTCTTGTCCGGCAGCTCACTCATCGCCATTTTTGCTCCCTACTGGATTCATCGATGGGTTTATCGACACCGACACGAGAACCAGCTCGCCCGCCTGATCTCAGCACGTTTCCCCAAATTGGGCGACCGCCTGCTCGGAGCAGTTGAACTGCAGGATCAAAGAGAACGTAAAGAGACGCTCTCCCCCCAGCTTCGCGCAGCTGCCATGCAGACAGTCGCTGTGGACGCCTCCAAGGTGGATCTCACAAGTGCGCTACCCAATCCACGGCACCGCAAGTGGTTTTGCGCCGTGACCGGCCTGCTCGTCATATCCACCTCCCTGATACTATTCGTACCGGAAGCTGGAATGAACTCCTTGAAGCGATGGCTCATGCCTTATGCGCAAACAGAGCGCTTCACCTTCACTCGCCTTGATCTCTCTGCCATCGGAAACCCGGAGCACATACCCTACGGAGAAGCTTTCTCACTGAACATACCCCTTGCCCGGGATACCGGCCACAAACCCAGGCTTGCCCGGGCACGCTACGGCAATGGTGAATGGATTGAGGCTCCTCTAAGCGATGGCGCCTACCTATTCAATTTCCCGGGCCAGCGGGCACAGGACCACGTCACTATCGAGGCGCATGACGCGCACCACAGGCTTCCTTTCGAGCCTATCATGAGGCCTGAAGTGGAGAAGATCCATGCCACTATCAAGCTCCCGGACTACCTGCAACGCGCCAATGAGAACTCGGATCTTCGATCTGGCTACATCACTCTGGTGGAGGCAAGCTCCATAAGCGTTTCCACTACGACGACCAGACAGCTTCTCAATGCAAACGCCGAGCTCACGACTTTACCCAGAGAGATCGAGTATTCAGAACCGCTCCAGACGGACAACGACGAGGCTGGACAACCCCAGGATCAACAAACCATTGTCGAGCAAATTGAGCTCACTCTCGATGGCAGGACACTGACAAGTGCAGACATCCCCGTTGCCCTTGAATCATTGCTGCTTAGCATCCATTGGCAGGACATTTACCAACTCAGTGCTGCCAACCCCTTTCAAATTCGAATAGAGCCGGTTGCAGACCTCGCCCCCTCCAGCTACATTCAGGGGGTTGAGCGTGAGCACATCATGCTCGCCGAGGAGACGATCCAGTTTGATGTCATGGCAGAGGATGACTACGGCCTGAAAGCTTGCGGTATTGCATGGGAGGGCACTGGGAAAGATCCCGCCTCCGGCAAACCCACTCAGGGCGAATTCAGCATCGAAAAGGGAGGCCCGACACACACTACCATCAATGCAGCATCCTCATTCTCACCTGCCAACCTCTCTATTGAGCCACAGAAAGTCATCCTGAGGTCATGGGCGGAAGATTACAAACCCGGGCGAGGCCGCATATATTCAGAACCCATTGTCTTGTATATTCTCAGCCCCAATGAGCACGCTCAAGTACTCAAGAATCAGTTTGATAGCGCCATTGGTGAGCTAGAGGACATCTCCCGCAAGGAACAAAACCTCAACGATGAGAACCTGCGAGCAGAGCGCAAGATGGGCAAGGATTTGCAGAATGAGGCCTCCAGGGACAAATTAAGGCGTCAACAGGATGGCGAGGCTAATAACAGGGAGCGGATGCAAGACCTGGCCCAGCGCATGGAGAAGCTCTTCAAGGACGCGGTTCGCAATGGAGAGATTGAAGAGCAAACACTTCAGAAAATGGCAGGTGCGCTCCAATCCATGAAGGAACTCGCCAATCAAGATTTGCCAGGCGTTGAAAAAAAGCTCGAGGATGCCCAAGACCGGCGCAACACTAATGAAAAATCACAGCAAGACCTCAAAGAGGCCATTGATAGGCAGCAGAAAGCCATAGAGAAAATGAACCAGGCCTTGGAGGACGCCAAGGACGCCAACCAGATGTTTGAAGCTGGAACCTTTGTCAACCGGCTCAAGCGCGCTGCCCGTGCACAGGACAGCATTGCCCACAGCATCATCGATATCATCGATGAGGTTATCGGTTACCATTACGATAATCTTGACCCTGTCGAACAACGCGCAATGACTGGAACAAACATCAAGCAGCGCCAGAATGCCAACGCCCTGAGATGGATTCAGGAAGACCTGGGGCATTACTACTCACGCACACAGAAACCGGAACACAAGGAACTTCATGAGATGATGCGCGAGTCAATGATTGACCATAAACTCGATGATCTGGCCCGGCAAATACAAGCCAACATCTCCTACTCGGCCATTGTTCACTCCAGATACTGGGCAGAAGAAATCAAAAAGTGGGTTACCAAGCTCGAAGGCGACAAAATGAGCGGTGGCGGGGGTGGCGGCGGCGGTGGCAGCTCGCAGGAAGATCAGGATTTTGAGTTCATGCTCAAAGTAATGCGTATGATTCAGAAGGAACAGGACATCCGTGCACGCACACGCGCCCTCGAGGATCTGCGCCGATCCCTGCAGATTGAGAACCCCAAGCCAAATTGATGAACAAAAAAACACACCTTTTCCTATTCCTCATCTCGAGCTGCTTCACATGCCTGGCTGATGAGCTTGATGGAGAAAGAACTGATGCAATAAAGCAGCACGGGGAAAAAGCCCAATTACTTGCCATTGAGCAAGATGAGCTCTCCGCCGATGTCCAGGATCTCATCGATGAGCAGACAGATGCCGAGGTTATCGGCTTACTGCGTGAAATCGAAGTGATCATGGCTGATGCAACTGACCTCCTTGATCAGAAAAACACCGGAGGTGAGACCATTGCCACTGAGACCGAGGTGATTGAAAAAATCTTTGAAGCGGCAAAGAAAAAACAACAAAACCAGCAAGAGGGCGGCGGATGAAAGAGCAGCCAGAAAAGCATGGGTTCCATGCTCGATATGCTCAAAAACATGATGGAAGGAGGAAGAGATGTCGGCCAAAACCAACAGCCGGGCAATCAACCCGGAGATCAGCCCGGGGGAAGCGGTCAACAAGCTGGTAACGGTGGCAATGGCACCGGCAAAACCGGAGACAAAAATGATAACGACAATACCGCAGAAAACGCAAGCCGTCGGGTCCCTAGAAACTCAGGATCCACCGGCAGCACCTTGCCCAGGGAATTCCACCAGGCAATGGATGCCTACAACAGGGGTGTGGAGCAACAAAGCTTCAGGCCTTCGCCACAAAAATGAGAAACGTGAAAGCGAGAAACAAGGCAGCATGAAATTCAAGGCTCTTACATACGCCTTCTCCGGCTTTGGACAGGCTCTCTCCCGAGTGAAGATTGATAAACTCTCCTCCTGCCTCATGGGCCTTTGCACCCTCCCTCTTCTGTCATTGATGATGACCGTGCCCGCTAAGGCCCAGACTATACCCCGCTTCCAAAACGATCCCATTCCCAGCGAAATTGAAGGCATCTACAAACGAGGTCTCAATTACCTCTCCAACTCGCAATCCGCCAACGGTTCCTGGGGAGATGGCACAGGGACTCGGCCGGGTGTGGTAGGCTTGTGCATTATGGCTTTTCTTGCACACGGCGATGATCCAAACAACGGACCCTACGCGCCGCAAATCAAAAAATCCTTGGACTACCTGATCAAAAAGCATCAGGAAGGCCCCAATGGCTACATGGGCCCACAAATGTATGACCACGGCTTTGCCACACTCGCACTTGCTGAATGCTACGGCATGGTCAATGACAAGCGCATTGCACCTGCGCTCAAAAAATGTGTCGAACTGATACTCGAAGCCCAGAAAAACAATTCCCGGGGAGGCTGGCGCTATAGCCCCGAGAGAAAGGACGCAGACACCAGTGTTTCAGGCTGCCAGCTTGTGGCCCTGCTGGCTGCGCGCAATGCCGGCATCGCCGTCCCCGATGAGGCCATTGAGAGAGGGCTTGGCTATATGAAAAGCTGCCGCAGTTCCAATGGAGGCTATGGATATGCTCACAGATCGGGCTCCAGAGTGACACTCACCGCCATCGGCTCGCTATGTTATGCACTGGCCAAAAAGAAAGACGAACAAGGCTATCAAAGCTCCACAGATTACCTGGAGCGCAATCTCGACAAGCTCGAGACCCCCTGGCCTTTCTACCTGCGCTACTACATGGCTCAGGCTCTATTCCAGGCAGACGAGGAAATCTGGCAGAAATGGAACAAAAACAACACGCGCCTGCTCTCGGCCCTCCAGCTTCCCGACGGATCCTTTGCAGGCAATCATGGCAATGCGTATTGCACCGCCACAGCCTGCCTCTCGCTGGCACTGAATTATCGATTTCTACCCATTTACGAGAAATGAAGCGCCTGATGGTCACTCTGCTATGGATCTCATGCGGCTTCTGTGCCCAGGGTCAAAAAACTGCAGCAGACGAGCAAGCAGCCGACATCGGGAGTGGAACCCGCAGACCGGACCTGCTTCGTTTCACCAACAGCGACACCCTGCATGGATCCTTCAATGGCTTTTCGGATGGCCGGAGCATCCAATGGAAAAGCCCGGAGGCAGCACAACCCATCCTCTTTACCACGGATAAAATACACCGCATTGTTCTCCGGGGCGGTCTTGCCAAATTGCGGACTCACGCAGAATCAACCATCTCACTCATTAACGGGGATATCGTGCACGGCAATGTCACGGCAGCCAACGCAGACACCATCCATGTCGAGTGCCCGTATCTGGGCATTATTGAGCTTTCCAGAGACAAGGTTTCCTCGCTCAGCCTGAAGCCGCACGGGGGCAAGCTGCACTATTACGGCCCACTCAATACCGCTGGTTGGAAAACGATTGCCACCATAGCCGCCCAAAACCCGGACCTGGATGCCCAAAAATCAGAACAACCGACAAGCAAAGATATAGCCGACCCGGCATACAAAGGCTGGCAATGCCTGTCTAACGCGTGGTGGTCCGGGCAGCAGCAGCACCACTGTCTCGTGATGGAAAACGCCCTGCCCGACAAGTGCATCCTGTCCTTCGAACTGGCGTGGCAAGATTCGCTTTACGCCCAGATAGGACTCTTTGCCGACCTCTCTCCACCTGCATGCCAAACAACGAAAAACCTCAAGAGCTACATGGCCACCGCCATTGGCAATGCACACACCATCTACATTAACAACCACAGCGTAAGTCTCTATACCTATAGTTTTGACGAGAACGGCGAACCTGAAAAAAACCGTGTGGAGGATAGCGCAAGTGTGAATTTGCGCAATGCAGAGACTGCGCACGTGGAATTCAGGGTTGATCGCCACAAGAAACAACTCCTTTTCTATCTGGATGGGGAATTCAAAATGAAATGGCCCCTTGCTGATTTGCCCGACAAAAAAGGCAATGCCCTGGCTTTTTTCAAACCGGCCTATACCCACACTCCATCCAGGATTCGCATCAGTGATATCACCATTGCACATTGGAATGGTTTGGAAGACTCGGCTCGCAGTGCCCGCAACAGTGACCACGACATCGTTTTACTCAGCAATGGCCTCGACCGGTTTTCAGGCAAGTTCGTGAGCCTGAGCGATGATCTGGTCCGCTTTGAGGGGCAATATGGCAACCAGCTCAAGATCCCCAAAGAGCAAATCACTGAAATCAATTTCGCCTCTAAAAATCTTCTCACCAAGCCTGAGGCCGAGAAAAAATCATTAGTGCATTTCTACACACTTCCCCATGGCCGCATCTCGGGAACTCCTGTCGCCAGCAACGGAAGCCATGGCATTATATCTTCTGAAATCATGGGCACGATTCACTTGAATACCGATTACGTCAGCATCATTGACTTCTCACAACAAAACAACCTGCTGGATTTTTGGAATGATCACTTCTAAGAAAAAAAGACGATTCCATGCTCAACCATTGAGCATCCTGTTAAGCTTAGCACTGGGCCAACTGTCTCATGGGGAAACCCTGGAGACAGACAGAGGAGATATTCTCAGCGGCACCCTTCAGTCCTTTGATCAGGGAGTCCTTGAATTTGCCACCCCACTCTCTCCAGCCCCCTTCCAAGTCAAGGCCTCCTCTGTCTATAAGATCGAATTTTCGCGTGATACCTCTGCAAGCTCCTCACACACAGAGGTCCTTACCCTTACCAATGGTGACAGACTTCCATGCAATGTGATCTCCATGGATGAAAATGCGCTTAAAATCTCTACAACATATGCTGGAGATATGAGCCTCAAGCGCGAGGGTTTAAGCTCACTGAGGTTTGGTGTTGGTAGAGGAGAGATTCTCTTTACCGGAGGCCAGGAGCCTCAACAGTGGACAGCTTCGAGCGGAACGTGGACCCTCAATGATGAGGCGCTCTATGCTGGTAGTGGTTACCTGGCCCAGAAACTCAGCCTGCCAGACAAGGCACGTTTCCAGTTTCATCTCAGTTGGGAAAAAGACCCCAATTTTATATTTCGTTTCTGCGCTGAAAACACCTCTGCGAGACAGAAACAAAATACCTACGAGTTAACCATCAACCCCGAGGGAGTAGTCATTAACCGCTATCCCAATAGCACAGGACAAGTGCTCAAAATCGCAAATCTCAGCTCCTCGGAAGTCAAAGCTCTCCGACAGCCCAATGCAGCACTCCACATCGATCTGCATGTTTGCAAATCCAAAGGAGTGGTCTCACTCTACTTGAACTCAGAGCTAGCGGGCAAATGGCACGATCCATACGAAGCTCTCAGTGGAGATCACATCATTTTCGATAACCGTAGTGAGAAGCCCAGCAACGGTGTCATCGGCAAGATCTCAGTCTCCTCTATTATTGGCGACATTGGCGAAAAATTCCATGATCCCGACCTCGTAGCGAGCAAAGCCGATATTCTTACCGACAACCAGGGTCAGGTGATCTCAGGAAAACTGCTCACCATCCAGCCGGCAGACTCAACCAGGCGCTTAATCACCATCAGCCACGAGCTCTCCGCTGAGCCAGAGCCGGTGCCTGATCATCACGTCAGCACACTCCTGTTTGGCGGCGAAACTGCAGTGCAGGATACAGCCCGCTCAAAGTATCTGCTCGCGCTCGGTGAGGGCGGTCAGCTGCAAGCCAATGAACCCAGGATCAGCCTGGAATCTGTTGAAATCGAGCACCCCATTCTCGGTTCCCTGCGTTTGTCACGTAGCTTTGTTCAATCCATCACGAACAAGGACAACCATCAGCATGAGAAATAAGCATAACCGGTCATGGAAATCATAAATCACACCTCCCCAAGGCCCACACACATGCATGCTGGCCAGCTCACAACTATCGCTGCAGTTTTTTTGTGTTTTGCGCTGGCTCATTCAGGCCTGGGCAAACCTTCTGAGGCCAAATTACTCATGACCAATGGGGACAGATTGTCCGGCACACCCACATTCAACGTCGAGCAGCAAGAGCTTTCCCTTGAAGCCTATTATCTCAGCGTGCCTGCCACACTCCCTCTCTCCAATGTTCTCTCCATAGAACTTGAAAACAAAAATACTCAGCAAGCGCCCGACCCCTACACCCGCATTCAACTTCATCCCCGCAATCAGGAGACAGCCGGCGACACCCTGCTCGGAGAGCTCAAAGAACTCACGAACGAAAGCATCATTATTGATACACGGTATGGGGAGAGCATCACTCTCAAGAGGTCCATGGTGCAATCCCTGGACATTGTCAGCCAGGGAAGAGGTCAATACCATGGCCCGAACAGTCTTGAGGAATGGGAACTGCCCGCTGAGGACAAAGTGAAACCATGGACACTCAGGAGCAACCAACTCGTTGCAGAAGGACAAGACAGAGCCATCATCGGCAAAGACATTGGCCTGCATAAAAAGACACATCTGAGTTTTGATTTAAGTTGGGATAAATACCCTAATTTCTCAGCGATTCTGTATTCAGGCAATGTCACAAGTCTGGATCCAAAAGCCTGCTATAAAATCAGTTTCGACAATTACTCCGCGAGCATGAGTACTTTTATCAACGGCAGGGAAACACGCGATAACCGCCAGCGATTCGCCGATAGAATCCGCAGTAGCAATGCACGTTTCGAACTCTTCATCGATAGTGAGACAGGTGTGGCCCTCGTATATATCGATGGCAAACAAGCCTGTATTCTCCAATCCACCAACCCCAACCCTGAGGGCCTGGGCACAGGCATGTCCCTTGTCTCGCAAACAACAAACAGAACATCCATCTCCAACATCAAGATTTCTCCATGGAGCGGGATCAGGGCAGATAATCCGGACGCCACATCCAAGGAGCTGCCTGCCGGTAACGCAGCCGGGCAGCAAGCGCAACACCCTCACAACATCATACTACTCAACGGAGACGTGGTGCCGGGAACGGTGGTCATTATAGAAAACGGGCGCATGTTGGTAGAGACCGAACACACACCCATACATATTCCCGTGAGCAACATCCAATCCATCAGCCTTGGCGACAAGCGCGAAGAGCCAAAGAAATACAAGGGGGATGTTCGCGCATGGTTCTGTCACGGAGGCTTCATCACACTGAGAATGGCGTCGATTAAAGACAACAAGCTCCATGGCTACAGCCAGGCAACAGGAGATGTCAGTATCGACATGGGCGCATTATCAAGAATTGATTTAAACATCTACAGCCTAAGCCTCAATGAGCAGCGTGAAAAATATTTTTCGCAACAATGACATTGCTCCGTCCTCCAACTCATAAGCGCTTGATTGTTTTTAGAGTATCTCTGATGTTTGCCCCGTGACGCATCATCTCATCCTCGGCACAGCCGGCCACATCGATCATGGCAAGTCATCGCTGGTCAAGTGCCTTACAGGCACAGACCCTGACCGCCTACCCGAGGAAAAAATGCGCGGTGTCACCATCGACCTCGGCTTCGCCCACCTGTCGCTCGAGACGGAACAGGAAACTTACGAACTGGGTATTGTTGATGTCCCGGGGCATGCCGACTTTGTCAACAACATGGTCGCTGGTGTAGGAGCTCTCGATCTTGCCTTGTTTATTATTGCCGCGGATGATGGCTGGATGCCCCAATCAGAGGAACACCTGCATATTCTCACCTATCTGGGCATTTCCAATATCATCATCGCCCTTACCAAGGCCGACCTCTGTGAGGATGTCCCGTTTAGTGTCGAAATGCTGCGCGACGAACTCCAGGACACCCCCATTGCAGAAGCCCCCATCATCCC
>CAYXEC010000035.1:0-21261 GCA_964463855.1 uncultured Verrucomicrobiales bacterium | reverse complement strand
CTTCAAACTCCAGATAACCACCGCCAATTTGATCGATGTCCTCGTAATAAGTGAGGGCAAGACCTAGGCCGCAACCCAGCTCAGTGGACAGGCCAAGGTAGACTTCATCGGTGTTAGCGTCGCTGTCACCGGGGAAAAAGTAGTGGGTGTAACCAACGCTGACATCAACGGCTCCCAGAGTTTTAGTCAATCCAATGTATAAATCCAACTCATCGTCTGCACCACCTGCATCCCAGCTGGCGTACCAGGCACCTCCGTTGAGTGAAAGACCCTCGGCAAGTTCGTAATTGAGATCAAGACCGGTGTCTACCAGGTCATCTCCTAAATCAACGCCACGGAATTCGTAGATGGAATGATAACCGGTGTAGAGCTCAGCCTCGATTTCTGCGTATGCGGAGGATGCTGTGAGCAAGCTGCCGCCTATCAATAGTGTTTTGAATGTGTTTTTCATATTCAGAACAACTTTGAGCAATAAGCGTACCAACTTTGTGATGCAGCCACAGAGACACAAAAAAGCCGGGGACCTTGACGGCCCCGGCTCAGGGTGTTTGAATGTATGTTAGGCTTCCCAGTTGTAGGCTTCCTCGCCGTGCTCATCGCGGTCCAGGCCTCCGTGTTCGACTTCTTCCTCAACACGGATTCCACCGCACACAATCTTGGCTACAAGGACAGCTATGACGGAGGCCAGCGCACTCCAGACAATGGTGACGAGCACACTTTTGCCCTGAACGATGAACTGGGCAAATCCACCCTCTCCGGCACCCTCACGAATGAAAACACCTGTGAGCAAAGCCCCCACAATACCTCCCACACCGTGAACGCCAAAGACATCGAGACTGTCATCATAATTAAAGGCATGCTTAAGCTTGGTAACGGCGAGATAACACAGCAGGCTTGCAATGGCACCTATGGCCAGAGCCCCTGCAACATCGGTTGTGCCGGCAGCCGGTGTGATTGCAACGAGTCCTGCCACGGCACCTGTGGCCACACCAACAGCAGTTGGCTTTTTGGAAATAATCCACTCAAGGACCATCCAGACAACCACGGCCACTGCAGTGGCGACCTGTGTGGTCAGCATGGCCATGCCTGCGCTGCCACTTGCTCCTGCGGCGGAGCCCGCATTAAAGCCAAACCAACCAACCCAAAGTAAAGCTGCACCCACCAGAACAAAGGGCACGTTGTGAGGCACGAGGGCAGCACCCGGGTAGCCTTTGCGCCGGCCGACAAAGATACAAGCCACCAGACCCGCAATCCCCGCGTTGATATGCACCACGTTTCCTCCGGCAAAATCAATCGCAGCCTGCCCTTCGGACATCAACCAGCCGGGATTATGAAACAGGCCATTGGAGCTCCAGGCCATGTGCCACATGGGCAGATACGACAGGACGGTCCAGATTACGGTAAACACCAACATGGCTGAGAATTTCATCCGCTCGGCAAAGGCACCCACAATAATTGCAGGGCTGATGATGATAAAGGTCATTTGAAATGTCACCCAGACACTCTCGGGAATGGTTCCACTGAGTGTGTCCTCTTGAATGTGCTTTAGAAAAGCCAGCGACTTGTCCCAGCCAAAGTGGGCGTTACCGCCTTCTCCGGCTGCTATGGCATAGCCGAAAGCAACCCACAGAACCGACATGATGCCGGCCATGGCAAAACATTGGACGAAAATGCTGAGCACGTTCTTGGCACGTACCAGGCCGCCATAGAAAAGGGCGAGGCCAGGCAAACACATCATCAGCACGAGAACAGTGGCAGTCAGCATCCAGGCGGTGTCACCCGTGTTCAGTGCGTCATCACCTGCGAAGGCATACGAGCTGGTTACCAGCAGGATGAAAAAGGATGTCAGATAGGCTTTTAGTGATTTCATAGTCTTTGTTTGGTTTGTTTGGATGGGCGTTTGAGCCGGGGCAATTGGAAAAAAAAACACTCCACAAAATGCTACACTCGCGCGCGCGACATAAATTATAGCAAGGAGCGTGCCAAGTCTTGAAATTATGCCTCCACCCAGCTGCGCAATCGTCTTGGCACACCTTGTGCTGGAGAGGTCTCTCATTCTACCAAACAAACAACCAACCAATCCTATGATTAAAAAATCAATATTACCCTTATCCTTCCTGGCAGCAGGAACGGGATCCTTGTTAGCAGATGATGCTGAACTAAAAGCGGGATATGATGAGTTGGTCGGCGGTCAGGGCGATTACGCCTATGCCTTCGACTTTTTCACCACCTCCATGCTTTGGACATGCATTGCTGCCGCACTGGTGTTTCTCATGCACCTTGGATTCGCCTCACTTGAGGCAGGCCTTACGCAGAGGAAGAACACGGTAAACATCCTGTTCAAAAACTGCTTCATCATCGCCATTGGCATCGTCACCTACTGCCTGATTGGTTTTAACACACACTACCCGGGTGACTTCAATGGCTGGTTCAAACTGGGCGGACCATTTGGAGAGGGAAATATCGACGACACCTTTGGTTACGGAGGCGTTGGACTTTGCATGACTGGTTACGGTGATTTCATCTTCCAGGCAATGTTTGCGGCCACAGCTGCAACCATCGTTTCTGGTGCAGTTGCTGAGCGCATCAAACTCCCAAGCTTCATGATATTTGCCACCCTTCTCGTTGGCCTTGCATATCCCATCGTCGGTTCATGGCACTGGGGCGGCGGCTGGATGGGAAGCCTCAACGGCGGCAACGGCTTCAAGGACTTTGCCGGATCAGCTGTGGTGCACGCATTCGGCGGCTTTGCTGCCCTGGCATGCGTCATCATTCTCGGACCTCGCAAGGGCAAGTATACCAAGAGTGGCGTTAAGCCCATCCTGCCCTCCAACCTCCCACTGGCCACCATCGGTGTATTCCTCCTGTTCTTCGGCTGGTTCGGCTTCAACGGCGGGTCGGTGCTTTCCGCAGCTCCCGGACCTCTGGGATTGGTATTCACAACCACCACACTGGCTGCCTGCACGGGTGCACTTGGATCCATGTTCACTTCATGGATTGTCCTCAAGAAGCCTGACCTTTCCATGGCTCTCAACGGCTTCCTTGCCGGCCTGGTCGGTATTACTGCCAACGCTGACATCGTCTCTACCAATGGCGCCATGCTCATCGGAGTCATTGCCGGCATCATTGTAGTATTCTCCATCCTGTTCTTCGACAAGATCAAGATTGATGACCCAGTGGGTGCCATCTCTGTTCACGGTATCTGCGGTGTCTGGGGAATTCTGGCATGTGCCATCTTTGACACCACAGAGAGCGGTTTCACCATCGGCGGTCAGCTCATCGGTGTGTTGGCAGTTGCAGCAGCCGCATTCATCTTCTCCTTCATCGTATTCCTCATCATCAAGATGGTCATGGGTGTGCGCGTCGATGAGAAAGAAGAGCACGAAGGTCTTGATGTTGCTGAACACGGTTCACCTGCATACAACGAGTAATCTGTCTGATCATAACATCCAACAAACCGGGGGAGCCTGCTCCCCCGGTTTTTTTGTGCCCTTTTCCCTATCCAGGGCTTTCCTTGTCCCCTGCTTGCATCCTATGCTGCTTAACGTCATTGACCGAATGACTCATCCATATGCGCACACTCATTGTCGACAACTCAAACACACGGACCAAGTTTGCCCTCGCCGATGGGGATAAGATAAGCCCATGGCGATCCACCATAGCCACCCCCGACATCTCAGAGGCCTCGCTGGAGAGTGCCTTGGGCCGGATTGGCTGGGACAACTCCATTATCAGCTCCGTTGTTCCCCAAAAAGAAGAAACCCTGAGATCCTACCTGGGACACAAACCCTGCCATCAGCTCAGCCACCTCAGCAAGCTGCCGATAGAAATTGATTATCCCAAACCCGGGCAAATCGGGGCGGATCGACTCGCGAATGCAGTGGGTGCGGAGGCCCTCTTCGGCAGCCCCTGTATCGTGTTGGATTTTGGCACGGCAGTTACCTTCGATGTGATCGCATCAAGCGGGGACGTTTTCGGCGGTAAGGACGGAAGGCATCTGCATACAAAACCCTGCTATCTGGGAGGAGTGATTGCACCTGGTCTCGCTTCGATGACGGAGGGCCTTGCAAAACGAACAGCGCTTCTGCCTCATATCTCATTACAGGAGCCTCATTGCGCCATTGGCAAATCCACCGAGCAGGCCATGCTCGCTGGCGCAATTTACGGCTACCGCGGCTTGGTGCGTGAAATCCTCAGCAAAATCCGCAGCGAACTCACGGTTGACCCCCAAATTATCGCCACTGGGGGCGATGCGCCGCTCATCACCCGTGGCCTTAATGAAATTCATCATCTCGCACCTGACTTGACTCTTGAGGGATTGAGAATCATCGCTAATCTCAACTTATCAAATTCATGAGTGAATCCATTCAAGCCACATCCCTTGGTATTGATTTCGGCGGCACCAGTGTCAAATTCGGAGTGGTCCGTGGACATGAGGTGATTGCCCAGGCTCCCGCTATTGCCACCGAGGACTTTCAGCAGGCAGCACCCTTGATTGACGCCATCGTCTGCGTCATCGGGGATTTGCGGATGCATCACCCGGAAATATCGGCTATTGGTGTTGGTGTTCCGGGATTTGTCAATTTTGAGACAGGCACGATCCACAACCTCACCAATGTCAAGGGTTGGACCAATATTGCCTTGCGCGATATTCTGGAGGAGCGCACCGGTCTTCCCGTCTCCGTGGAAAATGACGCCAACTGCATGGCCTACGCCGAATGGAAGGTGGGTGCCGGCAAGGGCAAGGATCACCTGGTTTGCATCACCCTGGGAACGGGTGTGGGTGGGGGCATTATAACCCATGGGCATATGCTTCGCGGCGCCCAGTCCATTGCGGGGGAGTTGGGCCAGACCTCAATTGACTACCGTGGTCGCGAGGGTGCCTACGGAAATCTGGGCTCTCTGGAGGATTACATCGGCAATAACGAAATTGCCGCTGATGCTCGCCAAACTTATTCCTCACGCAATATAGAAAAGAGTATTACGGAATGCACACCGGCAGCGCTTTCACAAGCCGCAGCCCAAGGTGACGAGATTGCGGTGGAGATCTGGTGCGGCGTCGCCCAAAAACTTGCCTGCACGGTCATCAACGCATGCTGGCTGCTCAATCCGGCCGCCATCATCATTGGCGGCGGAGTCGCCAAGGCGGGCGAACTGCTCTTTGGCCCGCTCAAAGAGAGTATCGAAAAACAATTGTCCCCGGCCTTCCTGGAGGGACTGGAGATCCTCCCTGCCCAATTCAGCAACGATGCAGGCATTATCGGAGCGGCAACCCTTGCTCTTGAAGAAAGAACCAAGCAAAGCTAAAAATATCATCTGGACACAGTTTTAACGTGCCATTCACCCCTTCCCTGTCTAGTCTGGACTGAACTTTTCAATCTATCATGAGTCAAATCGGCAACCTCACCCTCGATCCATCCACCCCCTTTTTCATTCTCGGCCCATGCGCTCTGGAATCAGAGGATTTCGCCTGGCAAATGGCTCGCTCACTGAAGGAAATCGCACAGCGCACGGGCATTCAGTTTATTTTTAAAGCCTCTTACGACAAAGCTAACCGCACCTCCGTGGACTCCTTCCGTGGACCGGGAGTTGTCGAAGGCTGCCGCATTCTGGGGGAAATTGGCAAGGAACTCAATGTGCCCGTCTCCACCGACATCCACACCCCGGAGCAAGCCGAAATTGCCGCTGAAACCGTGGACTTCTTGCAGATCCCGGCCTTTCTCTGCCGCCAGACCGACTTACTCGAAGCCTGCGCCAAAACGGGACGCCCGGTGAACATCAAAAAAGGCCAATTTCTCGCACCATGGGACGTCAAACCGATCGCAGGCAAGATGAAACATTTCAACTGTGAGCACTTCTATATCACAGAGCGGGGATCCACTTTTGGATACAACAACCTCGTTGCAGACATGAGATCCCTCTATTGGATGCGCGACATGGGAATGAAAGTCATCTTCGATGCAACACACTCCGTGCAGCGCCCGGGTGGAGAAGGCGGCACTACCGGCGGCGATGGCGAGCTTGCCCCCGTATTGGCGAGGGCCGCAGTCGCCACAGGCGTGGATGGGGTCTTTATGGAAACCCACTCCGATCCGGCAAAGGCATTTTCTGACGGACCTAACCAAATTCCTCTTGGCGATATCGAAGCCGTTCTTAACCGCTTGCTCGCAGTCCACCGGGCAGCACACAGCAGCCACTGAATCCCGAGTTTTTAACCATCAGGCCACCATTAAAAACTTCATCCATCGTCACCCGACAAACCCAGGCATCACCCGTCTTTTATGGTGCACTCTCACCATTACGGGTATTCTCCTGGCATCATGCTCAAAGGACGAGAAAACCAAGGCTTCACAAGCCGGGGAAGACCAAAAGGCACCTGCCAAGCACACAATGCATGCTGGCTCAGCAGCTCAGCATGAGCAAACAGACAGCAAGAACAAATCCGGCCTTGCCCTGCTTGAACGACTTCACAAGGATACTGTTTTGAGACAAGTCAGGTTGCCGCGCTATGATGAGAATTTTAATCCACTCTCACTGCTGACTGCCAAAAAAATGAATGTCATCGACGGCAACAGAATCGAAGCCAGTGAAGTCTCACTCGAACTCTACGACAAGGACGGCGGAGTCAAGGCACGCACCAAGGTCAACCGCGCCATTTATACGGAGCAGGACGCCATACTGAGAGCTGAGGAAGCCATCTACATGAGTGGTGAAAAATTCAAAGTATCCGGGTCGGGCATGATCTATGAGATCAACACCGGTCAGGCATTCATCATAGGCCCGGGGTCATCTTCATTTGAACTGCCACAATGAATATCCGCAGATCATCACTAGTTCGGTTGGCATTGGTCGTTTTCATCTGCGCAAGCATGGCAGGGGTTCCCATGGCTACTCCATCCGGGTCATCATCTCAAACCCAGCTCGAAAAACAGCGGGAAACGGAAAACACCATTGAGAAAACAGATGTACAATCTGCCGAGGCTGACCGGAACATTCAGGCATTTCTGAAGCGAAGCGGCCAGGAAGCCTCGCTTTCGGGGAAAACTACTGTGCAAACCAAACCAACGGCCTCCTCTGGGTTGGCGGGCAATCAAAACACCAGCCAGCCTGAGAAGACCGTCAAGGAAAACACCAATGGGAAGCCCGCAAAAACCATTCGGATTAACTTCGAAGGCGGCATGTTTTTTGACAACGAAACCGGCATCCTCGCCTATCTGAAAAACGTCAAACTCGACGAGACCAGTTCGGATTTCAAACTCAGATGCAGCGAAGAACTCAAGCTATTGTTCCACAAAAAGCCCACAGAGGGCAAAAAAACGGATCAAAGTGATGACAGCCAAGCTGAACCCACTGAGAACAAAAAAGACCAGAGCTTTGCAGAGCTGGGTGACCTGAGGGAAATTATTGCCACCGGAAACGTCCGCATCGCAGGAACCAACAGCAATGGCCAGCCCTTTCTTGCCTCCGGAGAAGAGGCGAGTTACCACGCACAAAACGGCGAAATGATTCTCAAGGGTGGGCGGCCCACTCTCCAGCAAACCGCCAATCAATATCTGCAAGCCCAGGAAGATGGTCAGTGGATCAAGATACAAATGAAGGACAAGGACATTGTCAGTATCAGCACGAGCAAAGGAAAATGGGAAACCCAGGCCGTCATCAAACAAAACCCGCTCAGCCAGTAAAAATGGAAGAAATCGAAACACAAGCCTCTGCTGCGGTGCAACAAACACCACTCGTTCCACCACCGGATCACACCACCCTCCACCTGGGAACCGACTCCAGGCGAACCACCCCTACGCTTCTGGAAGCTCAGGGCCTGATGAAAACCTATGCCGGCCGCACAGTGGTGAACAATGTCGATATCAGCGTGCGCGAAGGCGAAATTGTCGGCCTGCTCGGCCCCAACGGGGCTGGTAAGACCACAAGCTTTTACATCATTGCCGGGCTCATACCCGCTGACGCAGGCGTAGTACATTTCTCAGGCAATGACATATCCGACCTGCCCATGCACAAACGGGCCCGCCTGGGCATGGGCTATCTTCCGCAGGAAGAGTCGATATTTCGCCATCTCAGTGTTCTCGACAATCTGCTGGCCGTTCTGGAAACACGAAAGGAACTCAGCCGCAAGGAGCGATATCGTCGGGCCGATGAGCTGCTTGAACGCTTCAATATTGCCAAACTACGCAAGTCAGAGGCACTCGCGCTCTCGGGTGGGGAAAAACGCCGGCTTACCATCGCGCGTTCGCTCTGCACAGAACCGACTCTGCTCATGCTTGACGAGCCATTTAGCGGGGTTGACCCCATTGCCGTGGGTGACATTCAAACCATCGTTCGCGACTTGCGTGATCAGGATGGACTCTCTATACTGATAACGGATCATAACGTGCGCGAAACCCTTCACATTACAGACCATGCATACCTTCTTCATGAGGGACAGCTCATCCTTGAGGGAGAGGCAAAGGACATTGCGACCAATCCCCTTGCACGCAAACATTACCTGGGAGAGGACTTCGTGCTCTAAAAAAACAAACATGTCACCTAGCAACCTCTCTCAGAGAAGCATTTCGCAGCCCAGTGCTGCATAACACAAACAAGAAAGGAAAAAACGATGCAATCAGCTAACGCTAATACGCAAATCACTGTCACTGTACGCCATGAGGATGTCACCGATGCCCTGCGCGATTACGCAACCAAGAAAATCCAGGGGCTTCACCTGGACTACCCCAAAATCATCGAAGCCAAAGCCATTCTGGATGCCCACAAAAACAGGCATCATGCTGAAATCATTCTTTTCTGCGCCAACCACATTGTCATCGACGCCTCATCCGAGAGCAAGGACATGTATGCTGCCATTGATGAGACCATCTCCAAGATTGCCCGCCGCATGCGCAAGCACAAGACTCGCCTTCTCAAAAAGCATCGTGCCAACAGAGGCAAGGACACCATCAGGCACCTGGATGAAAAAGTATTTGCCGCCAATATCCTTGATACCATTCCAGAGGAGGAGGAGCCGGAGAATGACCCTGAGCCAATGATCATCCATCGCGAGAGCTACCGCTTACGCACCCTGCTCAAGGAAGAGGCTATCATGGAGCTCGAGCTCTCCGACAAGCCATTCATTGTATACAACAACGAGCGGCGTAATGTGATGCAAATCCTTTACCGTCGCAAAGACGGGGATTATGCCATCATTGAACCTTGATCTGACCCTACCAGATTCCACAGAGGGGCCCTCGTCTGGGGAGGCCCCTTTTTTGTATACCGTATTCCGACATCCTGATATCAGGTTGCCCTAGGAGCCCCCGCCGGGATTCTCTTTTTCGATACTCTCTAAACCACGAACATCGGCAGGCTTTTCAGCATGCTCTGGTTTTTGCTCCTGCCCTTGGCCTGCTTCAGCACTATCTGGATTCGAGCCAGCAGCCTCGTGCTGCCCAATCTTCTGTCCAGTCATCGCAGCGTCTTTTTTATCCTCACCCGGAGAACATTTCCGGGACATTCATGTTGGAATTCCAAAGGCAGGAAGAATCCAGAGCTGCAGCGCAAAGTAAAGGGCTATGAAGCCGAGGAAGAGCCAGATTTCTTTCATGATTTTGAGAACGCTGAACCAAAGACTTATTCTGCTTTGTTTTTCATGTTGTGGGCCACCATGGTAAAAAAGGCGTTGAGTTCCAGCTTGATGGATGCCGGCACTTTCGTTTCATCCATGGCCGCGTCCATGAGCTCGAGCCAGCGCTCGGCCTCAGCGTTTCCAATGGGAAACGGAGCATGTCTCATCCTCAGCCTTGGATGTCCACGTTTGGCCTGATAACGGGGATCATTGCCAAAACGAAACAACAGAAAAAGCCGCAACCTCTCCTCGGCAGCCTCCAGTTCATCGGGCGGATACATCGGGCCGATCAAGTCGTCCGTTTTGATCCGTCTGTAAAAAGCAGCCACCATCCTGGTGAAGCCGTGCTCACCGAGAATCGTGTAAATGACAGCTTCGTCCATTAGTCTCTGGCTTACTCACCTTGCCGTGCCGAGGCCTTCAGGCGTAGCGCGTTAAGGGCGATGAAGCCGGTGGCATCATCCTGGTTATAGGCTTCCTCGGCTCCTCCCTCCATGGTCGCAACATCCTCGGAGTAGAGGGTCAAGGGAGAACGACGACCCGCTTGCATGCAGTTGCCCTTGTAGAGCTTGAGGCGGACCTCCCCTGTGACGGTCTTCTGGGTCTCAGTGACCAGCGCCTGGATGGCATCTCGTTCGGGAGCAAACCAGAAGCCGTTGTAGACCAGCTGCGAGTATTTGGTGATCAGGCTGTCGCGCACATACTGAGCCTCACGATCCACGGTCAGGGTCTCCAGATCGCGGTGAGCTGCAAGGATGATACTGCCTCCTGGCGTCTCGTAGATGCCGCGTGACTTCATGCCGACAAAACGGTTCTCGACAATATCCACCCGGCCAATGCCGTGTTTGCCACCGAGGAAGTTGAGCACGCGCATAACCCCATAGGGGCTGAGCAAGGTGTAGCCATCTCTCTCCCCCTCAACGCTGAAATCACCCAGCTGGGAGATCAACTCATCAAGCCCGTCGTATTTGAGACCGATGATGTTACCCTTCTCAAAGAGGAACTGCACATATTCAGGAGTGTCAGGAGCTTCCTCAGGCGAGACGGAGAGCACATACATGTCCCGATCAGCCTCACCGGTGGCATCATACCAGGTATCCTC
This sequence comes from uncultured Verrucomicrobiales bacterium, assembly GCA_964463855.1. Lineage (GTDB taxonomy): Bacteria > Verrucomicrobiota > Verrucomicrobiia > Verrucomicrobiales > Akkermansiaceae > Oceaniferula. Next base: position 10,549 of record CAYXEC010000035.1, on the reverse strand, counting down.
GAGCGCCCCGGCCTCAAAAGAGATGTGCAGCAGGTTGCGGTCCATGGAATAGGGCTTCTTCTTGGATGCGGTGACATCAATGCCATGTTCTTCACAATAGGCGATCATTTCCGAGCGGCCCGGGAACTGGGCGCGGAACTCAGCATCCCGCCACGGGGCGATCACCTTGATGTCCGGCGCGAGGGAGGCCACGGAGAGTTCAAACCTCACCTGGTCATTGCCCTTGCCGGTGGCACCATGGGCGATGGCATCTGCGCCCTCCTTGATCGCCACATCCACCATGCCCTTGGAAATACAGGGACGTGCGATGGATGTTCCCAGCAGATAGCGACCTTCATAGAGGGCGTTGGCCTGGAACATGGGAAAGATATAATCCGCCGCAAATTCCTCCTTCAGGTCCCCGATGTAACACTTGCTGGCACCCGTGCTCAGTGCCTTTTGCTCAAGCCCATTGAGTTCCTCGCCCTGACCAACATCCGCACAGTAGGCGATGATTTCAGCGTTGTATTTTTCCTTGAGCCATAAGAGGAGAACGGAAGTATCGAGACCTCCAGAGTATGCGACGACGATTTTCATGATGATATTGCTTTGTAAATCAAATCCGTCCCCGTGTGAAGCACACCGGACGCGCGGAGGGAAGCATAATCAGCACCAAGAGACAAGGGTCAAGATGCCCTCACGGCGACGAGAACACTTGGACAAGCATCAGCCATCTGCTTGATCCTGATCCTGAGGGGGGGCTGTTTTTTTCTCGGTGGAAATCGCTGGCGTGGACTTGCTGGACGGCAACACCTTGCGCATGAGCTTTTTGAAGCCCCCCTCAGCCGCTTGCTCGGCTACCTCGGCATCGCGCATTGCCTTCTCCCATGCGGGCGCAAAACCAGGTGCCTGCTCACGCATGACACTCACTGCCGCCTCCATGATCTGAAGGTGCCGCAACTCAGCGCGCCCGGGCTTTTGCTTGGCGACATTGAGATTGTTGCGCAGGTTTTCATTCTGTTCCCGAAGCTCATCGAGCTCTTTGTGCAGCTCGTCGTTACCCTTGGCGTTGATCTTGAGCTGGGTGTTGAGATGGGACTGCAAATCCTTGTTCTCCTCCTGCAGACGCTTCTTCTCATCACGGAGCATGACAATGTCCTTGCGCATCAGCTTCCATACCGTCACGAGCAAAAACAGCCCCACCACCAGCCCCCAGGTGAAGGGCTCCGAGATGATGTGCATGAATGTTTCCATGGGTTAAGAATAATCCCAGGGGAAACATTTTCCAAGGACTATCATGCCGTGCCCGGTGGCCGCTAGTAGTTGGCCTGTTTGTAACCCAGGTAATTCTGGTAGGTCAGGAAGCCAAAAATGACACCCCCGAAGATGATCTTCATGGAGAGGAGCAACATCACACAAACCACTCCCACGATCATGCTGACCTGGTGCATCATTTGGCGGGATTTGACAAACTGGCCCATGAATTGACCGCCATCCAGCGGATAGAGCGGGATCAGGTTCAGAATCGACCACCAGACATTGACCCAGATGAGGGAATTCAGAAACCCGTAAATGGGACGGTTGTCCGGAAAGATGGTGAGCATCTCCTGATGAAAAATATTCGTATAGGTGAGGTAGAGCAACAACCTCTGGGCCGACTCAGGAAAAGGAAAAATGACAAAGACCGCAATCATGCTCAGGCCCGCCAAAATCAGACCCGCACCCGGGCCAGCGAGAATCATGAAACACTTGTTCTTACGGTCCAACCTGCCTCCCTGCTGGTGTGCGAGCCCACCAAGCGCCCACAACCTGATCCAGACCTGCCCGCCTCCGCGCTTCCAGCCAACGAGCGCGTGCCCCAGTTCGTGCACCAACACGGAGATAAAACCCGCCATCATGAACATCACCACACCGATGTAGTCGGCAGGATAATTGCGCTGCAGGGCATCCAGACCCCCACCCAGAAGAGCCATGATGACCCAAAACCATGGCTCAACGACGACCGGGATGCCAAATATGGTGAAACGCAACATGAGCCTTAAATGAACTATGATGAACTCTTTGCAGTTGCCAGCAAATTGGCAGCACAGACAAGAGCCCTGAGACCAGCAATTTCAATCGACGGATCCACACCGCATCCCCATGTCAGCGAGTCGTCCTCCAGGTTTTGCAATTGAATGTAAGCTGCCGAGTCAGCATCCGAGCCACCCCGCACCGCATGAGAGCGGTAATCGGTCAGATGGAAGGTTTTCAGACCTTCTTGCTCCAGCGCGTGAACAAAGGCATTGATCGGGCCGTTGCCCAAACCGCTGATTTTTTTTGTTTCCCCATTGACCGAAATATCAGCATGGCAAGCCACTTCACCTTTATTGCCGGCATGGTGATCGAGCTCATAGTCAAGCAGGGCCAGCGGCTCTGTAATGTTGACGAATTTCTCAAAGAAGGCATCACGTATTTCATCGGGGGTAAGCTCGCGTCCCAGCTCATCTGCCAGGGCATAAACAAGCATGCCCACGGTTGGGTGCATGGTCTTGGGCAGATCAAAGCCATGCTCACGGTCAAGCACGTAGGCAACCCCTCCCTTGCCAGACTGCGAGTTGATCCGGATGATCGCCTCGTAAGAGCGGCCTACATCCTGGGGATCGATAGTGAGATATGGCACTGCCCAAGGTGTATCCGGGTCTTTCTTCAGCTCCTCCTTGCGCAGATCCAGCCCCTTCTTGATCGCATCCTGGTGTGAACCGGAGAAGGCAGTGAATACAAGCTCACCGGCGTATGGATGGCGCTCGGACACACCCATGCGCGTCACCCGCTCGTACACGGCGCGGATGGCAGGCAGGTCGGAAAAATCCAGCCCCGTCTCGATACCGTGACTGTTCATGTTGAGTGCCACATTGGCAATATCAAGATTCCCGGTGCGCTCACCATTGCCAAAGATGGTTCCCTCGACTCGATCGGCTCCCGCCATCAAGCCAAGCTCGGTGGCGGCCGTGCCCGTGCCCCGGTCATTGTGGGTATGAAGTGAAACCAATATCGAATCCCTGCGGTTGAGATGACGGCACATCCACTCAATCATATCGGCATGAATGTTGGGGGTGGTCCACTGCACTGTATCTGGCAGATTAATGATCATTTTTTGCTCCGGGCTGGGCTGCCAGAGATCGATCACGGCATTGCAGCATTCCAAGGCAAAATCGAGTTCGGTGTCGGAGAATGACTCCGGGGAGTATTGGAGAACAACCTCCGTCTCCGGAATGGAAGGGGTCAATTCCTTAACCAGCCTGGCTCCATCAACCGCCAGTTGTTTGATCTCCTCGCGACTCGCATTTCCGAAGGTAATTCGCCGCTGCAGAGGTGAAGTGGAGTTATAGATGTGAACGATGACACGCTTGGCTCCCTTGATCGCCTCAAAGGATCTGCGGATCAGGTGCTCGCGAGTCTGAACGAGAAGCTGGATAGTGACATCGTCGGGAATCAGGTCGTTCTCGATGAGGTGACGACAAAAATTGAATTCGGTATCGGCGGCCGAGGGGAAACCGATCTCAATTTGCTTGAAGCCAATCCGGCAAAGAAGCTGAAAGAACTCGAGCTTTTCCTCAATAGACATTGGCACCGGCAGAGCCTGGTTACCATCACGCAAGTCCACACTCGCCCAGACCGGTGCATTCGTAATGGTCTGGTCCGGCCACTTCCTGTCAGGAAGACCCACCGCTGGAAATGCGCGGTATTTGTGGATGCTTTCAGACTTCATGACGCGGTTTGATGCGGGTTTTTTGGTGAAATTGCAAGCTTCAAGCTCGAGTGTTGCTCGATTGATACATTATTCCTCCTTGTGCGGATTGCAAATGGGGGGCATATTATCCGCAATCATGAAATGGCATTTTGCTCTTACCTTGCTGGCAACCTCCCTCGCTTTTCTGAGCTTGAGCTCCTGTGGCACCGGACCCTCGATGACGAGTAGCAGCCTCTCAGCATACCAGGCATACGACCGTCCGGCCAAACTTCCCAAAAACCAATCCAATGTAAGGGTCAAGGTATCCACCGGTCACCAGATGGTCTATGTCTTGGAGGACTCGAAACCGCTGCTAGTGATGCCCGTATCCGTGGGGACTGCATCAACACCAACTCCCAAAGGGCATTTTCGCATATTCAGGAAAGTACACAAACACCGGGCCAACAGCCACGGCTTCGCCTACAACGGCAATCAGGTGCGTCAATGCTACCTGCGCAACAAGCCCTCCGGCTGGAGCTTCAAAGGCACCCCCATGCCCTACTGGTGTGAGTTCAAGGCACACTATGGATTCCATACCGGCTGGATGAAGCACCGTCCCTGCACCCATGGCTGCATTCGCATGCATGAAAATCTGGCGCCAAAATTCTTCAACCTCGTCAAAAACGGCACCCCTGTCTACATCGCCCATTCACTGCCTGAGGACGCCACTCTGGGAAGAAATATAACGCGCCCTCCAGATGCTGGCCCACTGCCCAACTACCCGACATCGATGATGCTCAGCGATGGTTATTTCCACCGGCACTCCAAGCCCAGCTTCCACTAGCCCCTTTGACAGGCCAGGGCCAGCGTCAGGAAATCATTATATTGTGGTTGCCACCCCAGGCCCCTGAGCTTGGCGTTTGATACACGCTTGCTGCTGTTTCCGCGCTTGCGCGGCACCTCGCCAGCCTGTGACATCGGCATGGGAAGCTTGAAATGCTTGGACAGGGCGAGATAACAGTCATGCTGACTGACAGGCTCTGCGGTGACATTGTAGATCTCCCCCTTGGGAAAAGGCTGCATGTTCGCCAATAGGAGCATGGCGCCGGCCACATCATCACGGTGGATGAAATTCATGATTCGCTTTCCATCCCCATCGATTCTGGCCCCCCCGGAGAGAACATTTTTCAACACATGACACCTTCCAGGACCATAGAGGCCGGACAAGCGCGCCACCACCCCTCCATGTTGGATAACATGTTGCTCAGTCTGCCTAAGCACTTGGGCCGTTGGACTGGTCGGCATGGCGGGACTCTCCTCTGTTACTGAGGCATGATCCTGCTGTGGATACACTGATGTGCTCGATGTGAAAATGAACGGTGTTGCGGGATATCGGCTCAATAAGTTGCGGGCCCCCTCGAGATAGACTTTTCGATAGGACTCCTCACCACCCCCGCCTGAAGCAGCGCAGTGAATGATCAGGTCATATTCCCCGGACAAGGAAGCAACCTCTTCTTCGTTGGAGAGATCACAGGCAATGGCATTGTCCCCGCCGCTGCGGTTAAGCTTGGACACCTGCCACCCGGCGGTCTCAAAAGCAGCCCCGAGGGCGCGGCCCAAGAATCCGTACCCGGCAATGAGCAACCTGGCCATCAGTCATTCATGTTAATACCCAGTAATTCCTCGGTGGCTTCCCGGGGACGTGCCGTAAGGATATCGGGCTTGCCACTGGTCACCAGAACGGTGTGCTCATAATGAGCCGAGTTCTTGCGATCATTGGTAATCACCGTCCAGCCATCACTGAGAATGGTGACACTCGCCACCCCCGCGTTGACCATCGGCTCGATGGCCAAAACCATGCCGGGGCGAAGCTTCGGAGATCTTCCCGGTGGCCGATAGTTGGGTACTTGGGGCTCCTCGTGCAAATTACGCCCGACGCCATGACCTACAAACTCCCTTACCACGGTAAAACCATAAGGTTTGATGTGTTCTTCAACGGCTCCGCAAACATCAGCGAGAAAATTACCCTCACGCGCCTGGTCAATAGCGTTGTAGAGAGACTGCTCCGTGGCACACATCAGCCTTCTGGTTTCGAGATCGATTTCACCGGCGGCAACGGTGGTCGCATTGTCGCCGATCCACCCTCCCTTGGTAATACCCACATCGATTTTGAGAATATCTCCCGGCTCAATGACCGTATCCGATCCTATGCCATGCACCACCTCCTCATTACGGGAAATACAAATTTGGCCGGGAAAGCCACGATACCCCAAAAAAGCACTCTTACAATCGCGCTCCCGCATCAACTCGGCTGCATAAGCATCAATTTCCGCCGTGGTCTTACCGGGCTGAACTGCTTTTGCACACAACTGGAGAATCTCACTGGCTGTCTCACAGGCCACCCGCATCTTCTTGATGTCAGCCGCACTTTTGATCGGTATTCTTACTTTTTTGGCCATGATGTCGTTGAGCCCTGCACTCAGGGAGGTGTAGTGGTGGATGAGGAAGGGATACGTCCTTTACTCAGGATGAAAAGAAAAAATCCCCACCAATAAACGACTCATCTGGCTACACCACAACCCTTGGCTTGGCTAAATTTCAAACACAAAAATTGAACTACTTTCTCCTAATGAAGTAATTGAGATTTTCGAGCTCAAGAGCCAGGTCCACATTGTTGACCGTGACCTCCGGGGGAACCTCGAGCATCACGGACGTAAAATTGAGAATGCCTTGGATACCCGCTTTAATAAGATTATTCGTCACTTGCTGGGCATGAGTGGAGGGCACACACAACAAGGCCAACTGCACCTTGTTTTTACTTACAAAGGCAGGCAATTCCGCCGGTGAACACAATGGCACGCGAATATCCCTACCCCTGAGACTCTCAGGATCAGAATCAAAGGCCGCGAGGATTTCATAACCTTCTTTCTTAAATCCATCATAGCGCAATAATGCCCGCCCAAGGTTTCCTGCGCCCACCATGATTACCGGCTGGAACTTTGCACGGCCAAGCCCCTCGTGGATCGCGTTGCGAAGCGCCTCCACAGGATAGCCCCGACCACGGGTGCCAAACGTTCCCAGATATCCCAGGTCACGCCTGAGTTGCGATGGCTTCACCCCCGCCGCGGCAGCAAGTGCTGCCGAGCTTACCATGTCCCGACCATTCTCGTAAAGCCGCTCCAGACAGCGGCCATACAAGGATATGCGGTAAATGGATTTTTGCGGTATTTCAACTTTTGCCACTAGTTAAGCATGCTGGTTGTATTGACTCAGGTCAAGAAATGAAACATCTGGAACAGTGCACCGTGCAGAGCATTCAGCGGTTAATCAGATTGGTGATCTCGAGGGCCAAATCCAGCGCTGCCGCACCTTGCTGACCTGACACAGCAGGGGTAGAGCCGGCGCGGGCGCACTGGACAAAAGCAGCCAGCTCCCGTTTGAGCGGCTCATCCTTCTCCACATTCACTTCCACCTTTTCAATACCAGCCCCTCCCATGCGATACATTTCGGCACTCTGTTCCTGGTAGTCGAGTGATAAATAACAGTCCGGCTGGAACACCCGGATCTTACGCATTCTCTCGGGACTGATCCTGCTCGATGTCACATTGGCGACACAGCCGTTCTCAAACCGTATCCGGGCATTGGCAATATCCTCGCGGGAGGTCATCACCGGCACACCCACGGCATCAACACTCTGAACCGGCGATTTTACCAGATGCAAGATGATCTCCAGATCATGAATCATCAAATCGAGCACGACACCGATATCGATGCTTCTGTTTGGAAAGGGTGAGAGACGATGCGCCTCAATAAAGCGCGGCTCGGTAAGCCGGTCTTCCAATTCCTGCATTACCGGATTGAAGCGCTCGATATGACCTATCTGAAGTATTCTCTCACAACGGTGCGAGGTCTCGATCAGGGCACGGGCATCTTCAAGGGAGTCAGCAATGGGCTTCTCCATGAGAACGTGCACTCCTTTCTCCATGAGATGACAGCCCACTTCCCGGTGGGCGATGGTGGGCACTGCAACCGTGGCCGCATCCACAGCCCCAGCAAAGTCATCAAGCGAGTCCACGGCCTGGGCTCCAAACTCAGCAGCAACCGCCTCGGCTTGTGTCTTGTCACGATCATAAATCGCAACCAGCTCAACATCTTCCAAAAGGGAAAAGACCCTCGCATGATTTCTGCCCATTGCACCTGCACCAGCAACTCCCGCACGTAATTTCATAAGCTCAGACCTAATGGACTCTCCCGGCCATGGCAAGACTCATGGCAGCCCCCCGTCACAGGGCAATTGTGACATCAGCCACGGCATGATGACCAGCCCGGCACTCAAGCAAGCATTATAAATGCCATCTGCCAGCGTAAAAACCCTCGTTTTTTACGCTGGCAAAAAAGGCAAGCCACATTATGTTTGCAGGGTAATGCCCTCATTGTTAAATCAATGGCCCTATTGACTTGGCTCATTGACAGTCAGCCCAAGTTCAACCAGAACAAAACAGGTCAACCACCGCAGGCAACCATCCACCATGAGCATACACGCCCAACTATCCCCGGAGGCTCAGGCACGTCTTCGTGCTCAACAGCGCAACTCCACGATCACAAGCATCATCATCTCCATACTTTCCGTGGTGCTACTGGGTATTTTGCTGCTCTGGATCCTGTTGCCCACCATCGAAACTTTCACCCCTGAAATCGTCTCTTACCAGTCTGGCGCAGAGGAGAAACCACAGGTGACCAAACGGGAAATGACGCGTGCCGTGGAGCGCAAGCCCTCTGCTCCATCGAGTCAAATGGCAAAGGTCATTGCTGCAAACACCACTTCCCTCACTGCGGTTCCGATCCCCGATGTGGACACGCCTGACCCCTCCGCGGATTTTGGAGATGGCACCGACTTTGGAGATGGCTGGGGCACTGCCGAGGAAGCAGGCGCGGGCTTTGCCAGCATCCCAGCCACGATGAGGGAACGCTGCTCCAAGGACGACCGCTTGCAGCGCCTCGCCAACAACGGGGGCAACGAGCAGTGCGAAGAGGCAGTCATGAAAGCGCTTCGCTGGATCAAAGGCAAACAGAAGCCCGATGGGAGTTGGGAAACCAACTATCCGGTTGCCATGACGGGATTTTCCATCCTCGCATATCTCGGACATTGTGAAACCCCCAACTCGGAGGAATTTGGCGACTCGGTGACCCGCGGCATTCTCTATCTCATCGACAAGGGCATGAAAAACAACGGCATTCTCTGCTCGGGAGCGCCTAAGGGGCATGCATGGGTTTACGAGCACGGCATTGCCGCCTATGCCCTGGCCGAGTCCTACACCTTCTGCAGCAAGCTGGGCATCAATATTCCCAACCTTGATACGGTCACCAAACAAGCGGGAGACATCATCATGAATGGCCAGGCCAGAAGCGGGGGCTGGGTGTATGAATTTGATACCGCCTCCAATGATGGTGACAACTCCGTGGGCTTCTGGCAGATCCAGGCGCTCAAGGCCTGCAAGCATACAGGCCTCTGGGAGGACAAGGCCTTCAAGGATGTCATCGACAAGGCCCTGGACTATCTGCAGGAAGTTCAGGGGAGCAATGGTGCGATTGGTTACAGGCGACAAGCCACCAAAAGCCCCGGTCTGACTGGCGGGGGTGTCCTGGCCTATCAGATGTGGGACAAGAGCAGCCATTCCGTGGTGCGCAACGGCATCAAATACATCATGAAGAATGCGGAATTCGATTGGAATGCGGAAAGCTCCAACCTCTACTACCACTACTACAATGCCCAGGCGCTGATCAACCGGGGTGGTGCTGATTGGGATGACTACAATGAAATAGTCCGTGACAAGCTGCTCGCTGCCCAGAATGGGGATGGATCATGGAGTCGCAAGGAAAAGATCAAGCACGGGGCCAGCGGCACCCACATGGCCACCTGCCTGGCCACCTTCATGCTTGAGGTCTATTACCGCTTCCTGCCTGCCACGGGTCTCAAGACGCGCTAAAGCATAGAGGTCAACGGAACGAGAATCAGCGGGGCATCTATCAAACGCCAAGCTTGACACCCACCTCATCTGCAGAGCTCATTGCCCCCCGATGAAATGAACCCAGGCCTTCCTCCGGTTGCCCTCAGCATTGCAGGGTCAGACTGCTCGGCCGGGGCGGGTATCCAGGCGGATCTGAAAACCTTCCTCAATCACGGCGTACATGGACTCAGTGTGGTGACATGTGTCGTTGCCGAGACACCCCGGGAGGTACGCCATATCGAGGAACTCACAGCAGGCTCGCTTGCGGCACAACTCGGAATACTGACGGAAACATACCCCATCCGTGCGGCAAAAACGGGGCTCTTGCCCTCTGCAGCAAGCATCCGGACCATCGTCGAAATACTCGCAGACACCGTAATAACCAAACTGGTCGTTGATCCGGTCATGATTGCTTCCACTGGCACACCACTCGCCGCGCAGGAAACACTCGCAGCCATGACCGGGCAGTTGCTTCCGCTTGCCAGCCTGGTCACGCCCAACATACCCGAGGCAGAATTACTACTGGAGCGTTCCATTCAATCCGAGGCCGAGCTCGAGCCTGCAGCCCGTGACATTGCACAACGCTACGGTGTATCCTGCTTGCTCAAAGGTGGGCACTTGCCGGGCACGAGTGAGCGTCGGGACACGCTCTGGCATCAAGATCAGGCTCACCATTTCAAACATGCCTATATCGCCATGCCGGATGGCATTCACGGCACGGGATGCACGCTTTCCGCCGCGATCACTGCCGGGCTTGCTCATGATAAGGCAATGCCGGATGCCGTGGCTGCCGCTAGTGATTATGTGCAAGGACTCGTCAAGTCAGCCCTGGCCTGGGAACACGGTGACG
>CAYXEC010000034.1:0-21462 GCA_964463855.1 uncultured Verrucomicrobiales bacterium | reverse complement strand
ATGATTTTTCCCTGACCACCATCGAGGACGGCAATGCCGTGACCGGCAGTGTGCATAATGGTGCACGATGAGACAGTAGTATCCTTAGCTTGGATGGTTATGCCAGAAAACCGGTCCTTGCTGTGATCAAAGCCCAAATGCCTGAGCTCAAAGCCACTGATGTGCGTGCCGATCGCAGTGGGAGTGACTGTAATCATGGCGGCATCTGAGGCGGAGAGCTCAATGATCGTGCCGCCTTCGGGGCTACCCATGAGCTTGAGAGGCCTGTCTATATACAGCGGTTGATCATACTTGCCCGGAGCCACTCGAATAATGTCTCGCGGGCGAGCTGCAGCGATCGCCTCCGGGATGGTGGGGTAGTCCTGTGGCACTCTATGGGCACGGGCATAATTGCCCATTTTTTTATAGAGCTTGGTGATTTTTTCGGCCTTGGGATTTAATCTGACGGCCTCCTCCAGGAGCATCATGGCCTGGGCGGAATACTCCCCGGTATCAAGCTCGGTGGCTTTTTGGTACGAATCCTCTGCTCTTTCATGCCGCAATCTTATCTCCTCCTCTCTCGTGTTGATGCGGTAAGTGAGATCCTTGATCTTGCCATTTTGAGGATCTTTTTCTCTTAGCAGGGCCAGGGCCTGCCGTGCTGCCGTGATATTCTCTGCATCAATTGCCTCAGACACAGCGGAGAGCAGCTTCGTCATCTCCTGTTTTTTTCTCTCCCGGATGATGATGAGGAGTTTGCGCTGTGCCGCCTCGTTATCTGGGTCCAGTGTAATAATCGAGTTGGCAAGACTTTCCGCCTCATCCCAGCGCCCCGCCTCAAATGCCGCCTGGCTTTCCCCAAGTGTATAGGATATCTGTTGGTTGCGCTCATCAATTTTACCCTGCTCGATGGCCTTGAGCCCCTCTCGTGCAGTAGCTGAGACCGGATCGATCTTCTCTATTTCCCTGAAAGCCTCCTGCGCCACGCTCCATTTGCGCGCGGCAATGGCTGAAAGGCCCGCTGCACGCCACTCCGCGACCATGGCATCGCGCTTCATGTCCACATACCACTTGTTCTGATGCCACTGATAAGCCCACCATCCCACCGTACCTATGACCGATATGAGCAGTAGCACGACCATGAAATCAGCATGCGGACGCAGCTTTTTTCTGCCGACAACGACCCGAAGGGCCGCTTTGTATTCGAGCAAATCCTGCTGGTAGCCAAACCTCAACTCATCATTTGGCGCGTTATTGACCAGCTCTTGCTTGTATTCCAGGGTTTCATCGAAATCCGAGCTGAATGCACGCGGGTCGTCATTGGGTTCCAAGCCCAGGATTTCGCGTGCCTCTGATTGCCTCATTAGAAATGGATCGGGTGGTGGGTTCTTATCTAATCGCTATATCGCTGTGCAAGAGGCATGCGGCGACCCATGCCAAAGGCCTTGGATGTGACCCTGAGCCCGGGTGCCGCCTGATAGCGCTTCCATTCATTGAGATCAACACGGCGCTGAATCCAGCGCACCAGATTCTCCTCGAAACCGTGTTTTTCTATGATCTCGCTGCCCGAGAGATGCTTCTCCACATACAACTCGAGGACGACATCGAGAACCTCATACGGAGGAAGGGTATCCTGGTCTTTCTGGTCGGGGCGCAGCTCAGCACTGGGTGGCTTGTCAATGGTTTCCCATGGGATGATCTCCCTGTCGCGGTTAATCCATCTGGAAAGGGCGTAAACCTGCAGTTTTGGCAGATCGCTGATCACAGCAAGCCCCCCACACATGTCGCCATACATTGTGCAGTAGCCGACAGCGAGCTCGCTTTTATTTCCGGTGGTGAGCAAAAGACGTCCCGTCTTGTTTGAGAGGGACATGAGGAAAAGCCCGCGGATGCGTACTTGCATATTTTCCTCCGTGATATCCTCGGGAAGATCCGCATAAACCGGACTCATCGCAGCCTTGACTGCCTCAAAGGCATCCTTGATGGGCACGCGGTCACATTGCATATTGAGATTTGCAGCCAGCTCCATGGAGTGGTCAACGCTACCACTGGAAGAATAATCGCTGGGCATGGTCAGACCGTGGACATTTTCCGGCCCCAAAGCTTCACAGGCAATAACTGCCGTCAATGCAGAGTCAATTCCGCCACTCAAACCCAAACAGGCCCTGGAAAAACCACATTTGTGGGCATAGTCACGCAAGCCAAGAACCAGTGCTTTGAAACATTCCTCCTCTGAACTCATGGGGGTGGCGCCATGACTCTCATCCCCCTGAAGAGATATATCAACCACCTGGCATTCTTCCTCGAAAGCAGGGAGGGTTGCCAGTGGATTCCCCTGGGCATCAAAGGCGGCCGAATTGCCATCGAAAATCAATTGGTCATTACCCCCGATGCAATTGCAATACACCAGAGGCGTCTTCATGCGCTGAGCGATATCGCTGAGCATGTCAAACCTACTTGCCGGCTTGCCGGAATTATACGGGGACGCACTCAGGTTGAGCAAGACATCAATACCCTGCTTGGATAAATCAAGCGCGGGCTCATAGCGATAGAGCGGCCGGTGCAGGTAATCCTCTGTCCAGATATCCTCGCAAATAGTGATGCCTATTTTTGTGCCGTTCCATTCAAACGGCGTGCTGCAGTCGCCGGGCTCAAAATAGCGGCGCTCATCGAATACATCGTAGGTTGGCAGCAAGGATTTCCAAATCCGCTGTTCAATACGTCCATCATGCAAAAAAGCTGCCGCATTACGGAACGGCTTGCCAGCTGCATCTTCAGCGCACTGGTCCACATAGCCCACGACGAGAGGAATATCTGCTACTTCGTCCGCCAAGTAGTCGAGCGCCTGCAGACACTTGGGAACAAATTCGGTCCTGAAGAGCAGATCCATGGGGGGATAACCAACCAGAGCCATTTCAGGGGTCACGACCAGTTCGGCCCCCTTCTCAATGCATTCCCTATAGGAGGAAAGGATGCGCTTGGCGTTTCCAGGAAAATCCCCTACGACGGCATTAATCTGGGCGATACCAATCTTCATATGAGTGACAAAAGCAATGAACAGCCGTCGTGCGCTGATGTAAATGAAGATGATCAGAAATTTGCCATATTTGCAATCGCTACCCGATGAGAAGTCAGCAAGCGTTACCAGAGGCCAAATTTTCCAGTTTCGAGGGCATACCAGCCCATGAGCAGATTCGCGACACCGTGCATCACCACACAGGCGAGCAGGCTTTTGCTGCGCAAAGCCACCCAATACATGAGTGAGCCGAATATCAACGCACCAAGGTAGTCCACGGGCTGATGAATCAGCATGAATGCCAAAGTCACCACGATGTAGGATATCCAGGCCGGCTTACCAAATGGAACTTTCCAATAGTCGCGGTCACGATCCAGCAAGAATCGCATCAAAAACCCCCGCCAGAAGATTTCCTCCACGAGGGCAACGACCACCACAGCCCTGAAAAAGCGCATAATCAGAGAGAACCAATAGGCGCCTTGGTGCCCGCCAAATTTATCGGCCAGATCCTGGGGGTTAAAGCCGTCCTGCCGGGGCATAACCCCCAGCCATTTGAGCACCCCCTCCTGTTTTCCTTCCAGCTCAAGCCAGCTGTGGATCTGCGTCGGCAGTATCCAGAATCCAATGCCCACGGCGCCCATAAATGCCCCGAAAACGACCGGTTTTAGCGACCATTTCAATTCATAGTTTTTACGGAAAAATAAAAGTAAAGAAATGACAATCAATGACTGAAGTGGATATTGCCACTGTTCAGGATGATGTTGCCACCAAGGGGCGTCGGGGTGCTCCCATTTGAGCCAGCCAGTGAGCTGGAACGGGGCGAGCAAAACCATGAAAACAGCCAATGGCACCACATGGGCTCTGGTGCGGTCATTTCTCAGGTCTTTCAGGAAGCTCATGATTGCATCCAGATCAAAGGGAGCCGACAAAGCGCTCCATCCGGTTCATTGCGACTTTCAGCTCTTCAAAGGATGTTGCATAGCAACAACGCAGGAAACCCTCCCCTGCAGCTCCGAAGGCATCACCAGGTACTGCGGCTACATCTTCCGCCTCGAGGAGCTTGAACGCAAAATCCTTGCTGGAAAGTCCGGTCTGGCGGATATCGGGAAACACATAGAAGGCTCCACCCGGAGCGTGACAATCAATACCCATTTCATTGAGGCGCATCACGATGAAATCACGGCGGTGGTGGTAGCTTTCCCGCATCTCGTTCATGGCAGCATCGCCATTCTGCAGTGCTTCAAGGGCGGCTGCCTGGCTTGTGATAGGCGCGCAAAGCATGGCATACTGGTGGATTTTCATCATTGCCTCAATCAAGGGCGCTGGCGCACAGGCATAACCCAGGCGAAAGCCAGTCATCGAATAGGCTTTTGAAAATCCATGTAGCAGTATGGTGCGCTCCTTCATGCCGGGGAGCGAGGCTATCGAAAGGTGCTCTTCATCGTCGTAGCGAAGCTCCGAGTAGATTTCGTCCGTAATGACGATGATATCATGCTTGATGGAGAGCTCCGCAATTTTTTTGAGCTCATCGGCGGGCATCACAGCGCCCGTCGGGTTAGTCGGAAAATTAAGCATCAAAACCCTTGTTTTGGGCGTGATGGCAGCCTCGAGCATTTCTGCCTTGAGCGCAAAATCGTCTCTTTTGGTAGTCGGCACCTCAACTCCCACACCATATGCCAGTGTGATACTGGGCAGATAGGACACGTAGCAGGGAGTGTGGTAGATGACCTCGTCACCTGGGTTGAGCAGGGCACGGAGCGCCAGATCGATGGCCTCAGAGACCCCTACTGTGATAAGCACCTCGGAGGAAGGATCATAATCCACATGAAAAAAGTCACTGACGTAGCGACTAATCTCCCTACGCAGACTGATAAGGCCGAGATTTGAGGTGTAGCTGGTATGACCCTTTTCCAGGGAATAGATGGCCGCCTCGCGGATGTGCCATGGCGTGGCAAAGTCCGGCTCGCCCACACCTAGTGAGATGACATCATCACGACCCTGTACGAGCTCGAAAAAATCGCGAATGCCCGATCTCGCTATACCCGCCACCTGACGGGATATTTTGCCAGCATAATCCATCTTAGGAAGTAGTTATGGGCTTACTGGCAGCCTTTCATCAGCCTCTTCGGCCTCAAAGATGAAGCCCTTTTCCTTATAGGCTTTCAGGCGAAAATGCGTTGCCGTGGAGAGCACACCCTCAAGAGTACTGAGCTTCTGCGAAACAAAGCTGGCAACCTCCCTCAAGTCCTTGCCTGCTGCGACAACCATGAGATCATATCCACCACTGGCAAGATAACACGAGACCACTTGATCAAAACGGGCAATACGCATTGCCAACCTGTCAAATCCACCACCGCGCTCAGGGGTGACAGTCACCTCAATAAATGCCGTTACACCGGGCTCGCCTGCCTTGTCCTCATCAACCACAGCCTGATAACCAAGGATAGTACCGTCCTGCTCCCAAGCATTGATACGAGCCTCAACCTCATCGGCGGATAAATTCAAGGCCTCGGCCAGCTCCTTATTGGAATAGCGCGCTTTTGTTTGTAGTAATGTAAGTAGCGGATCCTTCATGTGGAGTTATCCATGACATAAAATCACTCAGTCGCCTAGACAAATACCTAGGGCGCGTGCAGTCTCAACCATTTCCCCTTTGGGGTCAACGAGGCGAAGTTTGTGAACGGCCTGCTCAATGGGTACCGAGCCCACATGATAGGCCTCGTAGCTCACCATGCGGCCATATTTGCCTGCCTCGATCAGCTTGACCGCCTTGACACCAAAGCGAGCTCCTAAAATCCGGTCGATCGCCGTCGGCGAACCTCCTCGCTGAAGGTGCCCCAGAACACATGAACGTGTCTCCTTGCCTGTTTTAAGGCTAAGTTGCTCAGCGACGATATCGCCCACACCTCCCAAAGTCACCTCGCAAGCACCGTTTTGGCTCTTGGTGATCAATTCACCACCCGAAATACGAGCCCCCTCAGCAACCACGACCAGGGAGCTTCGTTTGCCCTCAGCCTCGCGCTCGTTGATAAATTCCGCCACCTGATCAATATCAAAGTCGATTTCAGGGATGAGAATCGCATGCGCCCCTCCTGCAATACCTCCCCAGAGGGCTATCCAGCCGGCATGACGTCCCATCACCTCAAGGACCATCACGCGCTTGTGGCTTTGCCCGGTTGTTTGCAAGCGGTCAAGGGCATCCACCACTGAGGTGACAGCACTATCAAAACCAAAGGTCATGGCGGTAGCCTGCAAGTCATTGTCAATGGTCTTTGGCACGCCGACTACATTGAATCCCTCCTGGTTCATCTGCAGAGCCGTGGTCAGGGAGCCGTCACCTCCGATCACAATGATTGCCTCGATACCCAGGGCGTTGACGTTATCTCGCGCCGATTCGATGATATCCTTGGGGATTTTGACCACATTACCCTCACCTACCTTGGCTGCAAAATGACCTTTGTTGGTAGTCCCGAGAATTGTGCCCCCCAATTTGGCGATACCAATTGTGTCGTTAGGGGTAAGCTTGATGTAATCGCCCCCCTTGGGCAAGAGGCCCTCAAAGCCATCGATAAAGCCATACACCTCCCAACCCAATCTGTCGGCAGCGCCCACAACTCCGTTGATCACCGCATTCAATCCCGGGCAGTCTCCCCCGCTGTTTAAAACCCCTATTTTCATATCAAAATTTACTGTCTATTGAGGGCACCTCACCGATGACGAACCAAGCTGATGCTTTCAGATCTATCAATACCATGCTTTGGCATCTGGCCTACACTACTGAAGGCGGGGAACATGAAGCAGCTCCCGACGTTTTGGAGATACCACAAACCCATCTCTGGCCCACTGATCATATAGCGGCCAGGCTTCAGCAATCAACTGCTTTGCCCGAGCTTGTCTGTCATGACTGCCAAGAACAACCACGACAAGATCACGCTTTCTGATTTGCGAGCGAGTATCGTCAATTTTGCGAACCACGGGACTGCGGTGTGCATTAAGACTAATGCACTCGCCAGCGCTTGCACTCATGTCTGCCTTGATACCATTGATGCCCAGCTCTCCCAGTAGCGGATTGCTGTTCTTGATTACATAGGAGCGTTTCTCGCCTGCTGTATTGAGGATCGCCACCATGCGGGTCGGCTGCTTGACATAGAAGCCAAAGCCTACATCCCGCATCACATGGACACTGATGCGTGCAATGTCTGATGCCGTCGAATATGCCCGCCGGCTGTGAGCATCTAGCCCGTGGGCATTCATGAAGCGCGTGCGCTGCATCTCGAGTGATTTCGCCAACAGGTTCATCTCTTGAACGAACGCCTTTTGCGGATCACCCGGCGTTTGGCGTTTTCTGAGAAGTTCCTGACCGACATGGATGCAAAGGGTATGCGCGGCAATGCTGTCAGAGCCAAGCAGCGCAGCATAAAGCGCATCCCGAAACTGGATTCTGTCACCAGGTATGAGCTGCATGGGGTTGAAGCCTGTCAGTTGGGATGCACTTGCAGGCACTGTGATATAGGTGGAGAGACTGGTTCCGGAGAGACTTGCCCAATCCAGGGCCACTCTGGCGGTTACTATTTTTGTAAGCCCGGCTACGGGGCGCTTTTTCTCGCTGTTATAGGCCAGCAGCACGCGCCCGGAATTGGATTCCAGTGCAATGTAGCTCTCGGATGCCTGAACACAGGGGGCAAAGAGAGCCAGTAAGGATGTGGCAAGTGGCTTAAATAACTTCATAGGATGCTTGATCAACGATGCGCGCTCAACATACCCACAAGTGGGCGTCTGACAACTTTGGAATACGTCCTTGTAAAATCTGCCGCAAGGCATAAAGTGGGTCGTCAGTAATTTTGATGCACGTATTACCTATCATCACTGTCCTCACCTCACAAAGCCCGGCATTGATTGCACGGGCTGGAAGGAAGTGTATACACGCTCACCTTACTAAAAAGCTGATCAGATCTTTGATGACAGCTCTGAAAACACTGACAAACAAACAATCCGGCCCATGTAGGGCTGGTGCGCAAATCATGACACTCAAGCCGAAACCCATCAGGGAAACGTTCGGCTTCACATACGAGGCTGCAAAATCAGGCTATTGGCCACTTGCAGTCACTCATTGCTCAGACGTCATGTCATTGCGCTCCAAACAATCCAAAACGACTTATAACCATGTCTCAAGAAAACAACAGCAACTCCCGGAAAAGCGGGGGTCAGGGCCGCCAAGGCGGCAACAATCGCAACAGAAACAGAAACCGTAACAGAAGCCATAACAGGCCCCGCAACGCTCAGGGTGAATCAAGCCGCAGTAGCCAGGGGGGCAACAGAGGCCAGCGTAGTCGCCAGCCCAAGGTCGTCCCGCTGACACTGTGGGAGAAAATCCTTAAATTCCTCGGTTTATATAAATCCCCGACCAGACCTCCACGGAGGAGGCCGGCGACTGAAAAAGCAAAAGCCGCTCCCAAGTCAAACGTCCGCAATGCGCGCGGCAAGGGGCAGCCTGAGAGGAAGAATCAATCCAGCGGCCCCGTCGCAGCAAAAGGCCGCGGAGCCGGCGACAAGGGCAAGGATTTCCCTGTGGAAACGCCCCGCCTGTATTTAGGCAATCTGTCGTATGATGCCACAGAGCATGATT
This sequence comes from uncultured Verrucomicrobiales bacterium, assembly GCA_964463855.1. GTDB lineage: Bacteria > Verrucomicrobiota > Verrucomicrobiia > Verrucomicrobiales > Akkermansiaceae > Oceaniferula. The sequence continues at coordinate 12,841 of CAYXEC010000034.1, read as the reverse complement.
TGGAAGAACTGTTCAAAGGGGTCGGCACGGTTAAAAGCGTGGAGATTATCTACAATCGTCACACGCATCGCTCAAGAGGCTACGGCTTCATCGAGATGCTTAACCTTGACGAGGCCCAGAGTGCAGTCGAAGTGCTCCACGACCAACCCTTCATGGGGCGCAACATGATTGTCAACGGGGCCAGCTCAAAGCCAGTTGATGAGCCCGAGGACGCAGAAGTGTCCGTGAGCTCGGCCGACTGATGAGGCTTCAACAAAAATAAAATCAGGACCCGCTTGCGAGTTGATCTCCTGGCGGGTTTTCTCTGCAAACCGAGCAGTAATTTAAAACATGGCGAAGCCGATTTATGTATGTGGGCCGACCGCCTCGGGCAAGTCGTCTCTTGCCATCGAGTTGGCTCGCATCCTGAATGGGGAAATTGTCAACGCGGATGCCTACCAGCTCTACCGGGGCCTGGAAGTCATTTCAGCCGCGCCTAACACCACGGAATTAGCCCAGGTGCCGCATCATCTATACGGGATTCTCTCTCCCGTTGAGCTTTGTGATGCCATGCGCTTTCGTGAAATGGCGCTTGATACCATCGCAGACATTGAGTCTCGGGGCAGTATCCCCATTATCACAGGTGGTTGCGGTCTTTACCTGAAGTTTCTAAGCCACGGGCCGTCTCCTGTTCCCTCTGGTGATGAAAACCTGAGAGCAGAACTCGACAGGGAAAGTGATGATTCCCTGGTTGCTCGTCTCAAGGAGCTGGATCCGGAAGGAGCCTCACACACAAACCTGAAAAACCGGCGTTATGTGATCAGGGCTTTGGAAATCTGTATTCTCAGCGGGAGAAAAATGTCGGAGCTCAAAAGTGACTGGAAGCGGAAGAGTGGTTTGATCGGGAAAAACCTCCGCGGCATCTACCTTCAATGGGATCGAGAGCTCCTAAGGCAACGGATTAACCAGCGCGTGGAAACAATGATGCAAAAAGGCGCGATTGATGAAGTGTCCGCACTTGAAGATGCTTCCAGCACATGTGGAAAAGCCATTGGTGTCACGCAAATCAAATCCTATTTAAAGGGCTCCATCACTCTCGATGATTGCAAGGATCAAATAGCTGCCGCAACCAGACAATACGCCAAGAGGCAGCGCACATGGTTCGGCAAGGAAAGCTGGCTTACTCCCTACCCTGTCGGACCTGATAGCGATTTCAAACAACTTGCCTCAGACCTCGCACGGGAGCTTTAACGTGATTACCCAAGCCCCGCCCTCGCAATGAGGCTGAGCCCGGAGCGTTCTGGCGGGCATCCGTTTCTGGATCAACGTAACAACCGTCACCTTCTCGAGTGCACACCACCAATGCATTAGCCTTTTCCCGGACCGGGAATGATCATCCTCATGATGTTTCTGGGCAGTAGCCTCGCTGCATAAGCAGTTGCGATGAGCGAGACTATGGCAAGTGCTGCAAACTGAAAACTGTAGGGCAATGCATATTTTGCCATGAGTGCCTGCGTAAGCACTGCGAGCAATCCCGCAATGCAGTCGAGAAGGTTGACCCCAGCGATAATGCGGCCCCGTTTGTGTGGCGGACATACGTCTTGCAAGTATGCATTCAATGGAACGAGCAAAGTGGCACCCCCGGCCCCTGCAACAGCAATCCAGACTTTTATCCAGGATGATTCTATCGTAGTCATTGCCAGTGCCACTGAGCCCAGTGCCATAAGAAAACCTCCCACCGGCACCAGAGCCAGCTCGATTCTTTTTCTGCAAATAATTGAGCTAATGACACCTCCGCCAGTGATGCCTCCACTCGCTGCGAGCATCAGCCAGGCGATGTCATTGCCAAATCCCACACCGCCACCGGAGGTATCCTTGCCCATTTGAATAGCCGCGAGATTAAGAAAACCCGCGAAACCCCAGAAAAAAGCCACTCCTGATGCGCTGAACCTTATCTTGCGGTCAACCCACAGGTCCTTGAGTTGCGCAAAATGCTCCCATAAAATTCTCTTCTCAAACTTTCTTTTACCCATGGCGGGAATTTTCTCAATACCGTAGGAAAGCAGAATAGTGGGTATGGTGGTCAATGTGATGAGTGAAAGCGGAATAAATGCAGCCTTCCAACCATTGGAGCTTACGCCTGCATTTGCCGCCTCGAGCTCAACCAAATTGAGATCGAACCACTTGCTTGAAAGGATTTGGCCGGCACATACGGCGAGCACTACCGACATCTCCATCACACCACTTGCATATCCCAACCTTCCATGCCCCACCAATTCTTTCACGATACCTCTTTTGGCAGGACTCAGGATGACAGACTCCACCGAGAGCAGAAAAAAACCGAAGACTGCCAGCCACAGGCTTTTGTAATGAACTGCGAGCAGTATGCAAAGGAACACAGCAAACTGCATGAAAATGGCTCCACGAATAACATAAGTCTTGCTGTAGCGGTCCGAGAGCCACCCTGCAACCGGAGCGAGCAGAATAAAAGGCAGGACGATCAACGCGCCAAGGATGTATTCAAGGCCACCGGCAACAAAGACGCTGCTACCCGTGCTTAACAGAAAACCTCCCAATGGGATGAGTAAAAACTGGGCTGCCTTGTCATTGAAGGCGTTCTGCGTCTGCAGGACGAGCAAGCTGTAAAAAGAGGCCCAGTTTCTGCGCGTGGGGATTGCATGCTGTTGATGGCCGCTCATCGCTTCTATGCATGGCAGATCGATCTGAAAAATGCGAGCCTATGATTCAAGTGTTTTTCACATACGGATATACTGCGTACGTCCAGTGGAGACGATATTAGGATGCAAGAATCCAGAGGCAGATGACATCATCCGCTCCACGATTGCTCTCGTGCCATAGATGCTTGCATTGGCTCATAGAGCCTTATACTTAGTCATAACTGCATTCACCACTCTCACACGACATGACCCTCCTGAAACACCTATTTTGGACTGCCATAGTTGCCATGCTCTGCAGTCATTGCGCTGGCCCTGCCAGCCCGAATGGTTTGCAGCAAGAGGCTTACAAGGCGATGCATGTGAACCCCTATGAGCCGGGCACCTATCAGCACTTTCGTGCCAAGAAGGGCTACCCCAGAAACTACAGCATCTGGATTGACAAGGATGTCCTTGCACAAACCAATGAGTCAAATTCCAGCATTAGAATCGATTTATCAGAGCAGCGTGGCTATCTGATGAACGGCTCAAAATTGGCCATGGATTACCCCGTGGCCACCGGCCGCGCGGCTTTCCCGACCCCCAGCGGGGACTTTCAGATCCTGGAAAAAGTCAAGTCAGGCAAGCACTCAGCCACCTACGGAAAAATCTATGATGCAGATGGAGTGTTGATCAACGATGATGCAGACAGCCGCAAAGACCCAGTGCCACCGGGCGGTAAATATGTGGGTGCCGAGATGCCCTACTGGATGCGCATCACCTGGGATGGTGTCGGCATGCACAAAGGACGTGTTCCTCGCCGGCCAGCGTCCCATGGCTGCATTCGTATCTACTGGAGAGTCGTTGCCACGGTCTATTCCAAGGTCAAGCGGGGCACGCCGGTGAAGATTGTCCCCTAATTGCCAGCGGGCAATCACATCAGTTCAACGCCAAAGCGCTTCATGACCCAAGCCGTGAGGACGAACAGGATTGCGGTCACCACACAACCGGCCAGCAAAGACCATCCATAGTGAATACCTTTGCGCAGCATCCATGGCATGAGCAGGAACATGGGCATGGTTGGAATAACATACCAGAATGTATACCATGCATGATTGGCTATTTTCTCAGTCTGTTGCGGACCCTTTATCTCAAAAAACATCCATGTCATTGCGAGCACTGTCACCATTGGCAGCGCGGCTATCAGCGCTCCCAGTTTGTCACTGCGGCGAGCAACTTCCGAAATCAAAACCACCAATCCGGCGGTGATCAGATACTTTAGAATAATAGGCATGAACTTCTCCTTGGAGTGAGGACATTAGAGCGTATGATTTCCACATGATGCAAGCATATCCCGCTGTTACTCTTGTTGCGCTCAGCCTCATCTCCATTGCATTGCAAGGATGCTCAGGCACATCTTCTGCCAGCTCTTTTACGACAACAGGAGCCCATCCGCAGAAAACATCCGACGGGATTCAACTCTCTACCGCAGCCAGGCACAAAATAGGCAACAAAATCTGGCAAAACGAATCCGGAAGGTCAGTTTCCGGGCTCACCCATTGGAATGATGGCGAGGAATTCCCATCGATGGGAATCGGCCATTTCATATGGTATCCTCGCGACTTCCGCGGTCCTTGGACGGAGTCATTTCCACTCTTCGTCTCCTATGCCAGAAGATGTGGCGACCAAGCCCTGCCGAGCTGGATTTTAGAATCCAGACACTGTCCATGGCCTGACAAGGCCTCCTTCACGCGTGACTTCAATGGCCCGAGGCTCACCTCCCTGCGTCAATGGCTGGCAAATCACATCGCGCTGCAAACGGACTTCATCATACAAACAAGCCGGCAGGCCCTGCCTAATATCATGAGCTCAGCACCCGTGCACCAGCGCAACCGTATTCAATCCAATTATCAAAAAGTGGCATCCACCGCCAATGGTGTCTACGCGCTCATCGATTACGTCAACTTCAAGGGAGATGGAACCAACCCTACAGAGCAATACAATGGCGAAGGCTGGGGCCTGATGTGGGTACTGATGGACATGGGCCCTGTTTCCCACGGTCCAGCAGCCGCAGCTGAATTTGCAGCCGCAGCCAAACGATGTCTGGACAGGCGTATTAAAAACTCCCCGCCATCACGAGGTGAAAAAAGATGGCGTGCTGGCTGGCACAACCGCTGCAACACTTATGCAATGCCACTTTGATCAGCCTGATGCCAAGATCGCAGACCACTTAAGGCTTCTCTGGGACTTTGAGGGTGCTTTCCCTGCTGACCTCTATGGCACCTTTCACACGCATCCTCCCCCTGCCCTCCATGATCGGATTATCCATCATGATTTGCCCTGCCATCTCCACACTCAAGGGCAACAGGCAATCAAGTGCAATGAGTGTTACAGCCCTTCCAGTAAGCTGCATCTCCATACCCTCGGGCTCCTCACCAATGAGGTTGAATCTTGTTACGATAACCGCGCAGTCATGGCCTTGATACTTACGCAGTGATTGAAATTGAACTTTAAGAACTCCCTGCATTTCTCTGAGGCTCCCCATATAAAACTGAAGTTTTGGTGCTTCTATATCCCAGGAATCCCCTACCTTGCGTGGAATTTCACCAAAGATCACCCTGTGATTGGTTGCGTTGATTTGGCGGGCTAAATCCTCAATACGCTGCATCTGCTCTGGCGTGGGCTCAGCGTCTTTCAATGATCCCTTCCAGCCGTCTACAGAACTCTTGAAAATGATGGTTTTATCATGCAATGACAATGTTTCGTTTGGTTGGGGAGCTGGCTTGCCATTGATAATCGCACGCCCGGAAACTTGATCGACCTGATATTGTGTCCTGATGATGGTATCACTGAGATACTTACTCAGGTAGGCATGTTCATAGCGCTTGCTCATCACCCCTTTGAGTGGTTGATCTTGAACACTGATCTCCATGGAAGCGTTGGCAATATTCCTGACTTCCTTGGTGGCAACTGTGGCGCCAACCGGCACAAGGCAATCAGGAGAATAGAGTGTATGAAACTCTTCGAAAAGATGCTCCGCCACAGCATCCATGGCAAGAGACTCCGCAGGGCTTGGCAATTCCTTGCACGACGGGCAAAAAGCCAACGGGCCCATTAATGCGAACAGCTTGCCGGCAATGAATAAAATACGGATTTTCATGGGAAGACAGAGTATTTATGAAGAAGATTTCCTCCGAGGCCTTCGGTGCATGATCCTGCGAATGAAAGCTACCGGAAGAAGGTGAATCAAGGTGGCCATCAGGCCTATTATTTTTCCAGGATAGTGCCGCGCCTTGCCCTTGTGCAAAGCACCTATCGCCTCCGCGACCACCTGTTTGCAATCCACATAAACAGACTCGCCACCGGGTGTCACATTGGAAACTTCACCCCGTTGTGCCACCTCACCAAACCCTGTATGAACAGGTCCCGGGCAGAGCGCCATGACTTTGATACCCTGATCTGCAAGCTCAATGCGCAGCGCCTCCGAAAAACTGGTAACGTAGGCCTTTGTAGCGGCGTAAACGGCAAAGTCGGGAATGGGAAGTATGCTTGCCAGCGAGCTCACATTGATGATATTTCCCGACTGGCGATTGATCATGCCCGGTAGAAAACTATGCGTCACACGGGTCAAGACTTCCATGTTGAGCCGAATCATCGTCCGGGTCTTTGCCCAATCAGATGATTTGAACTCCCCATAATCACCCATGCCCGCGTTGTTGATGATGAGGTCCGGTTCCAGACCCAGGGATTCTATCGAGCTCAAAAAATCATCGAAATCATTGCTGTGGGTCAAATCCGCCTGCAGGCAATGGATCCCGATTTCGGGCACTTGAGCCTCTATTTCAGAAGCCAGAGAGTGGAGCCGGTCAAGACGGCGGGCCACCAGAACCAGCTCATTGGCATTAGGAGCTAATTGGCGGGCAAACTCTGCACCGATACCGGATGAGGCACCGGTGATGAGAGCGCACTGATATAACCGGTCAGAAGCCATGAAAATACGCTTTAAATACTGGGCGGCTTCTTCTGCTTTTTCTTATCAACCTGCACCACACGCAATGGCAGGCGCTGAATGAGATCATTATCGATGCAGACATCAATGAAATAGACGCCTGTTTTGGCAAACTTCAGACCCTGTAAATTCAATATGAGGTTGCGATGAAGAAAGGGTACTTGATCAGGTAAATCCACGGGCATCTCAGCCTTGATCGGCATCTTGGCGTCAATCGAATTGCCATCCCCGTCAATAATATTGACCGTGAACTTGTTCGTGCCGTTGTCATCAGGAGTAATGCAAAGGCGTAAAACAAGGCAACAATGAGGCTGAACAACAGGCAAGGCGGGTGCAGCCAGGACATCGATGGTTCCAGAGATGACGAGCTTGCCATTGTAGTCTGCGGCAAAGTCACAGAGAGTCGCGATTTGTATGTCCATGGTTGGGTAAGTGGCAGGTTAAAATATTTTTCAGCTATTTCTTCCGGACTCAAGTTCATCAATGCGCTGACGCAAATCCTTCAACTCCTGAGCCAGCTTGGGAAGACGGGCCACATAGGCGAGCTTTTTTTGCTCCTCGCGCAGCGGTCTGGCAGGCATGCCTTTGTAAACGATACCCCCCTCCAGATCCTTGAACGCTGCTGACCGAGCTGCCAGAACGGCACGATCATGAATTTGGATATGCCCAGCCACACCTGCCTGAGCGGCAAGGGTCACGTAATCCCCTAGAGAACTACTACCTGCTATTCCGGACTGGGAAACGACAAGACAGTGTTTGCCAACCCGGACGTTATGGGCAATCTGGACGAGGTTATCAATTTTACTACCCTCACCAATGACTGTTTTGCCAAACCTGGCACGGTCAATTGTAGTATTGGCGCCGACTTCCACATCATCTTCCAGAACCACAATACCTACCTGATCGACTTTTTCGTGTCTTCCATCAACAAGCTCATAACCGTAACCATCCGATCCGATGACGCATCCTGGCTGAAGAATGACTCGGTCGCCAATAACGCATAGCTCACGCACCGTGACATTGGCATGAAGCAGGCAGTCCTTGCCGATTTGAACTCCGGCCCCAATGACCACCCCGGGACCCACCTCGGTTCCCTCACCAATGGATGCTCCCGGTTCTATGATCGCACCCGCCTTGATGGACACCTTGCACGCATTTAGCGTCACATTGTCAGCAACAATGGCTGTAGGATCAATTCCCGGGGAAAAATCGCGCGCTGCTGCTACAAAATGCTTAACCACCAGTGCAAAAGCCAAGGACGGGTTTTCAACCTCAATGAGGCAGACTGCTCCATCAGGCGACCCCCCTGATGCTAGCTTCCGGGGTATCAATACTACAGCTGCCTTGGTATTGATATAATCCTGGTGGTATTTGTCGTTGCCGAGGAAGGAGACATCATTTTTCCCTGCCTCATTCAATGCCGCCATGCCACCAACTTCGGCGCTGTTTCCGGAGTGAACCAACTTGCCCCCAGTCAACTCAACGAGCTCTTGTATGGTAAGTTTCATAGGCATTTATTCCACGGGCATACTGTGATCGCTGGCATTTAGCTGGGTGATGATTTTCTCTGTGATATCAACAGCCCCCTCAAGATGAAGGAAAAAAGGCAGGTTGCGTGTGGTTCGCCCCTCCGACTCGATGACCATATCATAATCGTGCTGTCTGGCATAAGCGCTAATTGTCTCCGTAATGCGCTCCAGGATGAATTTTGAAGTCCTGGATTGCAGCTCAGACAACTTCTGGCTCTCCCGAGCCACATAATCCTTACGGTCTTGCTCAAGCGCTTTCAATTCAAGACCCAGCCCTTTATAGGCATTATCCATGCGCTCTCGCTCCTCAACGCTCAATGTTTCTTTGTGATCCTGGTATTTTTTTGCCATCCCTTCCCGTTTTTCGATGAGCTTTTTTATCGAAACAGCACGCTCTTGGTTTTTACCCTCAAGAGTTTCCCGCGAAGCCTGTATTTCATCCTCAAACCTGATGGTGAAATCCCAATGGCTAAAGATCTTTCCGACATCGACGGTAGCAACCCTCGTCCCGTGCGCGCAGACCAACTCGCCAGCCAAGATGACCAGAATGAGCGGCAGCAATGCGAATTTCACAACAAAATCAATACTTGGCTCGATGGACACAGGCAAGCATTATGCCGGATTCTTTGTCACAATATACTTTTCAGAGATGGCTTATTCACATAGCACCTACGACGGCATTGATCGTTTTCATCACCAACGAGCCCCATCGCGCCATGAATTGCCCAGACCCGCAAAAAAACCCGCTTCTTGATACCGAGCTGCTTGCTCCCGCAGGATGTTTCCCCTCGCTGCAGGCAGCGATCGATAACGGCGCAGACGCAGTATACTTCGGCCTCGCCCAGCTCAACATGCGTGCCAGAGCAAGAAGATCCTTCAATGTGCCTGACCTGAAGGAAATCATGACTCGCCTGCATAGCGCCGGTGTCAAGGGTTGCCTAACACTCAATACCCTGCTCTACGAGCATGACCTCGGCCTTGCCCGAAAAATGCTTGAAACAGCCAAAGATCATAATGTCGACGCTGTTATACTCTCAGATATGGCCGCCATGCAAATGGCCAATGAACTCGGTCTGGAGGTTCACTTATCGACTCAGCTTTCTCTCTCCAATTACGAATCAGTCAAATTTTATGCGCCATACTGTGACCGTGTTGTGCTGGCGCGTGAGCTCAACCTCAAAATGATCAAATCGATCCATGAGAAGATCAAGGCCAACGGACTGGTCGGACGATACGGTCGGGAGATGGAAATTGAGGCTTTTGCCCATGGAGCACTGTGCATCGCAGTCTCAGGAAGATGCGGCATGAGTCTTTTTACCTCCAATGCCTCCGCTAACCGTGGTGCCTGTGAGCAAAATTGCCGAAAAGAATACACGGTGACTGATACTGAAACAGGCAAACAACTCAAAATAGATAACAACTTTGTGATGAGCCCCAATGACATCGCGACACTCGACTTCATGGACGAGTTTCTCGCAGCAGGCATCAAGGTGCTTAAGATTGAGGGCCGCGGCCGTAGTCCGGAGTATGTGGCGACGGTCACACGCGCCTACCGCAAGGCCATCGACGCTGTTCACGCAGGTCAATTCAACAAAGACTTTGTGCAATCAGTCTATGGTGAACTCGAATCCGTCTATAACCGCGGACTTTCCAGCGGTTATTATCTTGGTCGGGAGCAGGGTTGGTCAGCAGATTACGGCAACAAATCCAAACGGCGCAAAGTGCTGGTGGGGAGCATAGCCCACGCCTACCGCAAAGCCGGCGTGATCGAAGTGCGCTCTTCAGCCACCTCACTCAAAAAAGGTGACGACATCCTCGTTATCGGTAACGCTACCGGAGTCATCGAGGGCAAAGTGGATCAAATGCGGGTATTGCAGGACAATGGCGAGATGACAGATGCCAATCTTTGTCAAAACGGCCAGACCCTGACTCTCCGGGTGGATGGCAAGATACGTACCAATGACAAGCTCTACAAGGTGGTCGATGCCTGAGCTTTCGTGAGTGGGTTCAATCAAAGCAGATCACGGCGTGTTAAAAATCCGACACAAAAAACCGGAGTGCATCGGGTGCAAGCTCTGCGCTGATGTTGCTCCACAGTATTTCCAGATGGATGAGGACGGGCTGGCGCAATTGCTCCACTCCCGGCAGCAAGGCGTCTTCCAGCTTGCTGACGGTTTTGATGAGGACCTCGAGGATCTCCAACGCGCTGAAGAGGGTTGCCCGGTGGACATTATCCACATCGAGTAATAGCTCTGCTTTAGGCGGGCACAAAAAAACGGGGCCTGCAAAATAAGCAAACCCCGCTTGTAAAATTCGTTGTGCGCCTAGAGCAGGTCTGCAACCGCATCCCTCTCCTCACGCAGCTCTTGAATAGTGGCTTCGAGCTTTCCCTTGGAAAAATCATCGAGTTCGACACCGGGCACAACATCCCAGCGGCCGTCTGCATCGACACGAATCGGCATGGAGGCGATCAAACCAGCGTCAATGCCGTATGAGCCATCGGAGCAAACACAAACACTTGTCCAGTCACCCTCAGGGGTCGGGGTTGTCAGACTGCGCACTGTATCTACCACTCCATTTGCAGCAGACGCAGCAGAAGAGGCTCCGCGTGCAGCGATGATGGCAGCCCCACGCTGCTGCACTGTGGAGATAAACTCACCCTGAAGCCATTCTGTATCACTGATGGCATCAGTGACCGGCTTGCCCTTGATTCTGGCATTGGTGTAGTCAGGATACTGGGTAGCCGAATGATTACCCCAAATACACATATTGGTAACGTCACTGTTGTGCACACCAGCCTTGGCAGCAAGTTGTGACTTGGCGCGATTCTCGTCGAGACGAGTCATGGCGAAGAAGCGGTCATTGGGCACACCCTCGGCATTATTCATTGCAATGAGTGCATTGGTGTTACATGGGTTGCCAACCACCAGCACACGGACATCGTCAGCGGCACTCGCAGCAATTGCCTTACCTTGGCCAGTGAAAATACCACCATTGACCTTGAGCAGGTCGCCTCGCTCCATACCTGGGCCACGAGGAACAGACCCCACGAGCAGCACCCAGTTGGAGCCCTTGAAGCCCTCATTGAGATCACTGGTAGCAACCACATCGTTAAGTAATGGAAAGGCGCAGTCGTCCAGCTCCATAATCACTCCCTGAAGAGCTTTCATGCCGGGCTCAATTTCAATGAGGCGGAGGTTTACAGGCTGATCAGGGCCAAACATCGAACCTGATGCGATGCGGAAGAGTAGTGCATAGCCGATTTGTCCAGCTGCACCTGTTACTGAGACGGTGATTGGTGATTTCATAAGATAAAATAAGTGAGCAGGCAATATTCACAGCTGGAGACGAAGGTCAAACCGATATGCTGCCATTTAGGGAGAAAACTCAGCCCTGCCCGGATACATGAAAGTCCCGGCACGCCTCAACATCGCGCTGAATTTGATCTCGCAGCCCGTCAATGGATTCGAATTTCTGTTCGGCTCTGACGTAATGCAGAAACTCGACTTCCATGGTATCCCCATAGATATCCCGATCGAAATCCAGCAGATGCACTTCCAGCATGCGTTTGGCTTTGCCGCCTTCAACCGTGGGCCTTACCCCCAAATTGCCCACACCTTTGACAACGCCGCCATCAGCCAGCCGGGCGATAACACACCAGACGCCATCGGCAGGAAGTTGCTCATTGAAAACCCTCAAATTGGCTGTGGGAAATCCCCACTGGCGGCCCAGCTGGCGCCCCTGGACAACCTCCCCAAGCACTGTGTATGGCCTCCCCAGCATAGCATGAGCCGCTTTCATGTTGCCATCACGGATTGCCTGCCTGATCCTTGTGCTGCTGACTCTCTCACCATCAATCATCACTGCCGGGCTACTGATAACCTCGACACCATGCTTTGCTCCAATCTCCCCAAGAAGAGCAACATCGCCTCGTCTGTTTTTACCGAATTTCCAATCCTCACCGATGGATATGGTCCTGAGATTGTGGCACTGATCTAAGAGCGAGCACAAAAAAGTCTCTGCCTCACAATCTGCAAATTCTCTTGTGAAGCGCACAACAACCATGAAGTCGACTCCCAGTTTACCCAGCAAATCTCGCTTGTGATTGATGGATGCCAGAATCCTATGCGGGGCAATGTCAGGAGCAAGAATCCTGATGGGATGGGGCTCGAACGTCAGCACTCCAGCCAGACCACCTGTATTACGCGCAGCATCGACAACAGTCCTGATGACTTTCTGGTGACCAATGTGCAGGCCGTCAAACACCCCCAATGCCAAATGCAGGGAGTCCTTGATCTCCCCCAATCCCTCTATCTGATCTATGAGCCGAACCATTGCGTGTGCAGGAGACTGATTACGACACCTCCCGCCAATGGAAAGGATAAAAAAGAAAACGCCTGATGTTCCCTAAGAGAACAACAGGCGTTGTAACACAGGATGGCAAGCGCCGAGGCTATCGGCATGGCACCATCCCTTCAGCTTATCAGTTGACTACTTGGAGCAGCATCCTCCTGCTGGATCCGCAGAGCAGCACTTCTTGTCAGAACAGGGCTTGCTACAATCAGACGAGCCGCCACCGGCGGCACATGAGCTCAGAGCAAGGGAGGATAATGCCACAAAAGACATCAACGACAGGCTTTGGATTATTTTTTTCATAGATTGCATATTAC
>CAYXEC010000033.1:0-21742 GCA_964463855.1 uncultured Verrucomicrobiales bacterium | reverse complement strand
AGTTCGCACACGTCGGGGTTTTTCTTTTGGGGCATGAGTGATGAGCCCGTGGTATGAGCGTCAGACAGGGTTGCGTAACCGAACTCGCTACTGCACCAGAGGATCAGGTCCTCGGAAAGCCTCGAGAGATGAGTGCCGCAAAGCGCCATGGCAAAGAGAAACTCCGCCATGTAGTCCCGGTCTGAGATGGCATCCATGGAGTTGGTGGTGACGCCGTCAAAGCCGAGCTCGGCCGCAATTTGCTCACGATCCAGATTGATCGTTGAGCCTGCAAGGGCACCAGAACCAAGTGGGCAGACATTGACCCGCTTGCGGCAGTCCGCAAGGCGAGCCTTGTCGCGTTCAAGCATCTCCACGTAGGCGAGAAGGTGGTGGCCCACGGTTACCGGCTGGCCCCTCTGTAAGTGAGTGTAACCGGGAATGATGGAGCCAGCGTGCTGTCCTGCCTGACCCAGGAGTGCCTTCTGCAGCCCCGTGAGAAGAATGGTGATATGGTCAATCTCCTCCCGGCAATAGAGCCGGGTATCAGTGGCCACCTGATCATTGCGTGAGCGGGCGGTATGCAGCTTGGCGCCTGCCTGACCAATCCGGGCCGTGAGTGCAGACTCGATGTTCATGTGGATGTCCTCGAGTTCGATGGAAAACTCGAATTTGCCCGCTTCGATGATTTCCCTGATCTCCTCGAGGCCTTTTTCTATGGCGCTGAATTCCTCGTCATTGAGGAGTCCCGCCTTGAGCTGGGCCCGCGCGTGGGCAATGGAGCCTGCGATGTCATGCTTGTACAAGCGCCAATCATAGGAGATGGATTCTCCATATTGCTGCACGAGATCGGCGGTAGCCTGAGCGAAACGTCCCTTCCACATGCGGGGGTTTTAGCGCCAAAGCCGTGCTTTGCAAACCCCAGAATGCAACGAAGTTAACTCTTGTTGCTTGTATGGGTGTTCCTGGAGCAATTCCTCCGGGCTGTAAAAACCTTCCTGGTCCTTGGTGCTGGCGCGCACTTTGGCGACTTCCCAGGGTGGCGCATCTGAAGCCCGGTTTCAAAATGGTCATGGCTCAATTACGCTTACTGAGCTGCCTCTACCATCCAACGTTAGCATGTGGAGGGAGCTTGCAGTAAAACTGAGATATTTGTGATGATCTCTGGTCAGCGCCTCCTAGGAAGGCGTTTGCCCTGGATGCGGGCCTCGATGAGGTTTTCACAGCGGCCATGTAGCCTGAGTTTCTCGCAACAGGCCTCGATCTTGAGGGTTTGCCGCTCCGGCCTGAAACCCAGGCGCCTCGCAGCGCAGTCATTCATGAGCTGGATGTGAGAGTCTTCGAATTCAATGACCTTGCCGCAGTCAATGCAGACCAGGTGATTGTGAGCCGGACTGTCGACGAAATTGGGGTCATAGGTTTTCTGGTCATCTCCGAGATCAATCTCGTGCAGCAGTCCTGCCTCCACGAGCAGGGAAATGGTGCGATACACGGTCGCGCGGGAGGAATGGGCATCAGGAGATCCGGATTTGCGAAGCCGGTCCCAGAGTTCATCGGCGGTGAAATGCTCATCAGAGGAGAAAATGGCGTCAACGATCGCATTACGCTGGGGCGTGTTGCGCAGCCCCTTGCTCTGGATGAATTGCTGGAGGCGCTTCTCGATTGTGAGGTCCATGCTTCAAGGCTAGCGAAATACCATCTTACTGGCGAATTGGAAATTTCGACATTGGCATTTTTTTTCCATGGTTTTAAATCCACGCAATGAAGGGCTTTATCATCTTTCGTACGAGCAGGATTGGTTTGCTGTGCGTCTCGAGCTTGCTGCCTTTGCTGGTTTCATGTGCATCGGATGACGTGATGCAGGTCAAGCAATTCCACCTGCGTTCTGTTCAAGTGGAAAACATCCAGCAGGCGCCGATGGTTCGTGGGCAGCAAATGTACAGGATGCGTGGCGCTGTCAGTATGGAGGAACGTGAAAAACGCCTGGGCCAGTATTATTCGGTGAGATGGAAGCATGATGCTTTGCATGCGACTTCCCGCAAGATCGTGATGGATTATCGTCAAGCCGCAACCGGGTCCACGATTCTGAGCATGAGTCAGGAATTGCCGGCGGGTGAGAACAGCGGGCTTGTTGAATTCAGTGTGGCGGGCGAATCCTACCGAACCAAAGGCAGGGTCCTTGCCTGGAGGATCAGAATGTTCAGTGGCAAGGAGCTCATCGAGGAAAAACGATCCTATCTCTGGAGGTGAGCATTCTGCACTCTATTTCATGATTGGCAAGTGAGCCAAATCATGGGACGAATGTGCATGGCACGTTTTGAAAACAAAGTTGTAGTGGTTACCGGTGCAGGCCGGGGAATTGGGCTCGAAATTGCCCGGGCATTTGCCTCCGAAGGGGCCAAGGTCGCGGTGGTGAGCCAAAGCCCCGGAAGTTGTGGCTCGGCTGCGGACGCGATCAATGCTGATTTTGCTCATTGTGCCAAGGCATACCCTGTCGATATCGCTGACTACGAGGCTGTTCAGGAGCTGGGCAAGCAGATCGTTGAGGACTTTGGTGCGGTCAATGTGTTGGTTAATAACGCAGGCATAACCCGCGATGGCCTGCTTATGCGGATGAAGGACGAGGACTGGGACGCAGTTCTGGATACCAATCTCAAGGGGGCGTTCAATACCGTGAAGGCTTTTCAACGCAGCATGATGAAGGCCGAGGACCCGCGGATTATCAATGTGAGTTCGGTGATCGGCCTGATGGGGAATGCGGGCCAGGTGAACTATGCGGCGAGTAAGGCGGGTCTGATCGGTTTTACCAAATCCGTGGCCAAGGAGCTGGCTGGGCGCAAGGTGACCTGCAATGCCATTGCTCCGGGCTTTATTGTCACGGATATGACGGATGAGCTTAGTGACGATCAGAAGGAAGCGATCATCGGAAATATTCCCCTCAAGGAAATGGGGGCGCCTGCTGACATTGCCGCCCTGACGCTCTTCCTTGCCAGTCCCGAGGCCCGCTACATCACCGGTCAGGTCATTGCCAGTGATGGAGGCATGACCATGTAGTTTGCAGGATGCAGATACCTGCCTGATATGGAACTGCTGATCATACGCCATGCCAAGGCCGAGCCCCATGCCTTGAGTGATGCAGAGCGCGCCCTGACTGAGGTAGGCAGAGAGCAGGCGAAAAAAGTCGGAGAGTTTTTATCGCAAAGCAATCTTGTGCCGGATTTGACACTGGCAAGCCCGCTGGTTCGTGCCCGGCAGACAGCGGATATTTTATGCGAAGTATCCGGAGCACCATCGCCCTCCATCGAGCCATGGCTTGCATGCGGTATGCGCCCGGCAATGGCGGTTGGGGAGCTGGTGGGTTACCGGGATTTTTCCCGGGTTGCCATCGTGGGCCATAACCCTGATTTTGAGTATCTTGCGGAATGGTTGCTTGGGGGGCAGTGCGGCGGCATCCATGTGCGCAAGGCATCCGTCATCCATTTTTCCCACCTGAACCCTCCTGCGCAGGGTGCGTATCTGGAAATGGTGCTGCCTGTCAGCGTGCTGTGAGCACCAGATAGTTGCGCACTGGCTTGTTGAACACAGACCGATGCGACCTGTTACCGTTGGGGATCTTTGCTCCCACCCAAAAGTCTGACGATGTGCCGCCATCGAGGTTGAGGGCGGTGACTATGTGAAAGTCGTCAATGGGTAGATCGAGCAGGGCTTTTGCCAGTGCGTGGAGTGTTGTCGGGCGCGTCTGGCCCATGATCCAGTGGTTTTTGCCGTTCCATGCGAGAAAGCTCCGTCTGCGCATCCTTTCATTGGAGAGCCCGCCGACTACAGCGCCCTCTTCGACAAGCAATGGGCCAGATTGTAAAAGGTGGTTTGCCTGGAGTGTTGGACCTTTTAATGGGCCTGAGCCTCTTCTGAGGATGGCGCTACCGGCGGTAGATGAGATGTAAAAGCCTGCTCCCAATGAAGAGCTGTTGATATGACCGCGCTTGATGCCATCTTCAACGAGTATGCCAAGCGGCTTGCCCTCGGGGGTGAAAAAGCCGCCATTGATGGCTGCGATGCCTTCAGAGGCCTTGGCTGCTGACTTTGCGTCCATCCACAGGGACCCGCAACCACCCGGTTGATCGGCCACCCTGAGCTGGAATTTCCGGTCGTCATAGCAAACTGCTGAAATGCTCACGTCTCTCCAGTTGAGCGAATAGTAGCCAGGAGCCAAGACGGGCTCAGTAACTATGGAGGTGTCGGCAGTGGTCGTTTCAGGTGTTTCGGTGTAGCTGGCCAAAGGTGGTTTGGGGCCGCCTGCAGGCTTAGTGAGATCAGAAGGGGAGGGTTTTTTGCCAGATATTTCCGGCGCTTTGGTGGCGCATGCGCTAAACGCCAGGCAAATTACGATGAGCAACCTTGTGGCCATGCCTGTGTAATTACTATTTGCTAGCCACAGCCAGCAGCGTCTGAAAATGAGGGGGCTCACTTTCCTTGTCCACAATCGTGGTTTCGATGTCCTTGAAGCCTGCGCGCGTCATCATCTTGAAGAGCTCGACTTCGGAGAATCCAAGCCAGGTATCAGCGTAGAGTTCACGTGCCTGATCAAAACTATGCTGAAGCAGGTCAAGGATGATGACTTTTCCACCCGGCGCGAGAAGCCTGAAGGCGGAATCGAGTGCCGCTTGTGGGTGTTCTGCGTGATGTAAGGCCTGAGAGAAGATGGCAAGATCAACAGAGTTGTCATCAATGGGGGGAGATTCGATGTCGCCAAGGCGGTATTCGAGATTTTTCAGGCCGTGTTTTTTGGCCAGCTTTTTGCCAAACTCGACCATGTTGGGGGCATTGTCCACCGCGATGACTTTCCGGGCATTGGGTGCGAGTAGTTGGGCGAGTGTGCCTTCCCCCGCGCCGAGATCGGCAACTACATTGTAATTGAGGATTTTGAGCATGGCCTCGGCCAGGGACTTCCACGAACGACCCGGCACGTAGCTTTTGCCGAACTTCCCGGCCAGCTCATCAAAATAAGCACGGGTCTTGTCGCGACGTTTGCGCAGAATGTGGCCGAGAGTCTCACTATCTGCGCCGACCTCCTTGATTTCAGTTGCCGCCTGACGGGCGACCTCCATGAGCGCATCCGGTGCAGAATTGGCATAGACGTTGTTTTTACCCGAGCGAGAACTGGTTACAAGACCCTCCTGCCTGAGCTGTGAGAGCTGCGTTGAGATTCTGCTTTGCCCCATTCCCAGTATCTCCTGCAGCTCTGCCACGTTGAGAGGTTCATGGGCCAGAAGCAGCAAAATGCGTATTCTCGTGGGGTCCGAGAGAAGTTTTAGTGATTTAAGAATTGACGACATGGTATTGCGGGTTCATAAACGCATCAACGTATCGAGATTTATTGATATAACAAATTCCACTTATGAGCAAGTCATTCATTTTTTCATCTGAGTCCGTCACTGAAGGTCACCCCGACAAAGTCTGTGACACCATTTCTGATGCTGTTTTAGACGCCTGCCTGGAGCAGGATATCAACAGCAGGGTAGCTTGTGAAACTTTTGTTAAGGATAATGTCGTCGGATTGGCAGGTGAAATCACCACGGATGCCAAGTTTGATTACGGCACATTGGTCAAAAATACCATCAAAGAGATTGGGTATGATGCCGATTATGCCAAGGACACTGATTATTCCTACACCTGTAAATTCGAGAAAGGAGCCTTCCTGATGAATATGCTCGGTCAGCAGTCCCCGGACATTGCCCAGGGTGTGGATGCAGCTGCTGCCGCTGACAAGGATACTGACGAGCAGGGGGCCGGGGATCAGGGGATCATGTTTGGCTATGCCACCAATGACACCGAGGTGCTTATGCCAGCGCCCATCTATTATGCGCACAAACTTGGCCAGGCAATGACCCAGTTGCGAAAGGATCGCACCCATACATGGTTACGGCCGGACTCCAAAACCCAGGTCAGCATTGAGTATGTGGACAACAAGCCAAACCGTTTCACTTCAGTGGTGATTTCCACGATGCATGCCAAGGAAATCTCCACCCAGGAGATTCGTGAAACTCTCACCCGGGATCTGATTGAAAAGCACCTGCCCGGCAACTTGCTTACACCCGAGACTGAAATTCTCATCAACCCCACCGGGCTTTTTGTGGTCGGTGGACCCGAGGGAGATGCCGGTCTCACAGGGCGCAAAATCATTGTCGACACCTATGGAGGCATGGGTCGCCATGGTGGTGGCGCCTTCTCAGGCAAGGATCCCTCCAAAGTGGACCGCTCCGCCGCCTACATGTGTCGCTGGGTTGCCAAAAACATTGTTGCCGCTGGGCTTGCCAATGAGTGCGAACTGCAGCTCGCCTACGCGATCGGGCACCCGCACCCTGTCAGTGTCAATGTGAATACTTTTGGATCGAACCAGGTCGATGAATCTCAAATCGAAAAGGCCATTAGCGAGGTGTTCTCCTTCAAGCCGGCAGACATCGTCTCCCAGCTCGACCTTCTGCGACCCATCTACAGCAAGACCACCAATTATGGTCACTTCGGCCGTGAGGATGCAGGCCTGCCCTGGGAAGTGACCAGCAAGGTCGATGAGCTCAAGGCCGCAGTCTAATTTTCAAACAACCAACCAGAAACACTACCATGTCCAATACCGCACCTGCACTTAAACCCGTCTTCAGCGACTATAAGGTTGCTGACATCAGTCTGGCCGATTTCGGCCGTAAGGAAATTGATATTGCCGAGCACGAGATGCCCGGTCTCATGGCCACCCGTGCCAAGTACGGTCCTGAAAAGCCCTTAGAAGGTGTTCGCATCATGGGCTCCCTGCACATGACGATTCAAACCGCTGTGCTCATTGAAACCCTCGCCGATCTCGGTGCCGAGGTGCGCTGGGTATCTTGCAACATTTTCTCCACCCAGGATCACGCCGCAGCAGCCATGGCTCAGGCAGAGATTCCTGTTTTTGCGTGGAAGGGTGAGACCCTTGAGGAATATTGGTGGTGTACCTGGCAGGCACTGCAATTCCCCGGAGATCTGGGTCCCCAGCTCATTGTTGACGACGGTGGTGACGCCACTTTGCTCATCCACAAGGGTTACGAGATGGAAAACGGCTCTGACTGGGTCAACCAGCCGGCTGGATCCGAGGAAGAGCAAGTCATCAAGAATCTGCTCAAGAAAATCGGGGCCGAGCAGCCCGGAGTATTCGCCAATATTGTGAAGGAGTGGAAGGGGGTTTCCGAGGAGACCACCACCGGTGTTCACCGCCTCTACCAGATGGCCAAGGAGGGCAGCCTGCTTGTTCCCGCCATCAACGTGAACGACTCAGTGACCAAGTCCAAGTTCGATAACCTTTATGGCTGCCGTGAGTCACTCGTCGACGGTATCAAACGCGCCACCGATGTGATGATCTCCGGCAAGGTTGCCGTGGTTTGCGGCTACGGTGACGTCGGCAAGGGCTGCGCCCAGGCACTGCGTGGCCAGGGAGCCCAGGTTGTTGTCACCGAGATTGACCCGATCTGCGCGCTGCAAGCTGCCATGGAGGGCTACCGTGTGCTCACCGTGGAAGACACGCTCGGCTGGGGAGATATTTATGTCACCACTACGGGCAACTTCGACATCATCCGCCTTGAACACATGGAGAAGATGAAGGACCAGGCGATTGTTTGTAACATCGGTCACTTCGACAACGAGATCCAGATGGATGCCCTGAGCAAGGCTGAGGGTGTCGAGCGCCTCAACATCAAGCCACAGGTGGACAAGTATACCTTCCCGAGTGGTAACAGCCTCTATATGCTTGCCGAAGGCCGCCTGGTGAACCTCGGTTGTGCAACCGGCCACCCAAGCTTTGTGATGTCCAACAGCTTCGCCAACCAGACCCTTGCCCAGATCGACCTGTGGAAAAACAAGGACAACTACAAGGCGGGTGAAGTGAAGGTTCTGCCCAAGCACCTTGACGAGGAAGTGGCCCGACTTCACCTCGAGAAGATAGGCTGTAAGCTCACCAAGCTTACTGCAGAACAGGCTAAGTATATTGGCGTGGCTGCAGAAGGCCCCTACAAGCCTGAGCACTACCGCTACTAATCGCGGTCTGTTCCAGAAGATTTGACAAGCCCTCACTGCACAGCGGTGGGGGCTTTTTTATACACGCTGAGCCTGAGTGGATTATTTGCCTTGCAAGCAGCATTGAGCCCGGTCTGGGCGCAATAGATTTCTGTATTTTGCACTCAGCGCTCAAGCGCCTGAATGATGTAATCCGTGGGTTTGAAATCCCGGATCAGAACCTCGGTGCGGCAATCTTCGCCCTCACCCCATTTCATGCGGACCTCCTTGAGGTTGAAGTTGGGTGTTTTGTGGGGGGCGAAGAGGATGTCGTCATGAGATGAATTCACATGCTCTTTGAACATGTCGGGAACAATGTCCCCGCCGAGGTGGTCGTCGCGTCCAGTGGCCAAATGGCAAGTGCCCAGCACTTTCTCGTCCTGGATGTCCTGGTAGGAGACAGGCAGGACTTGAGTGCCGAATCCCAATTCTCCGAGGGTGCCGGTCATGGGGTCATCAGCCAGCAGGGCATTGTGTGCGTCAATGGTCGCCTGGTTGCCCTCAATAAGGCTGGATGATTTCACGTCGCGGTTCTCCACTTCCAGAATGCCGAGCGTTCCGTCCTCGTATTTCATGGGGAACTGGCCGCGGGCATCGACCGGGACAAAGTAGACCTCACCGGCAGGTAGGTTGGCGATATCGGGCTTTTTGCCCTGGCAGAGGCCGTGGGACTTCTGCGCCTCCTGTCCGCCCAGTCCCAGCCACGCGGTGAGAATGCGGCCGTCCTCGAGTTCAAAATCAATTTCCACCTCGTCGGCATGGTTGAGGGCCTGGCGGATTTTTTCCGCATCTTCCGAGACCTCCTCATAGTCGACGGCAAGACCGGAGCGCAGGATAATGTCATTCATGCCGTGCATGGTCGCACCTCGGAAGCCAAATACCTTGCATCTCTCAGTGAGGGGGGCTGTGGCGGAGAAGCTGGAAATGCAAAGAATGATATCGTAATTGGTGTAGATGTCCTCATCGAGGGAGAGCTGCCTGCCTTCGCTGTCCCAGACCTCATCGGACAAATCGAGATTGGAGCCATGGGTGCAGCGATACGCAAACATTTCACCACCACTCATGCCGAGTTCATCAAGGATGCTGTTTTGCAAAGGCTCATAAAAGTGGCGGTATGCGTTCTTTTGGACCTCGAAATCATCTGCCTCCAAGAAAGCGAAATCTTTCATCCAGCGTTCCGGTTCGTCGAAATCGGTGAGGATGCACAAGCGACAGCCTTCAGTGGGCTTGAACACGGTGTTGAGTACACGGGACACACTGAATTCAGGGAAGGTGCGCAGCTCTGGGTTGAGCAAAATTTCTTTTCTTAGGTAGTCTGGCAGATTTTTTGTCGTGCTCATGGAATTTACCCTACGAAGCTAAAACCTCTCTGCAAGTTTAGATTGTCATAACCCTTTTAAATTACTGGCATCAGTATTGGTTAGTAGGGCTCAGGAGTGTTTTTTTCTCAGATGCGATGGCAGGATGTCGAGTTGATCGCGGTATTTGGCGATGGTGCGCCGGGCTACATTAATACCCTTGGCTTTGAGTTGTTTCTCAATGGCTGTGTCAGAGAGGGGTTTGGCTGGGTCCTCATGGTTGACGAGTTTCTGGATGGCTTCACGCACACCTGTGTTGGCGATTTCCGTTCCCTGCTGGGTGGTGTAACCGGATGAGAAGAAGGTGCGTAACTCCATCAGTCCATGAGGTGTCAGTATATATTTTCCGGAAACTGCGCGTGATATGGTGGCGGCGTGAACACCAATTGCCTCGGCAATGTCCTGCATGGTCATGGGGCGGAGTTTGGTGAGTCCGTGCTTGATGAAATCAGTTTGGCGTTTGACAAGCTCGGTTCCGATTTTGAGTAGCGTTTCTTGTCTTTGACCAAGTGCGTGGATGATCTGCCTGCCCTCGTGAATGTTGTCTTTGAGGTATTTGCGTGCCTTGGGGTCAGAGCCTAGCTTGGCTAGCAGGTCTTTATAATGATCACTGATGCGGATTTTGGGCAGGTGGTCTCCGGTCAGGTGGGCATAGAAATTGCCATCCATGTCACGGCGAAGCTCGAGGTCTGCACTGACCTGAGGATTTGAGGTGGCATCGAATGCCGCCCCCGGATCCGGGTTGAGCTGGGCGATGCGCTCGGCAGCCTCAATTACCGCTTCTTGTGAAACTCCCAGGGCACGCGTTATTTCACCAAACTTGCGCCTTGCCAGATCATCGAGATGATATTCAACAAGACGGCTTTCGAGGCTCTGACCCAGTCCTTGGAGTTCGAGCTGTAATTTGAGGGATTGTGTCAGGTTTTCAACAGCAATGCCTGGAGGGTCAAATCCCTGAATTAACTGCTGGGCAGAGCGGAGTTGCTGAATGGTAAAGGCACAGTGGGATGCGATATCCTCGAGTGGCTCATCAAAAAACCCAGTGTCATTAATACTGCCGATGAGGTGCTCTGCTGCCATGTATTCTTCATCATCGATGGCGGCATGATTGAGTTGATCGATGAGGTGCTGCTGGAGGGTTTTTGGGGCGACAATGGAATTGTAAAGAAATTCGCGCCGTTCCTCGTCATCACTGGTGTAATGATGGGTGCCACGGGACAGGATTTGGTCCTCACGCCAGTAGTCATCAAATTCTGAGAGGTTTTCATAATCCGTCTCAGCATCTGCAGGGAGTAAGTCCTCAAACTGCTCGCTTTCCTCGGAGATTTCGAGAGTGGGGTTCATCTCTGCTGCCTGACTGATCAGCTGGCTGAGCTCCATGGTATTAGCCTGAAGAATCTCCAGACTCTGCCGCATCTGCGGAGAGAGGACCTGTTGTTGAGAGAGGTTTTGCTGGAGGCCAGTTGATGGCATGACTGGAGAATGTAAGGAGTGCAGTCAGGCTAGGGGAGAGACGCGAAATCCAAGGCTGCGCCAAAGGGTAAAACAAAAAACAAAAAAACTCCAATTAATTTGCAGCAAATTTTATGCCAAAAAATAAAAAACAATAATAAGGGCGTGTTGTCCAGAACACTGTATGATTTGAGGGTTGGTATTTTGCCGGCTGAGGCTAAGAGATGAGCGTGTTTAAGGCAGGTCGCAAGCTGGGTATGGGGGGGAGCTGGTGGATTGCCATCGGTTTTTTCCTGATCTCAGCTGCTCCCGGCATGTGGTATCCTGTGCTGCCAAATATCCTCAAGGCGCAGGGCATAGAATGGGTCTTGCCCTACGCTTTTGCAGTCGGGCCTTTCGTCGCTTTGTTTTCTCCGCTGATCTTTGGCTCGATGGCTGACTACCGCTTTTGCGCGCAGAAGCTGGTGGGTAGCCTGTCACTCCTGGGTGCAGGATTTCTGGGAATGGCCTTCTGGGCATTGCACAGTGGTTGGGGGCCATGGTGGTATCTCACATTTCAAGTTTTTAATGCTTTGCTGGGTGCTCCCATGTGGGCCTTGCTCTCCACGGTAACGCTTGCCAATGTCGATGATGCGCAAAAAAAATTCCCGCTCTTCCGTGTCTGGGGATCAGTCGGATGGGTCGCTGCAGGCTTGTCAGTGAGCCTGGTGGGATGGGACAGCTCTCCACTGGCAGGGATCGCTGCAGCGGGAGTCAGGGTCTTGTTTGGTCTTTCATGCTATATGATGCCTGACACACCACCCCAGGGTAAACTGGATGCTGCTGGATCCAACTGGCGAAAAAACCTTGGTCTCGATGCCCTCGTTCTCTTCAAGGATAACTCCATGAGAGTGTTTCTTCTTACGACACTCTTTTTCACGATACCTCTGGGTGCTTTTTACATGTATGCCCCCATCCAACTCATGGAGCTTGGCGACCCTCACCCTGCGGCCTCAATGACCCTGGGGCAAATCACGGAGATTGCCGCGATGCTTGTATTGGGCTGGATGATGGCCCTGGGAAGATTAAAATGGGTCTTGGTTTTGGCTCTCACGATGGGTCTGGCTCGATACCTCTTGTTTGCCTTTTCCGGGTGGAGTGGGGGATTGCACTGGATGTGGTTGGGCATCGCGTTGCACGGACCCTGTTATACATTTTTTTATATCACCGGGCAGGTTTTGGTGGATCGCAGGGTTGTTCCAGCGATGCGTGGCCAGGCCCAGGCTCTCATGGGAACCATTGACGGGGGCGTTGGTTGTCTGTTAGGAAGTTTGCTCTGCGGTTGGTATTACGCAGGAGCCCAGCACCTTGACCATAGCTGGGTGTTTTTCTGGGGCGGTTTGGCCGTGGCGGTGCTGGTATGCACGCTCTACTTCATGGCTGGATATGGCAACAAGAAGCACTAAAAGCGCTTTACTCCTCGCGATCCCATGCCCGGCTTTCAAAACGCATGATTTCCTTAATGAAGGTGAGGGCCACTTCGCCGGTCGGGCCGTTACGGTTTTTGGCGATGACGAGCTCAGCCTTGCCGTCCTCCTCGTCCCTGTCCTCTTGGCTGTCCGCATAGTAGGCGGAGCGATAGAGTAATCCGACGAGGTCCGCATCCTGCTCGATGGATCCGGATTCGCGGAGATCGGACATGCGGGGCTTGCCGCCGCCTCCACTCGATCCGACCCGGCTTTCGGGACCGCGGTTGAGCTGTGCCAATACAATGACGGGGATATTAAGCTCCTTGGCGAGACCCTTGAGTCCGGCGGAAATTTCCGCCACTTCACGCTCGCGGGAATTTTGTGCCTGCTTGGAATTTGAGCGCATCAGCTGCAGGTAGTCGATGGCGATGACCTGGATGTCTTCCTCCTTTTTCTTACGGCGGGCCTTTGCGCGGAGTTCGTTGATGGTGATGCCGGGAGTGTCATCGATGAAAAGCTTGCAGTTTTTGATCTCCTCAGATGCCCGCTTAATGTTGAGGAAGTCGGATTTAACAGGTTCAAATCCGCGCATCACCTTGGACTTGTCAAAGCGTGCCCGTGCGTAGAGCAAGCGCTCGACGAGCTGAAAAGCGCCCATTTCAAGGGAGAAGACCATTGCCGGAAGGTTTAGATCCAGGCAGAAGTGCTCAACGAGATTCATCGCAAAAGAGGTTTTGCCCATCGAGGGGCGCGCAGCGATAATGAACATTTCGCCGGGTTTGAGCCCGTTGGACATTTTGTCGATTTCGGAGTAGCCGGTCAGAAGGCCGCGGCTTTCCTCGTCTCGGTGGATGAATGCCTCGAAGTTGGCGATCACGGTTTTCATGTGATCAGCAATTGTTTCCTCTTTGTTTTTTTCGGCTCCCTCGCGGATCGCCAAAACCTGTGTCTCCACATTATCGAGAAGTTGCTCGACTTCTTCCTGGTCATCGTAAGCGCGGGTGATGGCCTGCGTGCAATGCTGGATGACGGAACGCAGCACATGCTTGTCCTTTACGATGTCGAGGTGATGCTCGAAGTGGGCGTGTGTGGGAGAGTAAGTATAGATTTCAGTGACAGCGGCCGGGCCTCCCACCGATGCCATCAGGTTTCGGTCCATCAGGGTCTGTGACAGTGAGACCAGCTCAATGGGCTCATTGCTTTCGAAGAGCTCGAGTAAGATTTTAAACAACACACCATGAGCAGGCTGGTAGAAATGATCCACTGTGAGCTTGTTCTCCACAGCGAGGCCGATGAATTGCTGGGGATCCTGAAACATGGATGAGAGAATGCTTTTCTCTGGTCCAATGGCATGGGGCAGGGCGCGCTCTGCGGATTGCAGGTCACCCGACGGGGCTTTCTGTAGAGCGGGCCCTTTATTCACGCCCGATGATCCCGGTGTGGAGGTAACAGAAGAGTCAGTAGCCATAAGTGGGTGAATTTGTAAGATACTGAGTCCAAAGGTCAATCTGAGTAAGTTGGAAATTTTGTGAATAACTTACTGGGCCGACCATGGATGCATGAGCCCAGCATGGATTTTAGAATGTGAATAGCTTGACTATAAGCTGTTAATAATTCCATTTCAAATGAGTTAACTCACTTATTTCGAGTTTTTATGGCTATTTACACGCAGCTAATATCCTGTGTGCTGAGTGTGAATAACCATTTGAGGTAAAGACTATTCGTCCTCACTTATGTTTCCTGTGAAATTAGCAGGCGCCAATAATAGCGGGTATCTCATCCAGGGATGATACAAAATGATCAGATGCTTGCCTGACTTTCTCTCTGGCGGCATAGCGCCCGAAGCCGATAAAGGTGTCGACCACGGGTTTAGCCTCGAGGTCGGAGATGCCATCGCCGACCATGACAACATATTCAGCTTGGAGCTCGTTTTTGAGTTGTTGAATGATCTCGGGCTTGCCTCCATTGCGTGTGGGTGGTGCGGAGGTGTCGTAGCCCGCGTAGCTTCCGTCCTCGTTGAAAATCAGGGGAACAGCCTCAACACGCTCAACACCGAGATGATGGGCGAGGGGTTCTATGACCTGTGTGAAGCCCCCGGAAACGATGACAATGATCCAGCCATGATTGCGCAACAACTCAAGGGTGCGTGCTGCCGAGGGCTCTACATGATCGATATAGAGTTGGCCCACAATACGGCATGTTGCCAGCGTTGGTTGAATGATCTCAAGACGGCGCGCAAAGATTTCATCAATCGCAACCTCGCCATTCATCGCAGCATTGGTGAGTGCTTCGATTTCATGGAAGGCATCCGGGCCGCACACTCTAGCCAGCTCATCTATGCCTTCAATGGCAGAGAGGGTCGAATCACAGTCAAAGACGATCAGTTTCATGGGGGTGCTTATTTGTCACCGTAAACGGCATTCGGGTCAAAGCTGAGATCAGTCTCTGTAAATTTCAGGCCTGCCGGATCCTTGGAGCTTTCAAGGTCAACAGAACGATAAAAACATGTGGCTCGCCCTGTGTGACATGCCCCGGCGCCTTTTTGCTCAACATAGAGAATAAGGGCGTCCTGATCGCAATCCGTACGGATCTCAATGACTTTCTGGACATGGCCTGATGTGGCGCCCTTATGCCATAATTCCTGCCTGCTTCTGGAGAAATAGACCGCCTCGCCCAACTCGAGTGTTTTCAGAAGTGATTGCTCGTTCATGTAGGCGAGCATGAGGGGCTCCCTGGAGGTGGCATCGATGGCCACGGCGGGAACAAGGCCGTCTGCGTCAAACTTGGGGGAGAACACAGGGCGCTCCTCGATATCATTTTTATCGCCACGGATACCAAGGGTGATGCCGGATTGATGACTTTCCATGCCCCGGATGTAACATGAACGAAAATTCTGTCCAGCTTTGGGGGCGGCAACTTTACCGGGGGCTCATCTTGCTGAATGGATGCAGGTTTTTTAGCACGGAGATATTAAGGAAAAGGGATAGACAAAAAAGCAGAATGAGGCGAATATACGAAGCGGTTTTGCCTTATTGGTAAGATACTGGTAAGACGCTCCCAGTTGAGATATCGACATGAAGACACTATCCTTACACAAATCTCTGGCATGCAGTCTGATGCTTTCAGTCATTGCCCTGCCTCATCTAGCGGCCAAGACAGACTTCAACAAAGTCGGGGAGAAGGTCCTGATCATGTTGCGCAACAGCCACTACGAGCGCATTGAGGTGGATGAGGATCTTGGGGAGAGGTTTTTTGATTCCTACATAGATTCACTTGATTCCAACAAGCTTTACTTTCTTGGGTCCGATATCGAGGCGTTCCGTGAAAAGTATGGTGATAATCTGCATGAATTTATCTTGTTTCAAAAATGCATGACTCCCGCCGAGGAGATATTCGAGGTGTTCAAAGTGCGTGCCAATGAGAGGATTAAATATGCCCAGGAGCTCCTCAAACAGGAGGACCTTTTCACTTTTGACACTCATCGTGAAATCATGCTGGACCGGGAAAAAGCCAGCTGGCCAGCCTCTGAGGAGGAAGCCAGGCAAATCTGGAAGGACCAGGTCGAACAGGCTCTGCTTGGTGAGCTCCTCCGCAGGGAGAGTATTGCTGACCTTGCTGCCAAACAAGGCAAGGATGATCCTCTCAAGGACAAGAAGTTGCCCGGAGAGATGATATCGCTTCGCTATGAGCGTATTCTCAAGGCTGTTAACTCTGCAGATGAAGAAGACATTGCTGATCGTTTCCTGAGTGCAGTGGCCAAAAGCTATGATCCCCACACTGACTATTTCAGTGAATCAGAAATGGAGCGCTTCATGTCAGGCATGAAAAACTCACTGGTTGGCATCGGGGCCTTGCTTCAGGCCGAGGATGACGGTTCGACAAAAATAACCGGCATTGTGGTCGGTGGCCCGGCTGACAAGGAGGGTTCCCTTAAACTCAATGACCGGGTCGTTGGTGTTGATCACAACAATGCAGGAACAGAGGATGCCATGGAGGACATCATGTTTGAAAAGCTCGACCGGGTCGTTGATATGATCCGCGGTAAGGAGGGAGTCGAAGTGCGTCTCAAGGTCGAGCCGGCCGACGGAGCACCTGGGGAGGTGAAATTCATCGTTATTAAGCGTGGCAAGGTCGAACTCAAGGACGAGCTGGCGAAAGCGGAGCTTGTTGAGATGAGCCGGCCAGATGGGGGTAAACAGCGCCTCGGATTTATCAAGCTGCCGGCTTTTTATGCGGATTTCCAGAACTGGAAGACACGCTGTTCCACTGATGTGGAGAAGTTGGTTCGCAGGCTGAGTGATGAAAATGTGCAGGGTATCATCCTGGACCTGAGGGGCAATGGGGGTGGCTCACTCGAGGAGGTGCGCCGCATGACGGGTTTTTTCACCGGGCGGGGTCCTGTTGTCCAAGTCAAGGACTACAAGGGCGACGTTGAGATAAAGGATTCATCCCATGCGGACCCCATCTTCCATGGTCCCATGGTCGTGTTGATTGACAAGACAAGTGCTTCGGCAAGTGAGATTCTGGCGGGTGCACTGCAGGATTATAACCGTGCAGTGGTAGTTGGAGACAGTTCAAGTTTTGGCAAGGGCACAGTTCAGCAGCCTGTGCCGATTAAGAGAATGATGCCAATCATGGAGGATGCCCGTCGCGCCGGTGTGCTCAAGCCCACCATCCAGAAGTTTTACCGCGTAGCCGGTAGCACCACCCAACTCAAGGGGGTGGAGTCAGACATTGTCCTTCCCTCGATGCTCGATGCTTACGAAGTGGGCGAAGCCTATCTCGACTTTGCCTTGTCACATGACACGATCAAGCCTGCGCCGGGATTTGTCGAAGGAAACCGTGGTCATCTCTTTTTGCCTGAGGTCAAGGTCAAGAGCCTGGAGCGGGTGGGAAAATCAAAGGATTTCCTTTATGTCGAAGAAGATGCTGAAAGGCTCATAGAGAGGCGCGATGAAAACGTGATTTCACTCAACAAAGAGGCACGTAAAAAAGAGCTCGATGATAACGAAAAGCGCCGTGATACACGTAATGCCGAGCGTCGTGAGCGCTTCTCAAAAATTGCAGAACAGGATGCCGAGTTGTTTCGTTTTTATCGATTAAATCTCGAGGATCTCGGTCTCGATCAACTCGTGGAGCTTGATCATGAGAAAGACAAGGAGAGCTACATGCGCAAAGCCAAGGACGGTGTGGCCGATCTGGATGACACTCCTGAATGGCCAAGCTCACTGGACCCCGTGAAGCGTGAGGGGATTCACATCCTGGCTGATCTCGTTGAAGCCACGGAACGTGCCCGCATGGCAGGGAATCGGGAAAATAACAATGGATAATAGATCCTTGTGGCTCCTGATCCCGAACTTTTTGCTAAAATAAATGAGTAATGATGTCGCGGCGAATCTGGCCGCTGTTAAACAGCGTGTAAATGATGCTGCACTGCGCTCTGGCCGGAGCCCCGATGATGTGGAATTGTTGGCGGTCTCAAAAACCTGGTCTGCCAAAGAGGTTGGCGAGGTGGTCGCTGCCGGGCACCGTGCCTTTGGTGAGAACCGTGTCCAGGAAGCGGAGGAGAAAATACCACTTTTACCCGATAATCTGCACTGGCACCTTATTGGGCACTTGCAACGCAACAAGGTCCGCAAAGCCTTGCCTCTCTTTGAGACCATCCACAGCATTGATTCGCTCAAGCTTGCCCGCTACACCTCCAATATTGCCGGGGAGCTCGGCAAAAAACCGCATGTCTATCTCCAGGTGGATCTGGCGGGTGAGGATAGTAAAAACGGCTATGAACCCGATCAACTGCGGCATGAACTTGATGAATTACTCGGGCTGGATCATCTCTTGCTTGTCGGGCTGATGTGCATTCCTCCCGTTGCGGTAGAACCTGAGGATGCCCGGCCCTGGTTTGTGAAGCTAAGGGCACTAAGGGATGAGCTTGAGGGCCGTTCTGGAAAAAGTTTGCCGGGACTCAGTATGGGCATGAGCGGAGACTACGAGGTGGCCATTGAGGAAGGTTCCACCATTGTTCGTGTCGGCTCGGCTATTTTCGGCTCCCGTAGTTATGTCTGAAACAGGTTTTTCCATGTTATGCCCGCCCTGAGTCTTTTGCACAATGTCGTTGTCGGTGATGAGCTCGCCCTTGCCTGGAGTGACGGGCGTGAGAACTTTATTCAGCTCAGAACCCTGCGTGAGGCATGCCCATGTGCAGCGTGTCAGGGAGAACCTGACGCGCTCGGGCGTGTCGCCAAACCCTCAGTCTCTCACACGGGAAAAAGTTTCCAGGCACTGCGCATGCAACAGGTAGGTGGCTATGCTCTTCAGATCACATGGGCCGATGGGCACAGCACCGGTATTTATCCCTACGAGCTCTTGCGCAGGCTCTGAGGGAACATTGCCTTAGTTTTTTTCCTCTGAGACAATGGCAAAGCGCATTGCGTTTTCTTTGACCAGGTATTTCCCTGCAAGCATATTGACCTCGTCGAGTGTGATGGAGGCGTAGTCTTCGTCGCGAGTGCGGGCCCAGTCGAGGCGATAAGGCTGCTCCTGAGATTGTGCCATCACAGTTCCCAGCCAATAGGAGTTCTGGCGCAGGGATTTTTTGAGTTCGCTGAGGCGTGGTTCCAATGCGCGCGTGAGCTCGTCCTGGGTGGCGCCCTCGGCGGCAAGTTTGTCAGCGATTTCAATGATCATATTTCCAACAGGCTCGGCTTGTTCGGGTTTTCCCGCGGAGACTGCCATTAAATAACCAAGATCATGGTAGGTGTCACTGGGTTGAAAACCAGCATAGGGGCTGTATGCTTCGCCGAGTTCCTCCCTGATTTTTTCGCGCATGCGATTGGAGAGAATGGCACTGAGAATACTCAGGCGCCGGGTAATACCTATGTTTTCCTTGCTCATCCCCGTGGCTTTCCATGTGACGACAGCTCTTCCCATGGGAACCGTGCTTTCATAGGTGTAGTGTTTGCTCAGTGGCGGTTTTGGCAAGTTGGTGAGAATGCGCAGACTGCTGTCATCAGGCTTGGACAATGCGCGTTTGGGAAGGGCGCCAAGCGTGCGTGCCAGTATGGAGATGGTTTGCTCCATGTTGAGGTCTCCAACGAGGGAGACTTCCATGTAATGATTGGCGAGTGCGGGCATGACCCATGATCTCATGTCTTTGGTGTCAAGGGCTTCTGCCTGATGGCGTGATGGGAAAAGATGTCTTGGATCATTACCTCCCAACATGGCTTGTATGTCCATTTGAGCGCCCGCGGGTGTATGTTTCATTTGTGTGTAGATCTCCGGTAGCCTGGCTTTGAACATGCGTGCACCTTCAGGCCGGAGCCCGGGGTCTGTGAGGTAGGCACAGAGCAATTGAAGCTGTAGCTCGAGATCCTCAGGTGTGGTGTCGCCGGAGAGAGCAAAGGCATCCTCCGCGACTTGGAAGTGGATACCTGCGTTGTGTCCGGCGAGGATGCGTTTGAGATCCTCAGCACTGTGTTTGCCAAGACCTCCGGGCGTGAATGCGCTCGAGCAAAAGAGGTCGAGGCCAGGTTTGTCCTGAGGCATGGTCAGTTTGCCAGCTCCCACGCGGGCGGTGACGGAGATATGGTTTTTTTCATAGTCGGTTTGCTTGATATTGCATTTGCAACCGTTTTCAAAAGCCAGTTGCGTGATCTCAAGATCCTTGAGCTGTGATTGGCTGATAATTTTGCCCGACTCGCCAAAATCTGTGTAGGCAAAGCTTGCGGCAGCATTTTTTTCTGGGGGGCTTACCTCTTGCTTGCTGCTTTGCTTATAAAGATTTGCAAGTGTGGTCTCCGCTTCCCTCTGTGGCGTGTTGGTGGTCAGTATCAGGGTAGTGTCATCAGTGCTCCAGAAATCCCTGAATGCATGATGGCAGGTTTCCGGTGTGATTGCAGCCAGGCTCTCGAGCAAAATGGCAATGTCGTCTTCGGGGGTGGAGAAAACGCTCTGGCTGTGGACATGTTCGGTCAGTGAAGATGCGAGCTCGTCAGTCTTGCGGCTCGCGGCAGCCTTTACTGCCAGCTCATAGGACTTGATCAGGTTGGCTTTGACCTCGTCGTATTCAGCCTCGGTGAAGCCGTGCTCAACAGCGCGGCGCAGTTCCTGCTCAAGAACGGGGAGAGCTTCCTGCCATTGATGATCCCTGGCGTCAACGGAGATACCGCCGATTTCCGTGAATTTAAAGAGGTCGTATTTGTAGGCCCCGCCGCTTGTGATGGGTGAATTCTCTTTTTTGGCGAGAATATCAAATCGCCGCTTAAGGATCATGTGGGCAAGCTTGAGTGGTAATTTTGATGCGCGTGCTTCCCTGGTGTCGGGTTTGTGCTGATAGGGGCTGATGGTTGTTAAAGTGAGGTCAGTCGTTGCAACCTCTTTGTCAGCGAGGGCCAGAGTCTTGAAGCCATGACCATGGGGGATACTGCCAAGTTGAGGATTTCTGCCGGGCTCGGAAGCTTGTTGCATACTCTCAAAGACGGACCGGATTCTGGCTTCCGCTTCCTTGATGTCAAAGTCACCCACGTAAACAAAGGTCATTTTTTCCGGGGCGTAATAGTCCTTGTAAAAGTCAGTAAAGGCGCTCCGGGGAGCTGTCTTGATTACATCCTCAGCCCCGATGGGGAAACGCTTGGCAAGCAGCGAGTCAGGCAGCAGGGCGTTGAATTGTTTTTCCATGAGCCGCCTCTGGACAGAGTCGCGTGTTGTCTTCTCAGAGAGGATGACACCCCGCTCCTTCTCAATTTCATTCTCCTCAAGCAAGGCGCCATCGGCAAAATCCCGCATGACATCAAAACCGAGCTTGAGCGTGTCAGCTTCATTGTTGGGTAGGTCGAGCATGTAAACCGTCTCGTCAAAGGAGGTGTAGGCATTGGCGTGGGCACCAAAGGATATCCCGAGTCGTTGCATTTGGGGGATGAGCTTGCTGGCGTCCGGGAAGTTCCTCGATCCGTTGAATACCATGTGCTCGAGAAAATGAGCGATGCCTCGCTGGTCATCGCGCTCCATGAGTGAGCCAGCCGCGATGTGGAGCCTCATGCTGACTCTTTCAGGTGGCTCTCGGTTGGCCATGACAACATACCGCATGCCATTGGGGAGTTGGCCATAGGTGACATTGCTATCAACAGGGATGTCGCTGTGATCCTGAGCCCAGGTTGTTTTTGACTCGGTCTCGGTCAGGGAAGCCTTTGCCTTGGCGGAGGTGTCTGTTTGTGTAGCGAGCAGAACGAGGCTTGCTACAATCATTGATCGGTAGATTGCGAAAATCATGGGTGCTAAAATTCAACTACAAAGCGGTCGCCGCCAAGCGGATTGTTTGATTTCTTCAATTTAGGGATTTAGCACCTTGACCACCGGGACACATCCTCCTAGCGTCCCACGTCGCGGATTTACCGCATTATGTCTCATGAATATCCACGAATATCAGGC
>CAYXEC010000032.1:13675-22123 GCA_964463855.1 uncultured Verrucomicrobiales bacterium | reverse complement strand
GGGGATGCAGCAGGCATGAATCCGGCGATCAAATGCTGTGTGGACTACTCTCGCATGCTCGGTTACAAGCCATACCTTGTTCACAACGGCCTCCGGGGCCTGATTGACAATCACATTGAGGAGGCACACTCCCGTGACGTTTCCGGGATTCTTCACCGCGGCGGCACGATTTTGAGGTCGTCACGTTCGAAGCGCTTTTTTGAGTATGAGCACCGCAAACAGGCTTATGAAAACCTCCAAAACCATGGCATTACAAAGCTCATTGTCATCGGAGGTGATGGGTCCTTCCGGGCTCTGAACCAGTTTTATGCGGACTTCAAGGTCCCCTTCGCCGGGATCCCGGCCACGATCGACAACGACATCCCCGGCACGGACTACTGCCTTGGCGTGGATACAGCCCTCAACATGATCAGGCAAAACGTCGACAGCATCCGTGACACTGCCAGCTCCTTCAGCCGTGCCTTCGTGGTCGAGACCATGGGGCGGCATTGCGGTTATCTTGCCATGGCCTCAGCCGTGACCAGCGGTGCTGAAATTTGCCTCGTCCCGGAGCTCGAGTATGATCTTGATTCCATCGAAAAGCGGCTCCGCAGGCAAATCGATGAAGGGCGTGAGTTTATCATCGCGATTGTGGCCGAGGGCTGCAAGATCAGTGATTACCTCACCAAATGGATCAAGGACCAGCTCAACATGGATGCCCGCTTGACGATTCTCGGTCACATTCAGCGCGGCGGCTCCCCCACCGTTCGGGATCGTCTCATGGCATTCAAGTTCGGCATTGCAGCAGTGGATTCCCTCCACCGTGGAGAAACCAACAAGATCATGGTCTACAAGTCAGGAACTTACGCTACCGTGCCCATTCACGAGGTGGCTGACCAAACCGTGAATATTGATCCAATCCTGGTGGATATCTGTAAACCGCTTTGCCGCTAGCCACAGGCAACACTAATACTCCCGTTCGAGCAAGTAGCGGGCGATTTGCTCCAGGCGCTTGCCCTTGTGGCCAAAGATTGTGAGAGCCGCGAGCGCTTTTCGGGTCAGCCTGGCGGCTTCCTTGCGGGAGGCTTCCAGCCCAAGAACCGCCGGATAGGTGGATTTGTCCACGGCCTCATCCTTACCCGCTGTTTTTCCAAGCATCTCGGTGGTCTGGGTCACATCGAGGATGTCGTCAATAACCTGAAAAGCCAGACCGAGGTTGTAGCCGAAGGCGGTAAGCGCCTCCAGTCTGCGGGGAGCAGCATTGGCACTCATGGCACCCAGACGTATTGCCGAGGTAAGCAATGCCGCGGTTTTAGCCTCATGAATTTTAACAAGATCTCTCTTGGCGAGTTTTTTCCCCTCCCCCTCGAGATCAAGCACCTGACCTCCGATGAGTTTGCGGCTGCCCCCCGTGAGGGCGATTTCCTCGACATACTCTCTGACACCATAGCGCTTGGTCGCAGGCGTTTGGGCAATAATGACAAAGACCTCGGTAAGCAGCGCATCGCCCGTCAACACAGCCATGCCTTCCCCAAAGACTTTGTGGGAGGTGGGCCGGCCACGACGCAAATCATCGTCATCCATGCTGGGCAAATCGTCATGAACCAGTGAATAGGTGTGCATGAGCTCTGTGGCACAGGCCGGGGCAAGTGCATTCTTCACATTGCCCCCACAGGCCTCAGCCGCGGCCAGGCAGAGAATGGGCCGCAGGCGTTTGCCCCCAGCAAAGATGCTGTAGCGCATCGCCTTGTGAATCGTTTGGGGCTTGGTGCTCTCACGCGGCAAGAATTTACCCAGCGCGGAATCCACCTCTTTCTGCTTGGCTTTGAGCCACGGCTTCAGATCGTCCATGAGACCGGTTCTAGAGATTCCAGCGGCTTCAGACAAGCTCGGCGATCTGCACAGCGTTGAGCGCAGCCCCTTTTCGGACCTGGTCACCGACGACCCACAGGGCAAGCGCGTTTTCAAAGACCATGTCCTTGCGGATGCGGCCCACCAGGCAGTTGTCTTTCTTGGTGGTGTCCAGAGGCACTGGATACAGCGCGTTGCCGGGATCATCCTTGGCGTCTACACCGGGGCAGTCAGCATAGACGGCCCGGGCCTCCTCGACGTTGACGGGACGCTCAAACTGGGCGGTAACACTGACGGAATGGGATCGATGCACAGGCACGCGCACACAGGTGCATGTGACCCGCAAATCCGGAAGATTGAGAATTTTCCTGCTCTCATTGAGCATTTTGAGTTCCTCCTTGGTGTAGCCATTTTCGGTGAAGGCATCAACATGCGGAATGACATTGGAGGCAATCTGGTGAGGGTAGACATTCTTCATCTCATCGGTGACCTCCCCACCTGCGCCAAGGACCTTGATTTGCTCATCAAGCTCTACAATGCCCTGCGCTCCGCTTCCCGACACTGCCTGGTAGCTGGAGGCGATAATGCTACGCAGCCCATAGAGTTTGTGCAGAGGGCTCAGAGCCATCAGCGTAATTATTGTCGTGCAGTTGGGGTTGGCGATGATGCCCTTGGGTCTGTTTTGGATGGCCTCGGGATTCACTTCAGGCACTACCAGCGGCACTTCATCGTCCATTCGGAAAGCTGAAGAGTTATCAATCACCACGGCCCCTGCTGCGGCTGCACTGGGTGCATATTCCAGAGATAAGTCACCCCCAGCGCTAAACAGGGCAATATCCACTCCCTCGAAGCTCTGATGTGTCAATTCTTTAACCTTGATTAAGCTTCCCCTGAAGGGAATCTCTTTTCCGGCAGATCGGGCAGAAGCCAACAAGGTTAGTTCACTAATGGGAAAGTTACGCTCCTCCAAACAATCGAGCATTTCCTGCCCGACAGCTCCTGTAGCCCCCACAATTGCGACATGTTTTCCTTCTGAACTGCTCATGACAGAGGCTGACATCGCTGAAATACAGCGCCCTGTCAACTCTGTCATTTTGTCAATTCATCATTTCGTTCACCTCGAAAAAAACCGCAAATTTCCGCTTTTTCTTATTTTCATTTCGCACAAATGCCATATCGTGATATGTTGCATGCATGGCTACTACGAAAAGAACTCGTTTCTCTCGTCGCGTCCCAGATCACGTGACCGATGAAATCGTCAATGTGTTGGGAGATGATGACAGCTTCTTTGGATTCAATGATTTGTTCGAGGCTGTCTATGCGAGGCTCAAGGAACGCAACGCCGTCAGCGGCGGAGAAGAAATGCTCCGCCTCCGTGCATATGAGAAACTACAAAACCTTGTCACCCGTGGCATGATCGAGAAAGAAGGCAAAGAATACAGAGGTTTGGCAAAATTGTCCGAAGCTCACAGTGACTTCTTGGCCGCTCAGGATTCTGCCTAGGTTACCCCTGACAGTTCGGAATACCCCCCAAACTTAATTTCGTGCTGGTTTTCACCATGCGAATTGTTTTAAAAGCCCGCATCGCCTCACGATAGGTGGTGCGGGTTTTCACTTTTCCTGCACTGATTTCGCTTCATTTTATTCAACATCCCGATTTTCACCCATGATTGAGAGCTACTTACCCGTTGTCATGCAGGCCCTGGTCGCCATCGGCTTTTGTGCAAGCATGCTGATTATGAGTGTTCTTTTCGGCAAAAAAGGCAGTAAAAACGCGACCAAGGATTCCCCCTATGAGTGCGGAATGCTTCCCATTGGAGAGGGCTCGCCCCGCTTCAGTGTCAAATTCTACCTCGTCGCGATGCTGTTTGTCATTTTTGACATCGAAGTCGTATTCCTCTACCCGTGGGCCGTGCAATTCCGTGAACTCACCGCTAACGGCAACATGGCTTTCTGGAGTGTTTGTGGCTTTGCGGGCATTCTGGCCGTGGCCTACATTTACGCGCTCAAGAAAGGTGCGCTCAACTGGAGATCCTGACCAGCTCTCGGTATTTAATCTGCGGGGCTCTCCTCAAGATCCCGGAGACATAGCCAATAGCTCAAGAAGGGCTCCCATGCCGCTTGCTGCAGGCTTCCACTGGCCGTGGTGCCCTGAAAACACGCCCCTCTCTGCAACAAGGGCCACTTGACGGGGGCTTTCCATGGTTGACTCATGGGAAAATGGTTTCTATTATCTTAGGATAAGTTAGTAATTCATTTATCTAATGCAAAAACAGGGGCTTCATCATCCAGGCGCGACGATGGGCGGTTTTGGAACCAGACCGGTTCAAAGGCCGACTTTTCTCGTCGCATGCTGGCTTTTGGCGCTACTGGCCTTCGCGCAGTTGATCACAGTGGGGGCCGCCCTTAGGGCCGGAAACCTGGAACCGGCCCTCTCAAAGGCAATAAAAACACCTGCGCCTGTTGCCATTACCGGACCAATCAGCCCCAGAAGCCTCGATGAGATTCTGGCCACTGAGGGATACAGTCCAATGCCTGACCCAGGTTCCACTGAGAAACCAGCTCCCAGTATTAGCATTGATGCCAGCTCCACCACGCTGGAAATCCCTATGAATGAGCCTGCTTCCATAGCATCGCAGCAGGTGATCATTGCCGACCCCCTTGTGGAGCGGCTGCTCAGCGAATCCCGTGCTCTGCAAATGGACGGGGATATGATGCGGGCCATGCTCAAGCTTGATGAGGCGGGGCGCATTGACCCCACCGAAGCAGCCGTCATTTACCACAAGGGCTTACTCTTCGAGGAAATGAGCCTCTATGAGAAAGCTGCTGACCAATATCTGCAGGTGCAGCAAATGGGTATCCAGACCGGAGTCTATTTTAAGCTCGCCGCTAAAAAGCTGACCAAGGGAATGGATGTTGCACATGCACACAGGCCCGTCATCTCGATCGGACCCATGAAGGTTCGCCGGGCACCGGGAACAATGTCCGCCAAGCAAGCTGACGTATCGATCAATATCCTGGCCAGGCCGGACAAACCCATCAACCCAGCTGATGTGAACGTGCAGCTTTATTTCTATGACAAGCTCAATGGCGGCGAGATCAAAAAAGCACTGGATAGCTCTCACATTGAGAAACGCTGGGATAGTCGTGTTGACTGGCAAGATGCGGGCAATGAGGAAACACTCAATATCTCCTACACCATACCTGAAGTCCATTTGGCAGATGCACACTTGTTTGGCCAACGCACTTTTTTCGGGTTTGTCGTTGAGCTTCTCTACAAGGGCGAGGTTATTGACCAGCAAGCTTCACCCCGGAGACTCAACAGCATTCATGGCAACAACATATCGCCAGAATTTGAAACTCCCTGGCTGTCAAGGGACCAAAACTCCCTGCTACCCGGCAAGCATGACCTTGATGATGGAGAAGAAGCCGGTCTGCTGCAGTTACCCAGACGCTAGCCCCCTTGGACCAGGGATGATCCAATGGCGATCCGCTGTATCTTGGAATGTGCGTGCGGCAGTGGTGCGCGATGCTGGATTTGAACCAGCGACATCATGCGTGTGAAGCATGCGCTCTACCCCTGAG
Source organism: uncultured Verrucomicrobiales bacterium (assembly GCA_964463855.1). Classification (GTDB taxonomy): domain Bacteria; phylum Verrucomicrobiota; class Verrucomicrobiia; order Verrucomicrobiales; family Akkermansiaceae; genus Oceaniferula. The sequence goes on along the minus strand of CAYXEC010000032.1, from coordinate 16,708 downwards.
CTAATCGCGCCTTGTTGCCGTCTTCTACATGAGATGTACCCAAGCTCATGCAGAGGTAGAGAGCAATAATGCCTTGCAGCGGCAGGCTCAAGCTCATTTTATGCAATTAAAAGCTGACCTCCTTGCCCAGCACACCGACTTCGACCTCCCCATCATGGATTTCCCCAAGCGCCTCACGGAAGACATCGGAACGGGATTGCTCACCATGCACGAGCCATACTTTCTTTTTAGACCCGGTTGTGGCGTTAAAATAATCCAGAAGCTCGGAGTGATCTGCATGCCCGGAGAACGAATCCATAATTTCCACATGTGCTCGCAACTTGTAGGGTTGACCAAAAATATTAACCTCTGGATGGTGATGCCGAATTTTCCACCCCAAGGTGTTTTCTGCACAGTAACCCACAAAGAGAATGGTATTATTAGGGTTGCCAATTCCGTTTTTGAGATGGTGCAGAATGCGGCCCGCCTCACACATACCGGAGGCTGATATGATGATCCCTTGACGCTTGCTGTCATTGAGCTCCTTGGACTTGGCCACTGACCTGATCAAAGTGAGCCCCTCAAAGCCAAAAGGGTTGCGTTTTTCATAGAGGAAATCATTCACCTCCTTATTGAAACACTCAGGGTGTAGCCGGAAGATTTCCGTGGCACTAACAGCAAGCGGGCTGTCCACGAAGACGGGAATTTCCGGAACCCGGCCATCCTCAAAAAGCTGGTGCAGCACATAGAGAATCTGCTGGGTCCGCTCTACAGCGAAACATGGGATGATGATCTTTCCCCCACGCTTGATCGCCTCGTTGAGCGCATCGGCGATACTGTCATCAGCACCAGCACCCAGCTCATGTTCACGCCCGCCATACGTACTCTCCATGAGCATGAAATCCACATCGGGCACGGGGACAGGATCGTTGAGCAGGTCGTTACCGCCTCGCCCAACGTCCCCTGAAAAAAGAAAGCGTTTGGTCTGGCCGTCTTCCTCGTCCTGAATCTCGAGAAGGATTTGCGCGCTACCCAGAATATGCCCGGCATCGTAAAACCACATGGTCACTCCCGGGGCAATGATCATTGGACGCTCGTAACCCACATTGACAAACTGCTTGAGACATTGCTCTGCATCCCGGGCGGTGTAGAGAGGCTTGATGAGCGGCTCTTTCTTTTTTGCAAGACGCTTGTTGAGCCACTTGGTGTCGCTTTCCTGGATGTATGCACTGTCCTCAAGCATCACCTGACAGAGGTCACGAGTGGCAAAAGTAGCATAAATATTACCGTTAAAACCCTTACTGGAGAGGTTGGGCAAGTTGCCCGAATGATCAATGTGTGCATGGGATAGCACCACGCAATCTATCTCTGCCGGATTAAAATGGGGAAAACAACAGTTGATCTCATATGCATCTTTCCGACGACCTTGGTAGAGACCACAATCAAGAAGAATGCGCTTACCGTTAACTTCTAACAAGTGCTGGGAACCTGTCGTTGTTCCAGCGGCGCCACAAAATTTGAGCTTCATGGGTCAATTTAACAGCAAGACCCATATGGATGCAAGCGGGGAGAACGCCCACGTGACTGAGAGAAAAATCTAACGATATGATAAATTACCGCCCAAAGGGCCAAAGCGACTTAAGAGCCCTGCCAATAGCACCACCGGAAGCTGCCTCACGCTCTGCATCGAGAATCTGGGCATACCGTATCAAACCGACGGCGGTCGAGTATTGAGGGTCTCGGAAATTGGCATGGACACCGCTCATGTTGGCCTGGTCTGCCACATAGATCGACAGACCAAAGACCTCGTTGGCAAGCTCAGTGAGGCCACGCATACGGCTCGTGCCACCCGTTAAAAACACACCCGAGCCTATGCCCTGCACGGCATGTTCAGGAAGCCGGTCCCGGATCAGCCGCAGTGTTTCCTCCAGTCTGCCATGAATGATATCATTGAGTAGCGAGCGTTTGATCTCACCCTCGAAAAGACCACGGTCATCCTGTACAGCGACATTGCCAATGCCTCTGGCCGGATCCCCGGAGCAGTCCCCTTCTGTTTTTTTCAACTCCTCGGCACGACTCAGTGGAATCTTGGTAATAAGATGAATATCATTGGTAATGTGATCACCCCCCACAGGGATGCAACCGGATGCGGCAATGGCCCCCTTCAAATACAGCACATAATCTGCGGTTCCACCGCCAATATCAATGACCAGGGCCCCGGCATCCTTGTGTTCCCTGTCCAAAGCAACCTGCGCTGTGGCTATGGGAGCAAACACCACATCATCCACATCAAGGGGGATCTCCCGGACGCATTTAATACTATTCTGAATGCGGGTTCGAATTCCATGGACGATATGGAAGTCGACTTCCAGGGAACGACCCAACAGCCCAACAGGGCTTACCGCATGCTCTTGACCATCCAGTCGGTAATGCCGGATAAAGTTGTGCAGGTAAACATGATCACCCGGGATGGCAAGGTCACGCGCAATCTCGGTGGCCTCGGCGAGATGCCCTTCATGAACTTCCTCCTCCTCATCCGGCAGACGGTAGGTGCCTCGGTTGTTAACCCCCTCAATGTGCACGCCGGTAACAGAGAGCAAAACACTACTAATATCGACATCACAGATGTCTTCGGCCTGAATAAGAGCATCCTTGAGGCCGGCCCTTGCTTGCGGATAATCGGCAATCTCACCCTTTCTGACTCCGGCACTTCGAGTCTCTCCGACCCCGAGAATCTTGACAGATCCGTCTGGTTTAACCTCCCCCACCACCATGCATGTTTTGGTGGTACCAATTTCAAGCCCTACATGTATCTTTGATTTTGCCATCAGTTGACTGGGTGATAAGTAATTTAAATTTTGGGCAGATGTGACATGCCATCGATGCAAGCTGCTGTCAATAATCTAGAGCATGGGCGTTGGTCAGGCATACAGACTCCCTGAATGGTTTATTCTTCAAACTCTAGGGGGATATTTTTTCTGGGTATCAAATTGATGCTTTTGATTTTGGGACGCTTTTCATTTCGGCAGTGCTCGCGAATACTGATCATGTCTT
>CAYXEC010000032.1:5199-13665 GCA_964463855.1 uncultured Verrucomicrobiales bacterium | reverse complement strand
GAGCGCATTGTATCGTAGGCGCGCGGGCAACACGCTGGGCCTCCTTCTCGGCCATACTGATCATGTCTTCAACCTGACGTTGGTGATCAGACATGCCGAAAACAGCTTTTACGCCATCACGGGAGGTAACCTCGATGGAATAGTCACTCGCAAGATCAATTTTCACCGCGTTCCATTCTGCGCGAACTACCCTCATCTTCTCCATGAGGCCTAGGGCCAGCATTAAATCATCATGCTCGGACTTAACACCATGTTCAAAATCCTCCTCTCTTGCCTCTCTCAAAAAGATCACGGGCAGATTTCTGGATGCTTGCCACAACGCTTCCCCGCTGGGAAAGGTGAATCCGTTTTGATCGACAAGAATACCCCCATCGCCACAACCGGGCCAGCCCAGCGCTTCACACTCAAGCCACGCAACCGGAGCGCGCTCCCTGACAGTAATTTTGAGCGTGCCCGGCAAGCGACGCTCTAGCTCGCATCTCTCTATCTCGGGCAGCTCACTCAAAATCTTTTGCACCTTATCAAGATCAATATCAAAAACGGTCGCATCCAGATTCAAAGCGGCAAGATCTGCCACTCTGGCGGGATGCAGATGACCATTGGTGTCCACTTCAATAGCCTGCAGGCGGTAATATGGATTGTCCTTGTAGAGCTGGTGATAACCAATGTATCCGCCGTATGAAATAAGACTCAACAAAATCAGGCACGTCCCGTATTTCACGGACTTGATCAGCCCGGTCATCACCTGATGCATAACAATGCGTGGCGAGCTCACCTTGATATGCAGGCGCTGAAAGTCTCCACCTTTGGGCACGTTGCGCCGGAGGGGGGTTGTTTTTCTGCGAGATTTCGATCTGCTCATCTTCTTTCTACTGGGTTCGGTGTTGCAATGAGATGTCTGCGATTTTTTCACACAAAACACCAAATGGATAACCAGCCACCTGGGCTGCCTTGGGCAAGAGACTACTGGCAGTCATGCCCGGGATGGTATTCGCTTCAAGAACGTAAGGCCTCCCCTCCTTATCCAACAAAACATCCACCCGGGAATAAATTTCAATTCCCAGCGCACAGTGGGCAGCAAGTGCGGCCTCCTGCACTGCAATGGTCGTCGCCTCATCGAGATCCGCGGGGCAGTGATAGTCAGTACCACCATCGCCACTGAGCCACGGATACTTGTTCTTCATATCATAAAATCCACTGCGCGGCGCGATATGCACAACGGGCAATGCCACCCCGTCGAGTATGCCAACAGTAAGCTCCAAGCCTTCGATATACTGCTCTACTAAAACCTCATCACCGTATTGTGCAGCATCCTGCATGGCGGCTTCAGCCTCCGACTCGTCACGCACAATGTGCACCCCCACACTGGAGCCTTCTCGGGGTGGCTTGACCACATAGGGAGGCACCATCGTTGGCAGCCTGAGCCCGGCTGAACAATCGACTATTTCCGAGGCTGGCGTTGGGACTCCATGCGCTACAAAAACCTCCTTGCTTGTCACTTTGTCAAAGGCGGTCCTACTACTCTCAATGCCCGCACCCGTGTAGGGCACGTTCATTTCCTCAAGGATCGCCTGCAGTTCACCATCCTCACCAAAGGTGCCATGGATCGTATTGAAGCAAAGACCCGTTCCCTCGGGAAGCTCCAGTGAATGGTCAGTTACATCCACGGCAACCGCATTCAAACCCTGTTGCTGGAGGGCTTGCAAAACAGCATTTCCCGATGCCAGTGACACTTCCCGCTCTGATCCGGGACCGCCCATAAGTACTGCGATGAGTATGTCTTTATTCACCTTTGGTATACTTGCTATAGTTGATGGTTTAGAATGCGAATTCGTCTTCTCCGATAATCTGGACTTCGGTCTCCAGGGTAATATCGCGTTTGGATCTGGCCTCACGCCGAATGCGCTCAATTAATTGAAGAACATCAGCGGAACTCGCCTTGCCACGATTGACGATAAAATTACCATGTTCGCTCGACACTTGAGCCTTGCCCACCGATGCGTCTTTAAGACCGAGCTCATCAACCAGTTTGCCGGCGGGCATCTCCTCCGGGTTTTTGAAAATGCACCCTGCACTTGCAGCGATAGGCTGGGAGGTTCTGCGTTTGTGCTTTGACTCCTGCATGCGTGCTTCAATCAGCTCGGGTGACGCGTGCTCAGCTTGCAAACTCGCCTCCAGGGCGTAATTCCTGCGCAGCTCGGGAACGTTGCGATAGAGTGCCTTGATTTCATCACAGGAGCGTTTCCTTATTTCTCCGTCTTCATCGAGAAAAGTGACACTGACAACCTGGTCGAAAGTCTCAATACCCATGGCGCCCGCATTCATACGCAACCCTCCTCCGACATTTCCGGGAATGCCCTCCATCCACTCCATACCAGTCAGTCCGTGAGCTGCCGCGATACTTGCCAGCTTCTTAAACCTCACGCCCACACCACATGTGATGACATCACCCTCGACCTTGACCTCGGAGAATTCGCCCCCGACAGGATGGATGACCGCGCCGCGAATACCCCCATCCCTCACGAGCAGATTCGAGCCCCGGCCAACAATACGCTGGGCAATGCCACGATCCCTACAGAATTTCACCAGTCTGGAAAATGCCTCAAAAGTATGCGGCTCCAACCAATACTGGGCAGGGCCGCCGCAGAGGATGGTCGTGTGTCGGCTCATCGGCTCATAGAGCTTGGCTTTGACAAGGGATTCTTGTGGCTGTTGCGACCCCTCGCCACAGTAACGGATCATCTCCTCGAGCACTGCCATGTCGCGCGCGATCTTGGTGCCTATTTCATGCACGTTACCTGCGCCCAGAGTCACCAGCAAATCGCCCGACTGCAGCGCATTTCCAACAATGTGATGCGCGTTTTGCACAGGGCCGACGACCCGGGCAGGCACATCACCATGCGCCAACGCGGCATCCACGATAGTCTGCGCACCCACCCCCTCGATGGGGAGCTCGCTGGCGGGGTAGATATCGGTGACAAAAACAAGATCAGCGCTTTGCAAGGCCTTGCCGAAGTCATCTGCCAATTTCTGAGTGCGGCTATAGCGATGCGGCTGAAAGACAACCACCAGGCGCTGCGGCTTGAGTGAGCGTGCAGTTTGCAGGGTAGCCTCCACCTCTGTAGGATGGTGACCGTAATCGTCTACAATACGCAGATGGGGTGAAACGTATTTGTTCTCGAAACGCCTGCGTGCTCCCGCAAAGGTTGCCATCGCACGTGCGACCAGCTGGAAATCGACCTTCAAACAATCTGCCACAGTGATTGAAGCCAAGGCATTCAAGACATTGTGCCGACCGGGTATTCCGAGCTCCACCCTACCCAGACGCTCTCCCATTTTAGTGACCACAAATGAGACCATGCCTCCACTTTCATGGATCTCGCTCGCGGTGAAATCAGCATTGTCCCAGCCGTAGGATACCGCCCCCTCCCGGCCGGCACAAAGCTCCTTAGCTACGGGGCACCCCGCGTAATAGATTTTTTGACCCGCTGTTTGGTCGAGCAAAGTCGCAAAAACCTCTTTGATATGTTCTATGTCGCGATAAAAATCCAGATGCTCTTCCTCGATATTGAGAATGACAGCATGCTGCGGATGATAAAGTGCCAGAGTTCCATCACTCTCATCACCCTCAGCAACCATCACCTCACAATCCTCCTGCCAGTGCGCGTTGCTTCCCAGTACCGGGATCTCAGCTCCGACGTAGTGACACGGCATGATTCCGCCACGCCTCAGGACATGGGCGCACATGGCAGAAGTTGTCGTCTTGCCATGGGTGCCGGAAATGACAATGCCCTGCCTGGTGTGCAAAATGGCTGCCAGACACTCTGCGCGCCGAATGCAGGGAATGCCATGCTCGCGTGCCTCGGCACGGGCAACGTTGTCCTCGCGGATGGCGGACGAATAAACCACAACGTCCGCCCCATGAACCTCATCAGCACGGTGGGGGCTTGAAAAAATGAGTCCCAAGCCCTGCATGCGTTGGGTTTCCCCACTGGTAACCATGTCGGACCCACTGACCTGGTGGCCCATACCCAGCAAAAGCAAGGCAAGACCGCTCATGCCTGATCCCGCAACCCCGACGAGATGAATCTTCACGGGCTTGCTCCGGTCTGTCAGTCTTTGGCTTAGCTCATCGATATTCATCGTGGTTTTCGGGAGGGAAATGATTATGGCTAACGGGTCATGACATCTGCGGAAATCACATCGCAAATCTGGGCTGCAGCATCGGCAACGGCAAGACTGCGCGCCTGTGCCGACATGGCTCGCCTATGCTCCTCATCTTCAACAATCCTTGTCAGATCGGCAACCAGCTGACCTGCATCAAGGTCCTCCTGTTGCCTGAGAACGGACGCCCCGGCAGCCTCAAAAACCCTGGCATTGGCGGTCTGATGATCATCGGCCGCATGGGGATAGGGAATCAGGATGGAGGGTATGCCCACATGAGCAAGCTCTGTCAAACTGGATGCTCCGGAACGGCACACCGCGACATCGGAGGCCGCATAGACCCTCGCCATGTCATCACAGAATGACAACACATGGTAACCGGCACGGTCGCCCACCAGGTCTTTGACACGATCATGGTCAAACTCCCCGGTGATATGAATGAACTGCAATCCCGGCATGGCCTTGGCTGCGTCCACAATCATTGTATTGAGGCTCTGAGCCCCCTGACTGCCACCCATGACCAACACGACCGGTTCATCATCCTGCAGATTGAGTGCACGTCGCGCTTGCATGCGCTCGGGCAGCTTGGCGAGCTCCTGCCGAACGGGAGTACCCGTCACCACCACCTCGGACTTGGGAAAATGGGCAACAGCAGCGCTCATTCCAAGAAGCACCTTGCGACACCAGCGGGCCGTAATGCGGTTTGCCTTTCCCGGCAGAGCATTGGAATCGTGAACATAGGTCATGAGACCCAGTTTTTTGCCGGCCAGGACGGGGGGCATGGATGTGAAACCACCCATCCCGAGAACCGCGTCACATTGGTTGCGCAGGAGGATTTCACGGCACTGGCGCACGGTGCTCCAGAATTTCAATAGAAACGGGATCATCTTTGGCGAAAACAGGGACGGCTTGGCAATGGCTGGTACTGTTTGAAATGTAAGCCCCCGGTATTTTTCCGCCCCCTGGGCATCGACTTTCTTCTCCGAAATTAACAGTGACACCTTGTGTCCACGGCTATCGAGCTCCTCGGCCACAGCAATACCGGGAAACAGGTGTCCTCCGGTTCCGCCACAGGCGATCAATACATTGAGCTTATTGGACATACAAGGGTGGATGAATGGGATGGGTCAAGAAGACATTGTCTGCCTCACAGTATGTGGAAAACCACATCCCACAGCAATAATTAATATATGTTAAATAATGAAAATCGCCACTTTTAAGCCCGCTATCAGCCCCGTATCAGCTATATTAGCCCATTTCGGCTCTGGGCACTTGCCACAGCCAACATTATTTGCAAACCTCCCTTATTATGAGAAATGCCCTGATTTTACTCATCATCATCATTGCCGGCGGCGTTTGGGTCGCCAACAAGTACTATCAAAAGACGAACAAAAGCAGTGATGAGAAAACCCGCTTCATCGAACTTGCCGAGGGCTACAACAACAATGCCTCTCTCTTCATCACCGAACATGTCGAAAAAAATCACGAGGAGGCGTTTGAAGCCTCCTACCGCATGTGGGTTCTCTCTCCCATCTCCGAGCTGGACCTCGAGACACATTACGACCAGGAGACCTACTACCGCACCATGGCCAAAAAAATCTGGGCAGCAGCAAAACAATCAGGCCAGGGTGGCGCCTACGATATCCTTGTCGATATGGCTCCTCAATATGGTGTGGAGTTGAAAATAAAAAAACCGGCACCTCCGGCCGCCCCCACTCAAACCACACCCAAAGCCCAGCAAGAGCGAGAGCCTCTGCTCAAAAGCGGCAAACTGGGTGACAAGCGGGTTCTTCCAAATAGTCGAAGACGAGACTATGATGACCGGTAAGGCACTTAGCTTGGAGTCGATCCACCTCTTCCTCTCCTCATCGGACTGGAAAACCACCTTTTCGAGCTCCAGCTTGGCTGCCGGTCGCAAAATGGCGCGCGCCAGACAAGTCAGCAGCTGTCTGGTCAAGGCTTTGGACACCGGGGACATTGAGATCACCGCCTCGGTCACAGAGCGCTCCGGTCGTGAGGAGACAGCCAGCATTGCGCTCTGGGAGGAAAACGGGTCATTCCAGCTCGACACCTCTTGCTCATGCCCCGTGGGGGCAAACTGTGATCACGCTGCAGCCGCATTTGAACATCTGTCACGTCCGGGCAGGCTCGAAAACGCCTGCGGAGAGCTCAACCTCAATGCGCAAACCCATACCCTGCACCAACAAGCTCAAAGCCAGATTCCGGCAAAGCCCAGCAGCACGACGAATGCATGCTTTCACCTCCGCATTGAAAAGCGCCCCGAAGGAGAGCCCTTCCAATGGCTGCCCGATGTTTACGCCACTGCATACGCCAGCTATGGCCATGATCGATATCCACTGGACCCGGCCGGCAACATCAGCAAGCCACGAGCACGCGTAGCAGAGATGGAGGCACTCAAAACCCTCTACGCCCTGGATCTTCTGCCCGGTGCCGAGCAGCCGCCACCCTCACTCAAAAAGATCGCCAAGCCCCACGAGGATGGAACACTCTGGGCGCCCGATCACAGACAATGGCAGTCTGCAATCTACTGGCAACGCTTTCACCATGAGGCCATTCCCGCTCTCGAAAAGAGAGGCTGGAAAGTCGCCATTGCCCCGGGAGCGATCAGCCCACCCTTGAAATTTGAGGCATCCAGCTGGCGAGCAGAGTTCATTGATGAGGGCAAGGGCTGGTTCAGCCTCTCGGCCGGCTTTGATATCGACGGTGAGAAAATGGACCTGCAACCCATCCTTGCCGCCCTGGTGGAATACAACTTTCTGGAGCTCACAGAGGGCATGCCCGGCGGGCAGGAATTCCTCATATTTCTGGCTGACGGTCGTCCCATTACCCTGCCAGTGGGACGCTTCCGGCGCATACTCCGGCACTTGGGCGAATTGATGAATTTTCAGTTCAGTGGTAAACCAGTCAAACTCCACAAATTAGAGGCTGCCGCACTCTGTGAAGTAATGGGTGAAGATGGCCCCCAGCTCTCCGTGCCTGAGGAAATTGACATCCTGCGCAACACCTCGCTGAAGCATGACCCGGTCGCGGTTCCCGTGACACTCAAGGCAAGCCTGCGCAGCTACCAGCGAGAGGGTTTCGAGTGGATGCAGTTCCTCGCCAGCAATCAGCTCCACGGTATTCTGGCTGACGATATGGGGCTGGGCAAAACCATGCAGAGCCTGACACACATTCTGGCGGAGAAAGAGAAAGGCAACACCCTGCCCAATCTGGTCATCGCTCCCACCAGTGTGGTGGAAAACTGGCAACGTGAGGCCGCCAGGTTCGCCCCCACACTCAAGGTCGTGATTCTGCAGGGCACTGATCGCCGCGATCGTTTTGACGAGCTCGCATCCGCGGACATTGCGCTCACCTCGTATGCCCTATTGCACCGGGATCTCGAGTTGCTCAAACACCAAGCCTTTCACCTGCTGATCCTGGACGAGGCCCAGCACATTAAAAACCCGGCCGCCCAGGTGTCCCGGGCTGTGCGCCTGCTTGACTCACGCCATCGCCTCTGTCTCTCGGGCACTCCCATTGAAAATCATCTCGGCGAGCTCTGGAGCCTCTTTGATTTTCTCATGCCGGGTCTGCTTGGCAATGCGGAGAGCTTCCGTGAAACCTTCCGCACCCCCATTGAAAAGTCGGGCAATCAGCAGCGTGCCGATGCACTGGCTCAAAAAATAGGAGCCCTTATATTGCGGCGCACCAAGGACGAGGTCGCAAAAGAGCTCCCGCCCAAGACCGAAATTCCCCACCTCATTGAGCTGGGAAGCGGGGAAAAAGACCTCTACGAGACGGTGCGCTCCACCATGGACAAGCACGTTCGCCAGGCCATGGCCATCCGCGGCCAGGAAGCGCAGATTGTTTTCCTCGATGCCCTGCTCAAACTACGGCAAATATGCTGTCATCCGAATTTACTCAGGGACAGGGGAGAAAGCTCCACCTTTGAGAGGCCCGACGCAGAGGCCCGTCAATCCGCCAAGTTCGATTACCTCAAGGAGCTGCTTGAAACCCTCAAGCAGGAAAACCGCAAGGTCTTGCTATTCTCACAATTCACCTCGATGCTCGACATTATCGAAGGGTATCTCATCGGGCAACAGACCAGTTACCTCAAGCTCACCGGAGCCAGCAAGAACCGGCAGGAGCTTGTTGAGCAATTTCAGGCCGGCGAGGCCGAGGTATTTCTGATTTCCCTCAAGGCGGGAGGTACCGGCCTCACCCTGACCCATGCCGATACCGTGATTCACTACGATCCATGGTGGAACCCGGCGGCTGAAAACCAGGCAACGGACCGCGCTT
>CAYXEC010000032.1:0-5189 GCA_964463855.1 uncultured Verrucomicrobiales bacterium | reverse complement strand
TACCGCATCGGTCAGGATAAACCCGTGTTTGTTCACAAGCTTATTTGCAAAGGCACCGTGGAGCAGCGCATCCAACAAATGCAGGAAAAAAAATCAGGTGTTGCCGACTCAATCCTCACGGCATCCATCAACCAGCTCAAACTCGATGACGATATCCTCACCAAGCTCTTTGCCCCGATCCAAACGTAAGAAAGTTTAGTTTCGCGCGTAACTTTTAATGGCCTATGCGGTTACATCCCCGCAGTTTATGTCTTCACAACCATGCGAGCATACCTCACATTTACCTGCCTGAGCTACCTGCTCGCAACGGTTGCCTTGATCGCCAAACCCCTCACTGAGGAAACGGTTCACAGCATCGGCCGACAGATTGACCAACAGATTGCGCTGCACCTGCAGCAAAAGGGCATTGAGGCAAATGCGATCATTGATGATGCCACCTTTGGCAGACGCGCCCATATTAACATCACAGGACGCATTCCCACCGCCGATGAGGCTCGCTCGTTTATTGAAGACTCAGCCACGAACAAGCGCAGCAAGCTCATTGACTCCCTGGTTCAGTCGCCAGGCTACAAGAGCCGTATGTTCAACTTCTGGGCGGACCTCCTGCGTGTGCAGACCCAACTCGATAAGCACGGCCTCGGCTGGCATGTATGGATTCGGGAGGCAGTGGAGCAAAACATGCCCTACGATGAGTTTGTCAACGCGATGCTCTCAGCCAACGGCATGGCAATCGATGATCCTGCACTTGGCTATTACCTGAGGGATCGCAACATGCTTCTGGATAATGTCAGTAACACCGTGCAGGTCTTTCTCGGCACCCAGATTGGCTGTGCCCAGTGTCACGATCATCCATTTGATGATTGGACCCAAAAACAATACTACGAATTTGCCGCTTTCATAGGGCATACCAAGTACGACAGCGATGCCGCTAAAGATCTACTCCGCGATCTGGTGAACTTCAGCATTAAAGAGGAGGGAATCCCGGAATTCAAACGCGGCGAGCATGGCCCGGAAATCAAAAGCCAGTACAAAGCTGCCAATAAAAAGTACTACCGTGACTATAACTCCATGTTCACGGACCTTCATAAATCGGCGGTCAATGAAGATCCACACAAAGTCCTGCGCCTACCCAATGACTATCAGTATAATGATGGCAAACCGGGCGAAATACTCACTCCCAAAACCCTTTTTGGTGACCCAATCCCACATGACACTCCTGCGGATCAACGACGCAAAGCATTTGCCGGCTGGATCACATCCTCCAACAACCCGCTTTTTACCAAGGTCATTGTCAACCGACTCTGGGCCGAGGTCTTTGGCAGGGGCATTGTCGACCCGCTTGACAACTGGTCGGAAACCAAACGCATTTCTCATCCGCAGCTGCTTGACTACTTGTGTCAGGTTATGAAGGAGGTGGACTATGACGTGCAACAATTCATGCGTATTCTTTATCATACCCGTCTATTTGTAACTGCAGCTGCCGGGCAAGAAGCCAGAATGGGGAATGAGTATGACTTCCGCGGTCCTGTGCTACGCAGAATGTCAGCTGAGGAAATACACGACTCTCTCCTGACCTTGAGATTCGGCAACAAGGATGCGCTCAGAAATGAGTCACTGGAATACCGCTGGCAAAGTTTCGTCCGCTCCAGCGAGCAAATCCTCAACATGTCTCTGCCCCAGCTCGTTGAACTCGACCAGCACATCGACGAGCTCGAGGAGCAGGCACACAGCTCAAAGAATGAGGCTCGTGAACTCCAGCTAGCCGCTCAAAAGGCACGTGCAGCAGGAGCCATGGAGGAGTCACGAGGCCTCGAGGACCAGGCGAACGCAAAATACAGGGAGTCGCAAAAAGCCTATTCCATGAGTAAAAGCATGATGTCAACCAGCATGATGCAAAGCCAGGCATCTGCGAAAAACATGGACCCCATGCGCGCCTCGGAGCAAACCTCCCCTGCCAAACCCGGAAGCTTTTTACGGCAGTTCGGATCCTCGGATCGCATGACTCCGGATGCATCCAACACCACCGCGTCCGTGCCTCAGGCGCTCACCCTGCTCAACGGCAAAGAGATTGCCCGCCTAACGGATGGCAAGGGTGAGCTTGCCAATAAACTACGTCAGGCTGAATCAGCAGCGCAGCGCCTCGATATAGTGTTTTTATCCATTTACGGCTGCCTCCCCACTGAGAGCGAGCGCCAAGAGTTTGAGCCACTGACCACCGACTATAAACAGCTCATCACCCTTGCCCGTGCCATGATCAACTCCAAGCGCTTCCTCTTCGTCCAGTAAAACCTTCATCTCAACACTCACACAATCCAAGTCCATGACCAACACTCACTTGAAACTTGATGAAGTATCACGCCGTGGATTTCTTGCCACCACGGCCAGGTCCTGTTTCGGGCTGACCATTGGAGGTGCGGCTGCCCATTTTTTCAGTCAAAAGGCATACGCAGCGGATCCTGCTGTGCTGGCTGGCGGTGGAGGCAAGGCCAAGAGTGTCATCTACCTGTTCATGTCCGGGGGCATGACTCATATCGACACCCTGGATCCAAAACCTGAAGCCAGCTCTGAAATCCGTGGCGATTGCCGCAGTATTGGCACTAAAGTCGCCGGTATCCAGCTGGGTCACTGCCTGCCCGGGCTTGCCAAACAAATGGACAAGGTGGCACTGATCCGCTCCATGACCACGACCCAGGGAGCGCATGCCCAGGGATGTTATTACATGCGCACTGGTTACGCTACACGCTCGAGCATTGTGCATCCCTCCACCGGTTCATGGGCAAGCAGGCTTACCGGTGATCATAGCGGGGAATTGCCGCATTTTGTAACCGTGAACTGCAGTAGCAGCCATCCTGGCGCAGGATTCATGGAGGCAAGACATGCTCCGGTACCACTGGGCAATCCCTCCGCCGGTTTGCCAAACAGCAGACGCAATAGCATCAATGAAGAACAGTTTGATCAGCAGTTGTCCCTGCGCAAAAAACTCGATGCCGAGTTTGATGCCCGTTACTTGAAGGGGCAAAAAAACGTCCGTGACTATGATGAAACCTTTGATGCCGCCGTACGGCTTATGAGCAGCAAGGACCTCGAGGCCTTTAACCTGAGTAAGGAAAGCAAGGAAACACATCTCTTGTATGGAAGCGAGGCCTTTGCCAAGGGGGTGCTGCTGGCACGCCGCCTGGTTGAACACGGCGTGAGATTTGTGGAGGTCGAATACGGAGGCTTTGACTGGCATGCCGACAACTTCAGCCAGATGGAGCAAAAAATACCCGTCCTTGACCAGGCCCTCGCAGCCCTGCTCAAGGATCTGGAGCTCAGGGGCCTGCTGGAGAGCACCCTGGTTGTGCTGGGTACGGAGTTCGGGCGCACACCGGAAATTGTCAACAACGCCGGCCGCAACCATTACCCCCGGGCCTTCTCCTGCCTGATGGCCGGTGGTGGTATCAGGGGAGGCCAGGCCTATGGTGCCACGGATACCACCGGTGGGGCCGTCACAACGGAAAAGACCACCGCCCAGGACTTCAACGCGACCATCGCATATGCCATGGGCCTGCCACATGACAAAGTGATCCACTCGCCCTCCAAACGACCCTTCCGCATGGGCGGGGAGGGCGGCAAGCCGATCAAGAGCATCTTTGCCTAGCCAGCCCTAGAGCCTTTCACGCGCCGCCTCAAGCAACGCATCAGCCTTGTCCAGATCGGGAGCGGCACCACGTGCCATATCCGGCTTGCCACCGCCCTTGCCGCCGGCGATGGGCCCGAGTTCCTGGATCAATTTGCCAGCCATGAGACCAGCAGCTTGCGCCCCCTCTCCGCAGTAGGCACCCAGATGCAGCCGCTCTCCATCATTGACCACGAGTAAGGCAGCACCCTCGAATTGCTTCTTCTTGAGTCCATTGATCAGCTCCTGCAGCAAGTCAGCAGGCCCCTCGAAAAGCTCGGCGATATTGCCTCCACCTTCAAGCAGCTTGACTAGTGCCTCGTCTGCCAACTTCGCAGCAGCTCCAGCTTGGACCTTCTTGAGTTTTTTCTCTGCGGCAATGCCGGCTTCCCGCAGAGAAGCAATATGCTCGTGGAAATGTTTGAAGGTCGTATTGATCTGGTGGAAATCGCCGCCTTCAACCAGCAAGGCTCCCATGATGTGGGGAAACTCGGCGTGCTCCACTGGATCCTGACCAGCTGCATGCAGGGCCGCGTTCGCCTTGTCGAGCTTGGCCCGGAACTCCTTGCGCTGTGTATCCCCTTTCTCGATCTCGGCACGCATCCAGTCCCAGGCAGCACTGCCACAAACCGCCTCAATGCGACGGATGCCAGAAGCGATCGCCCCCTCGGACTTGATCTTGAAAATGCCAATATCCCGGGTGTTGCGCACATGGGTGCCACCACAAAGCTCCATGGAGTAACCGTCCAGCTTGCCAGCCTCGCCACCCACTTGCACCACGCGCACGATGTCACCGTACTTGTCACCAAAAAACTGCTGGATGTCCCTGCGATCACGTATGTCAGCGTGGGCGACCTCGGTCCAGGAGACTGGATCCCCGGAACTGATCCAGCCATTGACCTTCTCCTCAAGCTGCTCAAGCCTGTCCGGGGAAACTGCCTCCGAGTTGAAGTCAAAGCGCAGCCTGTTGCGACTCACCATCGACCCCTGCTGCGAGGCATCCTCTGAGACAACCTCATGCAGGGCGAGGTGCAGCAGGTGTGTGGCCGTGTGATGCGCCTCGATAGGGCGCCGTCGTTCTTGCTCCAAACGCAAGGTCACGCTGTCTCCGATATCGATCTTGGCACCCAACTCAACAACATGGGCACGCGCGTTGCCGAGCTGTTGCACAGCGGATACATCATACTCCTCACCATCATAGACAAGGGTCCCCTTGTCGCCCAACTGGCCACCCATCTCTACATAAAACGGGGTTTTGTCCGTGATAATGAGCACGTATTCAGGCTGTTGATGGATCTCGAGCACCGTGGCCTGGGTTTCGTCCTCCTCAAAACCGGTAAATTCCGTACTTACCTCGGTGGCAATATCTGCAGCACGGATAAGCTCCCTGGTCTGGGCGGCTCGGCCTTTCTCGCGCTGCTCCTCCATGAGCCGCTCAAAGGTTTCCATATCCACACCCAGACCGCGCTCGGCACAGAGCAACTCAGTAAGATCAATGGGGAAGCCGAAGGTGTCATAGAGCTGGAAGGCA
>CAYXEC010000031.1:20134-22273 GCA_964463855.1 uncultured Verrucomicrobiales bacterium | reverse complement strand
TGGTGATACCACGAGGTGGCACGGCATTTTGAACCAGTGACCTGGCCATTTCCACGGAGGGCGTGATCCGCCCCAGGCCGACGGCAGCGGCAACCTGAACACGTGGGTTGTCATCCCCGAGTGCTTTCAGGAGAGGCTGTACTGGAGTATTGGCAGCGTGCGGCTTGCGGTCCGTCATGGCACGCAGGGCGAATTCCCGCACGCTGGCATCGTTGCTCAGGTTGACAAGGTCGTCCTTGGCATTTGCTCCCAGCAGCTGGGCGTAGGTGAAGATGGCAGCAACGCGTGACTCGGCACTGGCGGTGCTGTCTGCCGCAATGGCGAGCACGGCCGGGGCAATGCCAGCTTCACGGTTGAGGATTTCCTGCTGGGTGTGCAGACGGATGGTAGCACTCGGCGACCTGAGAAGTGTTGCGAGGGCGTCGTCGGCGAGCTCCCTGAAATTGGGCGCAGGGGCGTAGGTCCAGCCCTTGGGCACGATCCTGACAAGGTGGCCTTTTTCAGCACTGCCTTTGAATCCTGCACCCGCCCAGGCGGAGAGGTAGAGACGTCCGGAGGCATCGCTGTCGATATCGGTGAACTGAGTCAAGCCGATGTAGTCCTCCTGTTCCTGGGTGAAGGTGGGGCCATCCGGCTTGAGGCGGTGGATATAAACGTGGCTGCGCCCCCAGTCACCCATCAGGGGAACGTTGTTGTATTTTTCAGGCCAGCCGGGTTCCTGGAAAAACATGGCGCCGGTGCCCGATCCACCGCCGAGATCGGCGAGAGCGGGGATGATTTCATCAGTGAAGTTTTTGAACAGCATCGGGTAGCCGTATTGGCCGGACTGAATGTTGTGAATGAAGCGCACATTCCAGCCACCCCCATCGTTGGTGTTACCACGCGTGTAAATGTTCATGAACGGGTCAATGGCGACATCGTAGATGTTGCGCAGTCCCAGGGTGTAGGTCTCAAGCTCGGAACCGTCCGGGCGAACCCGCACAATGCCCCCGCCGAGCAGGGTGAGCTTGGTGCCGTCCGTGCCTGTGGCCTCGTGCATGCCGTAGTCACCCACGGCGACATAGATCCAACCGTCAATGCCCATGCGCATACCGTTGGTGGTGTGGTCGGCACCACGGCTCTGGTTGTGGGCTTTGCAGCTGATGTCCGAGACCAGGATCCTGGGCGGGCCATCGGCCTTGCCGTCCTTGTCCTTGTCCTCGAGGACACCCAGGTGCATGGCGCCGAAGTTCTTCTCGTCCTTCCAGATGGTGTAGATGACGTAGACCTTGTCATCCACGGCAATCAGGCCGCGCGGGTTGTCCAGTGTCGCAAAGATGGTGTGTTCGTCCGCCTTGCCGTCATTGTCGGTGTCGCGCAGGCGAACGATTCTTCCCTTGCCGGGGCCTTTGCCCAGGGAACCACACATGTCCACCCCGACAAAGACATCACCATTGGGATGCGCGCTCAGGCACGCGGGTGAGGGGGTGATGTCAGAACCAGATAATGTGGTCTGCTCAAGCTCAGGTGGTAGTGCCTGCAGCTTGGTCAGGGAAAGTGCCAAAGCGGCCAGGCAGGTAGTGACGGTGGGTGAATGGAATCGCTTCATGTTCTGCGGTGGTTCTATACGGTGATTTTGAGCTGATATTTCAATGTGTGTGGTCGTTCGCGTGCCCGGCACAGTGATGGCATTTGACCCATGTGCTGGTGCCATCTGTGTAGTGTTCTTTTTTCCAGATGGGCACCGTTGCCTTGATTGCGTCGATGATTTCCCGGCAAGCGGCGAAGGCGGCATCGCGGTGAGCTGCCGAGACAGCCACACACACGGCAATTTCCCCGATTTGCAGGTGCCCCGTGCGGTGAACGCACTGTGCCGCAACAATATCATGCTCTGAGCAGATTTTTGCAAGGATGCGCGCACCCTCTTTTTGTGCGAGCTGGGGATAGGCTTCATACTCGAGTGAGCTGACCTCGCGACCCTCGTGATGATTACGCACCCAACCTTCAAAGGAGGCAAAGCCGCCGGCAGCCGGATCGCGCACGGCCTCACACAGGGTGCGCGGATCGATGGGCTGCTCGGTTAATTGAAACATTTTCCTGAATTCACTCTTCACCATTCACTATTCTATCAGCCACCGGCTACGGGTGGTAGAAAGACGA
>CAYXEC010000031.1:10879-20034 GCA_964463855.1 uncultured Verrucomicrobiales bacterium | reverse complement strand
GCCAGTGCCCACAATCCGGGCGAGGGCAGGGCGTGGCCATGGAGGCTTTTGAGAACGGACCGGGGACAGGCCTGGCCGTTTTCAATGGCGCTGCGCACAGCTGCCGCGGAGGATGCTTCCCAGATGGCGCAGAGGGGTTCGGGTAAACCATCGCTGGCACTGATGAAGTAGGTGGCGTTCTGGTTTTGGTCCCGGTTTGAGATCAGGGACTTGAGGTGCTCTTCTTCTAACAAGGGCAGGTCACAGGCGAGGATCAGCCATGCAGTATCAGGGTCAGCCTTTTGCGCGGATGCAATGGCGCCCAGGGGTCCGATGGGACCGAAGGTGTCCGGGATGGTGTTGGGCTCGCCGCTGTCGCTGCTGGTGGAGAGGAAAACCTGGTCACAGACCTTGCCGAGAAGTTCCAGCCCTCGCTCCCGCTGGCTGATGCCGTCACGCAGGATGAGGGCGGCCTTGTCCGTGCCCATGCGCGAGGATTTGCCACCTACGAGTAACAGGCCTTTCATCGGTGTCAGTTTGAGGCTTGGTAGTCACCGGACTTGCCACCTGTTTTCTCCAGTAGACGGGTTTCGATGATGCGCATGTCCTTGCTGATGGCCTTACACATGTCGTAGATGGTCAGGGCTGCCGCGGATACGCCGGCCAGGGCTTCCATTTCAACACCGGTGCGGCCCGTGGTGACACAGGTGCAAGTGATGGCGATTTCCGTGTCCGAGCTTGGTTCAATGGTGAAGCCGGCCTTGTCCAATGGGATCGGGTGGCAGAAGGGGATGAGCTCTGATGTTTTTTTGGCAGCCATGGTGCCGGCGATGATGGCGGTGTGAAATACAGGGCCCTTTTTGCTGTGGATGTCTCCGTCTTCGAGGAGTGCCATGACCTCAGTGCCGACCTCGATCACGCTGCGGGCTGTGGCAGTGCGGAGACTGACGTCCTTGGCGGATACATCGACCATGCCGGGGCGGTTGTTGTCATCGATATGGGTGAACTCACTCATGATGGGACCAAGGGTAGAAGCTGGCGGCTTGGTTGAGAAGTTCTTTTCCAGCGAGCTCACCGGGGAGTTCGGCAACGCCATCCGTGTTTGCCAGGGCAAGGAAGTTGCCCGAGTTGGAGGGTGGGACAAGCTGAATGCGCCCATTGCGGATACGGCAGGGAACCAGGCCGGTGAAGTGGGCCGGGCAGTGGAAGCTTCCGTTGGCTTGCAGGGTGGGTGCTTGCCAAGTGGCCCCGCTGAGCATTTGTTTGAGAGCCGGTAGGAGGTAGCGCGCGGTGCAGGCCATCACTGAGACGGGATTTCCGGGCAGGGCAAAGATTAAACGCTTGAGTTGATTCGCAGGCTCCGCCAGCCTGCTCACCCCTTCGGGGCGTGTCGCTTCGCTCCTGTCCAAAAGCCCTACAAGCCTTCGGGCTTTTTCTCCCCCGCCTTCGGCGGCACCGTCGCCCGCTCCTATGAGCGAAACATTGTCTGCTGAGCCGGTCCAGAAGGCCATGGGTTTGCCTGGGCGCTGGGCGATGCCGTGGAAGTGGGGCGGGCCGAGAAGTTTTTCGAGCACCGGGGCGACATGATCAAATTTACCCCGGGAGATGCCTCCAGTGAGGATGATGATGTCGTGGGTAGAGAGGGCGGCGGTGATTGCGCCATTCAAGGCTTCGGGATCATCACTGACATGAAGGCTCTCGACAGTGCCGAGGCCCATGCCGCCAATCACCGATTGCAGGGTGGTATCGTGGCTGCGGCGAATTTGATGGGCTTCGGGTGTCGTCTCCGGGTCAACAAGCTCGTCCCCGGTGGTGATGGTCAGGATGCGTGGCAGGCATGAGACTTGCAAGTTGGTGGCACCCACCGAGGCCGCAATGGTGAGTTCCGTGGGACCCAGTCTCTGTCCGGAGTTGAGCAATGCCTGGCCCTCGGAGGCATCACTTCCCGCTGGGTGGATGTATTGTCCGGGCTTGGCTTGGGTATCGGCATTGAGGCTGGCACTGCTCCCTGTGAGCTCGATATCCTCCACGGGAATGACGCAATCGCACCCCCCGGGTAAGGCGCATCCGGTCATGACTTCAATGCAGCTGTTGGCATCACTCAAGGTAAGCTGCGGTGAACCGGCGGCCTGGGTGCCACTGATGGGAAAGCTTTTGTTTCCCGCAGCGTAGCTGGCATGGGCAATGGCAATGCCATCCATCATGACCCGGTCAAAGGGAGGCAGAGCCCGGTCGGCAAGGATGTCCTGGCACAGGTAGCGGCCGAGGGCTTCGAGCAGGGGCACGCTCTCCACAGCCGTGGAGCCCAGGTGCCGGGAGATGATGGTCTCCGCCTCGGCGACTGAAATTAAATTTTGCACCCGGGAATCAAATCACGATTGGCGTTTTTTGTCCATTCATGCCAGTGTCCCCTTGTGCAGCCGCCTATCGACACCATGCAGCGACCGCTTCGCGATCTCAGGATCTCGGTGACGGACCGTTGTAACTTCCGCTGCCGCTATTGCATGCCTGCCGAGGTCTTTGGAGAGGACTACCCGTTTTTGCCCAAGCCGGAGATTCTCAGTTTTGAGGAAATCGCCAGGCTGGCGCGAGTTTTTTGTCAGCTCGGAGTTGAGAAAATTCGCCTCACGGGAGGTGAGCCCCTGCTTCGCCGTGACCTGCATGAGCTGGTTGCCATGCTCGCCGGGATTCCCGGTGAGCGGGATATCGCTCTCACCACCAATGGCAGCTCACTGGCACACCATGCTCAAAATCTCAAGGATGCCGGTTTGCAACGGGTGACGGTCTCACTTGATGCACTCGATCATGCTGTCTTCACGCGCATGCATGGAACTTCTGTCTCACCGGAACAGGTGGTCGAGGGCGTGGATGCCGCTTTGGGCTGTGGCTTGGGGGTCAAGATCAACTCTGTGATTCAGCGAGGTGTCAATGAGGACCAGATCCTCGAGCTCGCCCGGTTTGCCCGCCAGCGGCGTGTGACCCTGCGTTTCATTGAGTACATGGATACCGGCAATACCAATGGCTGGAGCCCGGAAGAGGTGCTGGGTTATGACGAGATGCTCGCAATGGTGCAGAAACATTTTTCCCTGGAGGCGATAGCACCCAACTATCCCGGGGAAACAGCCCGCCGGTTCCGTTACATGGATGATCAGGATCAGGAGGTGGGCTTTATCACCTCGGTCACCAAGCCGTTTTGTGGTGATTGCAACCGGGCCAGGCTCTCTGCCGATGGCCAGCTCTTCACCTGTCTTTTCTCTGCCAATGGCCACGATCTCAAAAGCATGCTGCGTGATGGGGCAGATGACCAAAGGCTCGCTGCCCGCATTGCCTCGATCTGGTCACAACGGGGGGACCGTTACTCGGAGTTGCGTCAGCAGACAGGCAGCAGCCAGCCGAAGCCGGAGATGTCTTATCTGGGTGGGTAGTTGCAAGTGAGAAGAAAACAACAAAGCGAATATCCTGCTCCCATGAACGTCAGCTTGAAATACCTCTTCATCGCACCCGGGCACAATTACTACGGCCGGCATGGCAAGGGGGCTCTGGATTTTCCCATTGAAGAAGTGGAGTGTCTCCACTGTGTCGCTGGCCGTGGTATTGAGGGGGACAGGTTCTTTGACTACAAGCCGGACTACAAAGGGCAGATCACCTTTTTTGACTGGGCCGTCTATGAGCGGGTGCGGGATGACATTGTCAGGGGGGCACTTGACCCCAGGGCATTCCGGAGAAATGTGGTGGTGCAGGGGATCGATTTGAACGCATTGATCGACAAGCGTTTCACCCTCGGGGGTCTGGAGTTCACCGGCTCGTGCGAGTGTTCGCCTTGCTACTGGATGGACCAGGCCTGTGCCCCGGGGACGCATGAGTTCCTTAAAGGACGGGGAGGCTTGAGGGCAAGGATTGTCGTGGGTGGTGACTTGCATGTGGGAGACTGCGAGCTTGCAATTACCGGAGAAGTGGAACCTGATGACAAGAAAGATGCCTGAGGAATCCGCCGAGTTTGAAGTCAGTAAGCAGGTTGACGATGAGCGTCACCTGACAAGGGATCAAGTGGCTCGCGAGGAGCCCTTGCAGATCACCATTGATGGCACCCCATTGGCGGTGGTGATGCGCACCCCGGGAGATGATGAAGACCTGGTGAGGGGCTTTTTGCTTACCGAGGGTCTGGTGGATCAACTGGCGGATGTGAGCCGCATTGATCTCGAGCGTCAGCCAAACCATGCCCACGTTTTTTTGCAGGACGGGGTGGTTTTGGATCACGCGCGCCTGAGCAGGAATTTGTTCAGTGCTTCCTCATGCGGTATCTGTGGCAAGGCCAGTATCGAGGCGATTCAGCAGAATGCCCCACCCATTGAGCATGGATTCTCGCTCTCCACAGACACGGTCTTTACCCTGCCCGAAGTGCTCCGGGCGATACAGGAGGTTTTTTCCCAGACCGGTGGCCTGCATGCCGCTGCCCTGATCACTGCCGAGGGGGATGTGCTGATTTTACGTGAGGATGTGGGCAGACACAACGCCATCGACAAGGTCATTGGCTGGGCCATGGCGCAGGGTATGGACCTGTCCAAGACGCTGCTGCAGCTCTCGGGACGGGTGTCCTTTGAGGTCATGCAGAAAGCACTTGTGGCACGTATTCCGATCGTGTCCGCGATTTCGGCACCAACCTCCCTGGCTGTTGAGTTTGCCCGGGAGAGTGGCCAGACCCTGATCGGCTTCCTGCGCCCCCCGACGTTTAATATCTATGCGGGGGAGCAGCGAATCGTAGCAGCTGAGTAGATTACTCGTCCCGCGCCATGAAGATGCGCAGGATGTACCAGAACATCAGGGCGACACTGGCAAAGAGCCCGAGGGAAGCTGCCACATACTGGTTGGTGTTGTAATGGTGAATGATGTTGCTCGTGCTGTAGAGTACCGCGCCCGCGGCAAAGAGCACCATGATCACCGAGAACCAGAAGCCAAGGGTGATGAATGAGGGAAAGACAATGGCGACTACAATGACACCGAGGGCGATGAAACCACCGATCTTGAGAAAGCCTCCCAGAAAGGAGAAGTCCTTCTTGGTGGTGAAGGCAACGAAGGTCAGTCCGGCAAAGAGCAGGCCTGTGACACCTCCCGCTTTGATGATGAGTGTGGCGTCCCCGGACATGGCCTTGGCAAGCAAGAGTAGGGGCAAAAAGATAAGTGCCTCGGCAACCACATAGAGTCCCAGCCCCATATACTGGGTGGAGAGCTTGGTGGAATCCATGGCCCACTTGTTGGCGAAGTGAGACACAAACATGAAGGCTCCCAGCACAATCAACCAGCTAAAGCCGCCGCCTCCCAGTAAACCGAATACTGTTTCCGAAATTCCCGGAATGGAGAAGAGGATCATCTCCAGAAGAACAAACGCGGCAATCGCACCCGCAAGGTGAGCGTAGGTTTTGCGGATGAACTCAGCGCGAATATCGACCGGCTGGGCAGCGACGGTATACGGATTAGCGTAGGAACTTGTGTATGGATTGGCCATGCGTGAACTATAGCTTCAATCGCATTCTGCGCGAGTGATTTTTTAGGGTATGACGGGAGTGATGGCCCGCATCACTTGAGTCCCTTAAGCTCATGGTCACGGATCACTGTGTAGATCATGTCCGTGTTGGTCTTATGGTGGCGCAGTGCTTCTTCAAGACGGATGGAATCATTGCGTGAGAGTGGCTCGCTGACCCACTCCAGCTGCCATGGCTTGAAAGCCTTGGTGCCCTTGAAGTGACCTTTGTTGTGCAGGGCGAGTTCCTTCTGTGCATCTTCTGTGGTGCCGATGAAGCGCCGGTTCATGCGGTTCTTGAGAATGTAAACGAGGTAGGTTTTTTGCGACATGCCTAGCTGGATGGTTGGATGCTGATTTCAATCGACTTGCTTGTCGGTGTATTACTCTGCAGTGCGGTGGAGTGAACCGGGACAAGTGGATTGGCCTCGGGGAAATAGGCAGCTGCCGTTCCCCTGGGAGTGTCGTAGGGGATGGCGTAAAAGGCTTCGAGTCTCCTCTCCCCGTCCTTCCAGTGACTGGTGATATCCACCAGGGAGACCGGGGCAATGTGGCGCGCTTTCATGTCATCCGGGTTGAGGAAGATGATGCGCCTGCCCATGCCAATGCCGCGGTAGCGATCGTTGAGACCATAGACCGTGGTGTTGTACTGGTCGTGACTGCGCAAGGTCTGGAGAATAATACGGTCTTCTGCCACCTGGAGTTGTTCAAGATCAGCATTGCCAAATTCGGCTTTGCCCGAGGTTGTTTCCCAGATGCGTTGCTTGGCTGGGTTGGGTAGATAGAAACCACCCGCCTGGCGAACCTGCGTGTTATACGGAGCAAAGCCGGGGATGATTTTTTCAATGAGCTCGCGGATGCGATCGTAGTCACTCACCAGCCAGCGCCACTCGATCTTGTCCAGGTTGCCGACGGTGGCTTCCGCCAGACGGGCAACGATGTCAGGCTCACTGAGTAAATCGGGTGATGCCGGTTCCAACTTGCCACGGGACATGTGCACAATGCCCATGGAGTTCTCGCAACTGACAAACTGGTCCCCCTCGTTCTGGGTGTCGCGCTCGCTGCGGCCCAGGCAAGGAAGGATGAGGGCTGTCTTGCCGTGTACTAAGTGACTACGGTTGAGTTTGGTGGAGACATGGCAGGTGAGTGAGCAGTTCGACAGAGCCTCGCTGGTGAAATCGGTGTCGGGTGACGCCTGCACGAAGTTGCCCCCCATGGCAAAGAAGACCCTGGCGTCTCCGCGGTGCATGGCGAGGATGGCCTCGACGGTGTCGTAACCGTGATTGCGTGGGCAGTTAATGCCAAACTCTTCATCGAGGGAAGCGAGGAAAGCCTCCGGCATTTTTTCATAGATGCCGACGGTGCGATCGCCCTGCACGTTACTGTGTCCGCGGACCGGACAGAGGCCGGCGCCAGGTCTGCCAATGGCACCCAGCATGAGGTGGATGTTGCAGATTTCCTGTATGGTGGCCACTGCGTTGCGATGCTGGGTAATGCCCATGGCCCAGCAGGTAATGAGCTTGCGCTCGCCGCGCAGGATGGTGTCTCCGAGCTGTTGAATGTCCTGCTGGCTGATGCCGGATAGCTTGCTGAGCTCGTCCCTGTCTGCTGCCTCGCAGAGCTCACGATAAGCTTCGATCCCCTGGGTGTGCCCGGCAATGAATGCTTCGTCCAAGGCTCCGCGCTCAAAGATCTCCTTGCCCAGGGCACGCAACAGGGCCATGTCCCCGTTGAGTTTCACCTGGAGATATTGAGAGGCAAGCGGGGTGGATTTGCCGAGTATGCCGGAGATTTTTTGGGGGTGGGCAAAGCCCATCAGTCCGGCTTCCTTGAGTGGGTTGATGGCGACAATTTTTGCTCCGTTTTCCACCGCGGCTTCAAGTGCAGAGAGCATGCGTGGGTGGTTGGTTCCCGGATTCTGCCCCATGCAGATGATGGTGTCGGCTTCGTTGAAGTCCTCCAGGGTCACCGTTCCCTTGCCAACACCTACCGACTGCTTCATCGCCGTTCCACTGGACTCATGGCACATGTTTGAGCAATCCGGAAGATTGTTTGTGCCGAAGACGCGGGCGAAGAGTTGATAGAGAAAGGCGGCCTCGTTGCTGGTGCGTCCCGAGGTATAGAAAACCGCCTCGTCCGGGTGGTTTAATGCCCTGAGCTCGCTGGCAAGCAGTTGGAACGCGTCCTGCCAGGAAATGGGCTGGTAGTGGCTCTCGCCCTCGCGCAACACCATGGGCTCGGTGAGGCGGCCCTGCTGGTCGTGCCAGTAATCGCTCTGTTGGAGAAGTTCAGCCACACTGTATTTGCGGAAGAATTCCCTGGTGATCTGGCGGGTGGTTGCTTCCGAGGCAATTGCCTTGGCGCCGTTTTCACAGAACTCGGTGACCGCGCGGTGATCATCCGGATCCGGCCAGGCGCAGCTCGGGCAGTCAAAGCCATCTATCTGGTTGAGGTCCAACAATGCCTTGGTGCCTCGAACCGGGCCAGCTGTGCGCAGAACATGATTCAGTGACGAGGCGACTGCTGCAGCGCCGGCGGCATGGGGTTTTGGCCGATGTTGCCGGGGCGGCTGGTCAGCAGGCAGGGATGTGTTCTCGTCATCCATGGATAGCACATTAAACCACCTCGAATCGTCCGAGAAGTCCTCAAATACTTTTTTTCAAAGGCCCGGGTTTTACGGGGCGAATACAATTTAGCTTTGAAAGACCAGCCTGCTCATGTTTTCAAAAGGCATGGCCAAAACGATCATTTACCACAACCCGCACTGAGGTTCATCAAAAAACGCCTTGGCGGTCGCCGAGGATTTGGGAGTTGAGCACGAGGTGGTGTTATATATCAAGACCCCGCCGGGTCGTGAGGAGCTGCAAAAAATGGTCCAGGCTCTCGAGGATCCGGTCGAGGACCTTGTGCGCAAGGATTCGATGTTCAAGAAACTCGAACTCGATCCGGATGACTTCGTCAACAATCCGGAGGCTGTGGTCGAAATTCTGCTCAAACACAAACAGCTGCTCCAGCGCCCCGTCCTTCTCCGTGGAAACAAGGCAATCATTGGCAGGCCCAAACAGCGGATCATTGATTTTTTGCAGTGAGTGTTTGATGCTGAACTTTGAGCTGATCATGTGTATCATCAGCCATGCCCTCGCGCGGTCGTCACCAGAGTAGTTCCAAGGAATGCTTGCGAGCTATTGCCAGAATAGAGGCAATGCCCGGGGTGGTGGGTGTGATTATCGGCCATTCCTATGGTGGCAAGTCACTTGGCAAGGGCGGAAAAACAGGAGAGATACGGGTGCAACGTGAAATGGCTGGGGGGCTCAAGGCTGTGACCCAGACCTCCAAGGGCTTGCAGGAGCTCTTTATCCGCACAGAGGCAGGTATGGCCCATCAAGTGTGGCGAGAAATTGACAATGCCTTGGAATGAGGGTAGGTTGGTTTTTTCTGTGAACTGCATTTATTGCTCCACATGTGCTCGTTATTGTTGTTACGCTGCTAAAGATGTTCCCCGTGAAAAGTCATATTTTGCTGGCTGCTGTCATGTCCATGTGCATGGCTGCTTGCCATGTATGGTCGGGCGAGGCCCCGGTTGTAGCTGAGTCCGAGACGGTCCAAGTGACCCATCAACGAGATTCGGTGACGCCCAAGCCTGAGCCAACGCCTAAGG
>CAYXEC010000031.1:0-10869 GCA_964463855.1 uncultured Verrucomicrobiales bacterium | reverse complement strand
AGCCGATACTGGGGAGCAACCGGCAGCGGCCCAAACAGAGTCAGAGAATTTAGAAGAAGAACCTCGCGCCAAAGTCAGTCCACAGCGTGTTTTCGGTTGGAGAGAATGGGTATGGGTAGTCAAGCCCGGTAATCTTCTGCGGGCCAAGCTTGATACTGGTGCCAGAACCTGTTCGATTCACGCTGTGAATATTGAGCCCCTTGAAATTGATGGCAAGAAATGGGTGCAGTTCACTATTTGTGATCCTGAAAACAAGAATCGGGTCAATCACCGCCACAAGGCACCCGTGTTGAGGATTGCCAAGGTCAAGAATGATGCCGGAGGGCTGGATACGCGCTATGTCGTCCCGTTGACGTTCCAGATTGGAGAGTTGAAACTCGAATCGGAGTTCAATCTGAACAACCGTAGCCACATGGTGTGCGAGGTGCTCATTGGCAGGAACGCTCTCAGCGAGTTGGGATTGGTGGATTCGAGCAGGACAGATCTTGTGGGTAAACCTACGGCCTCAGCTACGAAAAACAAAAAAGAGGCATCTTCTAAGAAATAAAACCCCTCATGCTCAAGCGGCTTTTTTCCTTCTCTGGTCTTGTTGGCTTGCTCGTGCTGTTGAGTGCTGCGGGCGTTGTCTATAAAAAACAAATTCTCGGGGTCCCCTTGTTTCCTGGTCATGAACGAGGTGTATGGCTGGTGGAAGCTCGCATTTCCTACGAGGCGAAAGGCAAGCCGGTCAAGGTGGTACTGGCACTTCCAGCTGAGGGTTGGGAAAACCCGACTGAGGGACAACAGGTTTCCCTCGGTTACGGTTTCTCTGTCGAGCATGAGAATGATATGCCCTATGGGCTCTGGTCAGCACGTGAGCCAAGTGGGCAACAATTGATCTACTACCGTGTGCGCTTAGGTGAGGGTGCTCGTCGATACGTATTCCAGCAGCCAAGCTCCACTGATTCTCCTGTTGCCTCTGAGGTTAGGGTCATGGGCTCTCATGGTGTTGCACTCAAGGCGATGGCTGAAGATGCCAAACAACGCTCCGCAGATGATGTGACCTATGTGAGCAGGATACAGCAGCAACTTCATGGAAAGTCGGAAGGCGAGCCGTTTTCTTTTCTGCAGCGTTATTACCAGAAGAAATACCCTGATGTGTGGGAGCAGAGATTTGCCATGGATTTATTGGCCATGGGAGGCATTGCCTGTCGTCCCTGTCTGGGTGTGAGATTGGAAGAAGAGAGGGGCGCGCACCCGCCCATCCATCTGATTGAATATTATGACCGCACGGAAAATATCTGGCGCGTGGTGTTGCCTGATGGGGAAAGCATGGAAAACATCATGCTCTGGACTCGTTCCCTCAGCTTGCTCGAGGTTTATGGCGGTGAGAACTCCGAGGTGACATTTACCGCCATCAAGGAGCGCGCTCCCGCGGTGGTAGCCGAAAAAATGGCGGATTCCCCATGGTGGGTCGCCAGTATTTCCTCACTTCCCGTCAGTGAGCGTGCGCCATTTCGTTATGCGGCCCTTATTCCGTTTGGTGTATTGGCGGTAGTGATTCTGCGTAACCTTGTGGGTCTTGCAACACTCGGGACTTTCATGCCGGTATTGCTGGGCCTGGCTTTCCTGGAACTGCCAATGAGTGCTGCGCTCATCATGCTTCTCTCAATGTTGTTTGGTGGTCTGGTGTTTCGGGCCATGTTATCAAAGTTTAACCTGCTGGTGGTGCCGAGGGTCGCGGCTTGTGTGGTGATTGTGACGATCTTCATGATGGCGGTGAGCCTGCTGAGCTACAAAATTGGTGCTGTCAACGGTTTGCGGGTTACGGTCTTCCCGATGATTGTGCTCGCCTGGACCATCGAGCGCATGTCTCTGATCTGGGATGAGGAGGGCGCGATTAGCGCTATCAAACAGATACTTGGAAGCCTTGTCGCGGCTGTCGTGGCATATGGAATGATGGAAATTGAAGTGGCAAGATACTGGGTGGAATATTTCCCTGAGGTGCTGCTGATGCTGTTGGCTGTCATCCTGCTTATAGGTCGTTATACCGGTTACCGCCTGAGTGAGCTGGTCCGGTTCCGCAGCGCAACTGAAGCAAACGCGTGAAAAAGTGGAGGCATCAATGGTTTGTTTTTCCCAGTGAGCTCAGGCGCTTGGGGGTGATTGGTTTGAATGAGCGGAACGGGAAATTTCTTCTGCCTAACAACAAGCGAAAATTTTATCGCAAGGTGGATGACAAGCTCGTGACCAAGTTGCTGGCTTGCGAGATGGGGCTGGCCGTACCAGAGCTCTATCACGTCTTTCGTGCCCAGGGGCAACTTAAGGATATGGAGTCAGTGCTTGCTCAATATGATTCCTTTGTCATCAAGCCATCACGGGGAAGTGGTGGCAGGGGAGTGATGGTGATCAAGGGGCGAAGGGGGGATAAGTTCGTCAAAGCGAGTGGTATGGTTATAACCGCTACCGAGTTGCGCTGCCATGTAATGGAGATTCTCGGGGGTTTGTTTAGTCTGGGAGGTAGTCGGGATGTTGCCATGGTGGAGGCTTGTATCAGCTGTCATGAGAAGCTGGCTGAAATAAGCTATCAGGGGGCGCCCGACGTGCGTGTGGTGATGTTGCACGGCTACCCCGTGATGGCAATGCTGAGGGTGGCTACGCGTCAGTCTGATGGGCGTGCAAACCTGCATCAGGGTGCTATTGGCATAGGTATTGACCTGGCGACAGGCACAACTATCCACGCTGTTCACCACGGTATGTCTGTAACAAGGCATCCTGATCTGGATACGGATTTGTTAGGTTTGTGCATTCCGGGTTGGGAAAAGTTGCTTGAAATGGCTACCAAAGGCTATGAGATGACCGGGCTGGGTTATCTGGGAGCTGATTTGATCGTTGATGCATCGCGCGGCCCAGTGGTCATTGAGCTCAATGCCAGACCTGGGCTTGCAATCCAGCTGGCAAATGGCACCGGGCTCAGGCATCGCTTTGAGAAAATACAAGCGCATGTGCTTGCCCACCCGGCGATGGACTGGAGAGGCCGGGTTGATTTTTCCGTTGCTGCCTTCGGTAACAAACAGGCAGCGGATGTCGTCCACTAGACGGCGGTGGCGGGGGCTTCTATCCACTTGCCATGCTCTCGGATGAGATCTATGAGGCGATCGACAGCCTCCACCTCCGGGATGTTGAATTTGACGGCCTGCTTGCCGACATAGAGATTGATTTTTCCCGGAGCCCCACCGACGTAGCCGAAGTCCGCATCCGCCATTTCACCGGGGCCGTTGACAATGCATCCCATGATGGCGATGCGAACTCCCTTGAGATGACCGGTGGCTGCACGCACTTTCTGGGTGGTCTCCTGGAGGTTGAAGAGGGTGCGGCCGCAGGAAGGGCAGGCGACGTAATCCGTTTTGAAAATGCGTGATCCCGCACCCTGTAGTACGTTGTAGGCGAGCCGCAATGACTGTCCGGGTGCCTCCTCACCCTGAATGAGAATGGCATCTCCAATGCCGTCACAGAGAAGCGATCCAATATTGCGCGAGGCAACCAGCAGGGTGTCGAGGAAATCCTTGCCGGCATCTGTGCCCGGCTCCAGCGTATCCTTCAGTAGAATCGGGTGATGGGCGGAGAGCTTGGAGGCGAGCAAGCGGAATGCATGGATGACAGCGGCGCCATGGCAGCCGTCCTTGACGGTGACGAGATGGGGCTCCTGGATGGCATTGACTTCCTGAATGGATGTCGTGTCCCAGGGATCGAGCTCGATAACCCCGGAGTCCTCTGCCACGGCTTCCGGTGTGAAGTCGCCGAGCTTGTCGATCTTGTGGGCCAGGGCGTCCCACTTTTTGCGCGAGGTAAATACCCGGATGGTGTTATGGCCCCCGAGCTTGTGACCATTGAGCTCTATCTCGTGGCTGTGACGCCGTTCATAGGAGAATGGATCGTAGGACAAGGTGCCTCGCTGTGATCCTGCAGGATCGTCAACCAGGTGGGAGTTCTCAATGCTCGCCACCAATGCCTTGGCAACCGGTATCTCATAGACCGCGTCCTCCGTGAGTGAGACCCTGATGGTGTCACCCACGCCATCTGCCAACAGCGAGCCAATGCCGATGGCGGACTTGATGCGCCCGTCCTCACCGTCACCCGCCTCGGTGACCCCGAGGTGAATGGGGTAGTTCCAATCCGGCCCCTCCTGATCAAGACGTGCTACGAGCAGTCTGTAGGCCTCGATCATGACCTTGGGGTTTGAGGCCTTCATCGAGAAGCAGAAATTGTGATAGTCGTGATCGCGGGCAATGCGGGCAAACTCAAGGGCACTCTCCACCATGCCAAGCGGTGTGTCGCCGTAGCGGTTCATGATGCGGTCCGAGAGCGAACCGTGGTTCGTGCCAATGCGCATCGCGCGCCCAAGATCCTTGCAGAGCTCCACCAGGGGGGCAAAGTCAGCACGAATGCGTTCCAGTTCCTCGGCGTATTGCTCGTCTGTGTATTCCCGGATTTCGAATTTCTTTTTGTCCGCGTAGTTGCCAGGGTTAACGCGGATTTTCTCCACCCACTTGGCGGCTTCAAAAGCGGCATCAGGCTTGAAGTGAATGTCTGCAACGAGTGGTACATCACAGCCCGCAGCACGAACTCCGTCACGGATGTGCTCGAGGTTTTGCGCGTATTTTTTGGTCTGCGCGGTGATCCTGACAACTTCACAGCCGGCCTTTGCCAGATCGAGCACTTGTTTCACACATGCCTCGGTATCACGGGTATCGGAGGTGATCATGGACTGCACCCGGATCGGGTTGTCGCCACCGACACCAACATTGCCCACCATGATCTCGCGCGTCTTGCGACGTGAGTAAGCGAAGTGGTCCTTGCAGTAGTGAAGCTCGGTGGGCATGACGGTAGATTCAGTCCAGAGGTGAATGGAGTCAAGGGAAGTTCAACCCAAATGCGTCTGGGCAACAAGCTTGCTAGTCACGGGTGCTACCGTACCCGGCCGGGTGGGACTGGTGCCACTTCCAGGCAGAGGTAATCGTGGATTCAATGTCCATGTGCTCGGGCTCCCAGCCGAGCTCCGTGCGAGCCTTGGTGTTGTCGGCATAAAGTGATGGCGGGTCTCCCGCGCGGCGCGGTGCCTCCTCGGCAGGAACGGGCAGGCCGGTGACACGTTCAACAGCATCGAGTATTTCGCGCACCGAGGTGGGTTTGCCCGTGCCCAGATTGTAGTGAACGTAGGTGTTTGGAGCGTCGAGCTTTTCAAAGACAGCGATGTGCGCGCGAGACAGGTCATCGACATGAATATAGTCACGCAGGCAGGTGCCGTCAGGTGTCGGGTAGTCCGTGCCAAAAATCTTGAGCGCTCCCCGCTGTCCAGTGGCAGCGAAGATGGCCAGGGGTATGAGGTGAGACTCCGGGCTGTGATCTTCTCCGATGGTGCCATCCGCGGCGGCCCCGGATGCATTGAAGTAACGGAACACAGCGGAAGAGATCTCCCCGGAGCGGGCAAGGTCCTGCAGGATATGTTCGACATGCAGCTTGGTGGCTCCGTAGGGATTGATCGGGGCTTGGGGGAGGTCTTCGACAAGGGGCAGTGTGTCGGGCTCCCCGTAGGTGGCGCAGGTGGAGGAGAAAACAAATTTCCTGACCCCGGCGTCGGTCATGGCGAGTAGCAGCTGGATGGTGTTACCCACGTTGTTCTCGTAATACTTGAGCGGTACGTTGACGGATTCGCCCACATTAATGAAGGCGGCAAAGTGCATAACGAGATCGATACGGTTCGTCTCGAGTATTTCCCGCACTGCTTCGCGGTCTCCCAGATCCACCCCGAAGAAAGGGATCTCGTCTGCCACGGCAGCACGGTGGCCGTAGACAAGGTTATCAAGAACAAAGG
Source organism: uncultured Verrucomicrobiales bacterium (assembly GCA_964463855.1). Classification (GTDB taxonomy): domain Bacteria; phylum Verrucomicrobiota; class Verrucomicrobiia; order Verrucomicrobiales; family Akkermansiaceae; genus Oceaniferula. Next base: position 5,015 of record CAYXEC010000031.1, on the reverse strand, counting down.
GGTTGTGGCCAGCAGCCTGGAGTTGTCTGACGCAGTGGCTGCCAATATAGCCTGCGCCGCCTACGACGAGAACATTCACGGTGCACAGTGTGCTGATAGAAGTTTCAAGTTTCAAGTTTCATTTGCGTGTATTATGGTGCCGCTGTGGAAATTGATGTGCCGGATTATCTTGCCCGCTTCTCGCGCCTGGCCGAGGAATGTGGATTTCATCGGCGTGTGATTGCAGGGGTTGAAGGTCATGAGATCCCGGCGTTCTCGCGCAAGGCCGAGGGTGCCCCCCGGGTCTACATATCCTCGGGTATCCATGGTGATGAGCCGGCAGGACCCATCGCCTTGCTGGACCTTCTGGAAAACAGGTCATTCGGTGACGACGTCGAGTGGATGCTGTGCCCGATGATGAATCCCACCGGGGTTTCCATGGGAAGGCGCGAAAACCATCAGGGGGTCGATTTGAACCGGGACTACCTGCGCCGGGTCAGTGCGGAAGTGGCAGGGCATGTCGCCTGGCTGGAGACCCAGCCGGTGCCCGATGTGTTTCTGTCTCTCCATGAGGACTGGGAGAGCACGGGTTTTTATCTCTATGAAATCCAGAAGAGCGCGTGCAACAGTGTCGCGCATGCCATCTTGAAAGCGGCCTCGGATGAGATCGGGCCCGAGCCAAGCCCCCTGATTGATGATCATGATGTGCGGGAGCCAGGGTGGATTTTCCATGAGCCCCGGGCTGACTTTCCCGAGGACTGGCCGGAGGCGATCTGGATGGCTGACAGGGGCACTCAGGTATCCTACACGCTCGAGACACCCAGCTCACTGGAGCTGAATCGCCGCGTGGCCTGTCACAAACTTGCCGTGTCCAAGGCGGTGGAGGAGTTCCTGATGACGTGGGGGGCGTCGGCCTAGCCTTTGTTGTTCTGATATCAGAGCCAAAATTGACACCGGGACCTATGAGCTGAGGTTGAGGGGCGCATTTTCCCAATGGATAATTTTTTATTTGAGCAGGTTCCCTTTGCCTAGGGCCTGAAATTAGGCTAGGAACAAAAAGTCACTACGCATGCACAGACCTGAGAAGCTATGGAAGAACAACACGTAAAAACCGCAATACTCTTGCTCAATATGGGTGGCCCTGAATCTCCCGAAGAGGTCCACCCCTACATGAAGGAGCTTTTTCAAGATCGTGAATTGCTCAAACTTCCGGCTCAAAAAATACTCGGTAATTTCATCGCCTGGAGACGGACACCCTTTATTCAGCAAAGGTATGAGGAATTAGGGCAATACTCTCCGACCAGAAAGCTCATGGAAGCTCAGGGCGATGCCATCGCCCGCAAACTCGACGAGCAGAATCCGGAATCTGCACCCCATGCCTGTGTGCCCGGTTTTCGCTATGCCGTTCCTCGCACGGGTGAGATGCTGGAAAAATTCAAGCATGCTGAACGGGTCATTTTATTCTCTCACTACCCGCAACATAGTTGCTCAACCAGTGGGTCGAGCCTCTGTGATGCCTACAGGTGGCTCAACGGTAAGGAGTATGGCCCCGATTTGTCCGTCATTGACCGCTGGTGGGACCGTGATGACTACACGGAGCTCTGGGCGGAATTAATTGAGCGGAAGTTTGAAGCGTTCAAAAAAGAGCATGCCTTGGAAGACCAGAATATTCGCATCATTTATTCTGCCCACAGCCTGCCGGAAGCTTACTGCCTTGAAAAAGGTGATAAGTACAACGAGGAAATCGAAGGTACGGTTAGCCGGGTGGAAGAGGCTCTCAAAAGAAGGGGTATGACCAGTCATGCGCATGCCTTGTCCTGGCAGAGCAAGGTTGGGCCAAAGAAAACCAAATGGCTTTCTCCCAGTACTCCGGAAGTCATCCATGAAACCAAGGAGAAGGCCATTCTTATCGTGCCGATCGCTTTCACCACAGACCATATTGAAACCCTGGACGAAATCGATATCGAGTTTCGTGAAGAGGCGGAGAAAGTGGTGGAGCACTTCGCCCGGGTGGACTGCTTCAATCTGGAGGAACGATTCATTGATCTTTGCGTACGATTGGTGGCTGAACATATGGGCACCGAATGCAAGAGTGAAATCCGCCCCTGCTGCGTAAACTGCGTGGGAGACGATTGTGCATCCATGCGCAAATTCTTTGGCTCGGAGCCGGTTCGTGCAACATCCTAGAATTTTCTCTTCTGAGACCCAAAACGCAAATCCCCCTGCAGTTACTGGCGGTTTGCCAAGTCGTGCAGGAATTCCAGTTGACGCGGGTGGCATCCGCCTAGTCTAATGACTCCTATGATTGCACGACTTCGTGGAAAAGTGCTCGAAGCCCTGCCGGGCAGGCTCGTTGTTGATGTCAATGGGGTTGGATATCTGGTCATTGTCTCGCTGAGTACCTATGACCATATCAATCCCGTGGAAGGCATGGAGGTGGAGCTGCGTACTCACTTACACATTCGCGAAACCGCGCATACTCTTTACGGTTTTGCCACGGACGCTGAACGCGATCTGTTCCTTTTGCTCATCGAGAGGGTCAGTGGCATTGGTCCCGCCATTGGCATGTCTGTTCTCAGTGGCATGCCGGTGGAGCACTTCAAGGCTTGTGTGGTTAATGGCGAGGCCGCTGCATTATCCCAGATCAAGGGTCTTGGCAAAAAAACAGCGGAACGCATCATCCTCGAGCTCAAGGACAAGGTGGGGGTCGCCGAGGCATGGCAGGCAGCGGCCGGCGATGCAGCTCCGAGTGCTTCCATTGATGCGGAGTCAGCCCTCATTGGCCTGGGCTATAAGCAGCTCGAGGCCAAGAAGGCGGTGTCGGCGGTGGCTAAACTCAAGCCCGGCGCTGCAACCGAGGATCTTGTCCGGGATGCACTCAGAATGCTCAATTCCTAGGGCTTGTTATCGCGTGCTTGCCGTTATGGCTTGAATTGTTCTGGCCAAACTTCCGGTGCATGACTAGCTTGATGCGGTCCTGCTTTAGCAGTCTGTCCACTACATGGTCTCAGTATTTTGTCTTGAACCATATGCCGTCAGCCCATAAAGCCACTTCCACATCATAGCTAGAATTTCATGATTGAGAACACTCCCACTTCACTCGACTTTTCGGAATCCAAGATCAACCAGGAGTTGACGGCTGAGGACAAGATCCAGTTTTTCCGGGACATGTCTCGCATCCGTCGTTTTGAGCAGACTGCGCTGAAGTTCTACAACAAAGGCATGATGGGGGGCTTTTTGCATCTTTACATTGGTCAGGAGTCAGTTGCGGCGGGCACTATAAGCCTGTGTCGGGAAAATGACCATGTGATCACCGCCTACCGCTGTCATGGGCACGCCCTCTCTGTGGGCATGGACATGAATTCCTGCATGGCCGAGCTATATGGCAAGGCCACCGGTGCAGCCAAAGGCAAAGGGGGCTCCATGCATTTGTTTGACCCCTCGAAAAACTTCTGGGGAGGTCATGGAATTGTCGCCGGGCAAACTCCTCTGGGTCTTGGCCTCGCCTACGGGGTGAAGTACAAGGAGCAGGAAGGTTGCTGCCTGTGCTATCTCGGAGATGGAGCTGTCAACCAGGGTGTTTTTCACGAGTCTCTCAATATCGCCGAGTTGTTCGAATTGCCTGTCATCTACATTATCGAAAACAATGGATACTCGATGGGAACGAGCCAGGGGCGCTCCAGCGCTTACAAAAACTGCCTCGCCCAACGTGCTGAAGCCTATGACATGGCGTGGGATCTGGTCAACGGGGAGGATCTTTACGAGGTGCGTGCCAAGACTCACATTGCCATGGAGCGGGCACGCAAGGAATCTAAGCCCACCGTGCTTGAAATAGCTACATACCGCTACTACGGCCACTCGGTGGCTGATGCCAACGCCAAGAAATACCGCACCCCCGAGGAAATCGAAAAATACAAGACCTACCACGATCCAATCCGTCTCTGGCGTCGCCGTCTGATCGAGGAGGCTGTATTTACCGATGCCGAGGCTGATGCCATTGACAAGGAAGCCAAGGCAGAGGCAGATCAGGCCGCGGTGTTCGCCGACCAGTCCCCGCCTCCCACGGTGGATTCCATTTTTGAGGATGTCTACTGGGAGACAGACAACGACACCGAGTCGGGCAACACCGGCCGCCACTTTTTCAACGATTGATTTTTAATCCTGCAGGGAAGCCCCAAAGCATATTCTTATGAGAGAGATACTCTACCGCCACGCCATTCGCGAAGCCCTTGATGAGGAATTGGAACGCGATGAAAATGTTGTCATCATGGGCGAGGAAGTTGCCCAGTACAATGGTGCCTACAAGGTCACGGAAGGACTCTGGGACAAATGGGGCAGCAAGCGCGTTGTCGATACGCCCATTTCTGAGGCCGGGTTCATTGGCATGGGTATCGGAGCTTCCATGTTGGGTGTCCGCCCGGTGATGGAGCTGATGTTCTGGAGTTTCCACTCTGTGGCCTTTGACCAGCTGGTTAACAACGCCGCATGTGTGCGCTATATGTCGGGCGGCCTGTGCAATGTGCCCATTGTCATGAGGGGGCCTGCAAACGGGGGAACGGCTGTTGGAGCGACTCACTCGCACTGCCCGGAGGGACTCTTTGCGGCATTTCCCGGACTCAAGGTTTGTGCTCCGGCTACCCCGGCTGATGCCAAGGGCCTGATGAAGACTGCCATCAGGGACAATGATCCGGTTTACATCATGGAAAACACCCTGCTTTACGGCACTTCAGGCCCTGTGCCGGATCCGGAAGATGGAGATCACCTCGTGCCATTGGGCAAGGCGGAGATCAAGCGCGAGGGATCTGATGTGTCGCTCATTGCACACGGACGCAGTGTTATCCGCGCCCTGGAGGCTGCCGAGACCCTCCAGTCTGAGCATGGAGTGAATGCTGAAGTGCTGGATTTACGCTCAATCAGGCCACTCGATCAGCAGGCAATCCTGGACACGGTGATGAAGACCAACAGGGCGGTATTGGTGGATGAGAGCAAGCCGTTCTCAGGAGTAAGTGCCACGATTGCCAGCCTCATCCAGGAGC